>NZ_JABEKS010000001.1:1317908-1647385 GCF_012985205.1 Planctomonas sp. JC2975 | reverse complement strand
GTGACGGGAACCGTTCCGGATGCCTGGCATGCGGCATCCGCTGAGCCGGAAGGTGACGACGAAGGGGCCGCGCTCGCGGCCGAGCTGGTCGTCGACCTCGGGTTCACCAATGCGCAGCCGGGCTTCCAGGCAGAGGGACTCATCTACACGCCTGACGGAGTGGTCGTGAAGGCGGTAGAGCCGTTCAACACGGCCGTTCCCGTCGATGCCTTCACGTCGGGTTCCGAAGTGGACATCTACCTCGAGGCCGCCTCGAACCCCGACGTCGGATTCCCCTGGGACTGGCAGCCGACGCCGTTGGGCGACAAGGCGACGGCGGGATCCGCTCCCCTTTATGTTCTGCGCGGAATCGACCTCGGACTCCGCGACGTCACCGTATGGGAGTTGGAGCGCGACATCATCACGCTCCTCGGGCTGCATGCCCAGCTGCCCGCGGCGTCCAACCGCGGTGCGCAGATCCTGCGCGCCCTGGAGCGGATGTGCGACGAGATGGATCCGCACGACGTCGCAGGAAGCGCCGCCACCGGCCGCGAGGCGCTCGCAGGCGTGCTCGCCGTCGAGGCCGCCGCCAGTGCGCACCACATCACGGCGGTCGGACACGCCCATATCGACTCGGCGTGGCTGTGGCCGACGCGGGAGACGATCCGCAAGTGCGCGCGCACCTTCTCGAACGTGCTGGCACTCATGGACCGGGATCCGGACTTCGTGTTCGCCTGCTCGTCCGCCCAGCAGTACGCGTGGGTGAAGGAGTTCTATCCGGAGCTGTTCGAACGCATCCGCGTGCGCGTCGCCGAGGGGAGGTTCGTGCCCGTCGGCGGCATGTGGGTGGAGTCCGACACCAACATGGTGGGCGGCGAGGCGATGGTGCGGCAGTTCGTGGCCGGTCAGGGATTCTTCCAGCGCGAGTTCGGCATCCGCGCCACCACCGGATGGCTGCCCGACTCCTTCGGATACACCGGAGCCCTGCCGCAGCTCCTGGCGGGTGCCGGCATCGCACAGTTCCTCACGCAGAAGATCTCGTGGAACGACACCGACCGGTTCCCGCACCACACCTTCCTGTGGGAGGGCATCGACGGCACGCGCATGTTCACGCACTTCCCGCCGATGGACACGTACAACTCCGACCTGTCGCAAGGCGAGCTGGCGCTGTCCGACCGGCAGTACGCCGAGAAGGGCGCGGCGAACTCGTCGCTGGCGCTCTTCGGTCACGGCGACGGCGGTGGCGGACCGACGCGCGAGATGATCGCGGCTGGACGCAGGGCGCGTTCGCTCGACGGGTCGCCGACCGTGGAACTCGGCACGCCGGAATCGTTCTTCGCGCGGGCGAAAGCCGAGTACGAGCATCCGCCTGTCTGGTCGGGGGAGCTGTACTTGGAGCTGCACCGCGGCACCTACACGTCGCAGGCGCGCACGAAGCAGGGCAACCGGCGAAGCGAGCACCTGCTGCGCGAGGCAGAGCTGTGGGCGGCGACGGCGGCCGTGCGCACGGGTGCCGAGTACCCGTACGACGCGCTCGCCGCGGCGTGGAGCACGGTGCTGCTGCAGCAGTTCCACGACATCCTGCCCGGGTCGTCGATCGCGTGGGTGCACCGCGAGGCGGAGCGCAACTACGCCGTCGTGGCAGAGCACGTCGGCGAACTGGTGGACGAGGCGCTGACGGCGCTCGCGCCCAGCGGGGCGTCCGAGGCGGGGATCCTCGTCAATGCCGCACCGGTCGCCGTTCGCGGCGTGTCCGCGCTGGGTGCAGGGTCGCCGGATCCTGCACCGCAGACATCCGTGCACCGCGACGGCGACACCGTGGTGCTGGAGAACGCTCGGGCCCGCTTCGTCCTCGACGCACGCGGACGCGTGGTCTCGGCTGTCGACGTGCGCAGCGGACGCGACGCGATCGCGCCGGGCGAGTCGGCCGGCTTGCAGCTCTTCCGCGACACCCCGACCAAGTGGGACGCGTGGGACGTCGACGAGTTCTACCGCAGGCACGGGCACGACCTCGATGGCGATGTGACGCTCGAGGCCGACGAGGCGCGTGCCGCGGTGCGGGTCTCACGTCGCTTCGGCGCGTCGGGCATCGACCAGGAGTTCGCGCTCGCGCCCGACACTGCAACGCTCGAAATCACCACCAGTGTCGACTGGCACGAGCGCCAGTCGATGCTGAAGTTCGCGTTCCCGCTCGACGTCCGGGCCGACCGTGCCGCGAGCGAAGTGCAGTTCGGACACGTGCACCGACCGACGCACGAGAACACGTCGTGGGACGCCGCCCGGTTCGAGACGTCCGCGCACCGCTGGGTGCACGTGGGGGAGCCGGGCTTTGGGGTGGCCGTCGCCAACGACTCCATGTACGGGCACGACGTCTCGCGGAGGACGCGTCGCGGTGGCGGCACCTTGACCCTCGTCCGGCAGTCGCTGCTCCGTGCGCCGCTCTTCCCGGATCCGGAAGCCGATCAGGGCGAGCACGTCGTGCGCTCCTCACTCACGGTCGGGGCGGAGATCGCGGATGCCATCGCTGCCGGCTATGCGCTGAACCTCCCGCTGCGCACGGCCGCTGCCCCCATCGAACCGCTCGTGTCGATCGAGGGCGACGGCGTGCTCGTCGAGGCCGTGAAGCTTGCTGAGGACCGCTCGGGCGACGTCATCGTCCGTGTGTACGAGGCGCTGGGGCGCCGCACGACGGCGACCGTGCACTTCGGCTTCTCCGTGGCATCCGTCGTCCAGACGGATCTGCTGGAGGACGAACTCGCCGCGCCGGACGGGTTCGAGTCAGCGACGAACGGGTTGGCGCTGCGTCCGTTCCAGGTGGTGACGCTGCGGGTGCGGAGGGGCTGACGAACGCGGGCATGGCCCGCGTTCGGGGGACACGGAGGTTGGCTGGATAGCGTCGGTTTGATGAGATCGGCAACGAAATCATCGGCCGCGCCGTCCCGCGAACATGCTCGGACACCCGTCCGACACCCTGCAGAAGGGCCCGTGGAGTCGTGCGGCGGCAGCCCGGGCGAGTCGCGTTCCGGGTCCCGCGATGGCGCAACGAGCGCGGCAGCGGAGACGTCGCGTACTGGCACCGATGCGGGGCATCGGCCGCCCGTGGCCGACCACAACGTCAGGCTGCGGTCCCTGGACGGTCTCCGGGGTGTTGCGGCGGCGATCGTTCTGCTCCACCACCTGTCGATGACCATCCCGTCGGTGTCGAACGGATACGACAGTCCCGCAAACCTCGTGCCCTTCTCGCTCGCCTGGTGGCTGGTGGCGACGCCGTTGAAGGTGTTCGTCGCCGGTCCGGAGTTCGTGCTCGTGTTCTTCGTGCTCAGCGGGTTCGTTCTCGCACTTCCGCCCCTGAAGCTTCGTTCTCGGCCGCGGCCGGCGGCAGGGGCGACCGCAGCCTCGAAGGGTTCGCAACCGCGTGAGGATCCCGGGGCGCCGAACGCGAGCAGCGGCTACGACTGGTGGGGGTACTACCCGCGGCGCATCCTCCGACTCGGCATCCCCGTGGTCGCGTCCATGGCGCTCGCCTGCGTCGTGATCACCGTGTTCCCGCATCGGTCAGGGGCAGGCGACGGATCATGGCTGGCGAGGCAGGCACATCCCGACACCAGCGCCCACAACCTCTGGACGGAGTCGTTGCTGATCGTCGACCCCAGTCATCCGTCCGTCAATCCACCTCTCTGGTCGCTCACCTGGGAGATGTGGTTCTCGCTGCTGCTGCCGCTCGTCGTGCTGCTGGCGCTGTGGAGCCGCCGGATGCCGCTGGCCTCCGGTGCGCTCCTCACCGGCATCAGCGTCTACGGATATCTCGCCCACATCGAGGCGGCCCAGTATCTGCCGGCCTTCGCGCTCGGATCGCTGCTGGGAGCGAACGGCGACCGGATTCGTGCGTTCGTCGAGCGCAGCCGCGACCATCGGGCGGCCACGCCGGTGTTCGTCGCGATCCTCGTCTCGGGTCCGTTGCTGTCGATCTGCTCGTGGCTGCTTCGGCCCGTCGTCCATGGGGAGGGCTACGACCTGACGATGGCCATGCGCGTGCCGGGGGCGCTTCTGCTGGTCGCCGCCGTGGCGTTCTGGCCGGCCGCCGGCCGCATCTTCGCGGCGCGACCTTTCGCAGCTCTGGGCGCGATCAGCTTCAGCCTCTACCTGGTGCACTCGCCGATCGTCGTGCTCTTCGGCCTCGACTTCACCGGCTCCCGGTGGTGGATCGGCGCCGCATTCGCCCTGTTGACCAGCTTCGCGTTGGCGATCGGGATGTACCTGCTCGTCGAGCGCCCTTCACGGCGGCTCGCCGGCTGGGCCGGGAAGCGGGGGGCGGCGATGGCCGCTGCCCTCACGCGTCCGATGGACGTGGCGGCGGACCTGGATGCGGAGCGCAGGCTGCTGGTGGCGGAGCGGGTGCTGGCGTGAGCCGCGGGTGCGGAGCCGACACCGGCGAATGTCGGTACGGATGCGCGACGGCGCACCGGGTCAAGGCGACCGGGTAGGTCGATCCAGGGGGTGAGTGGCCGGGCGTTGTCGTGACGCGGTCAGTCCGTCGCCTCTGCCACGGCTGCCTCCAGCATCGACAGACGCTCGCTCCGGCCGCCGACGATCTCGACTACTCGCGGCCGGCCGCCGATCAGATCGGGGTCGTCGATCAGCTCGAGCAGCATGTCGTTCATGGCGTCGCGCAGTTCCAGACCCTCTTCAGGATCGACCGCGATCGGGTCGGAGGTCGTCAGCGGAAGTACCACGAGCAGGTCGACGGTGCTGAGCGCCTCTCTGGTGACCGACGTCCACTGCTCGAGCCGATCCGACGAGGCGGAGGATCCCGTCAACTCCTCGAGAGCCAGGAGATACGCGAGGAAGTCGAGCGGGCCACGCTCCGCGATGAGGTTCCCCTCGAACTCGTCGGAACGGAGCCGATCCGCCGCCACGCGAAGCTGCGCCGCGAACATCGCCGGACCCGGGCCGTCCCAGGTCTCATCGATGAGATCGAACGGGTCAGGCAGCACGGCGAAGTCCGGATGGCGGAGCGCGAAGTCGGAGATCAGGGTGCTCTTTCCGCTCGCATGAGTTCCAGAAACGACGATCCGCATCCTGCGACAGTAATCCGGCCTCGCGACGAGACGGCGACTCGTTCGGAATTCTCCGCTCGGTCCGTCGCCATCCGCCGCCTCGTGTCGGGCGCGGGTACCGTGTGACTCATGTCGACACCCCCGGGAGCGCCCTCCAGCTCCTGGGTCCGTGAACTCGTCAGGGGCCGGAAAGCGGCCATCCCGTGGGATCTCGCCGCCATCACCGCCGTCGCCGTGGCTGTTCCGGTCGGAATCTCCCTTGCGGTGATGCAGGGCGACCCGGCCATCCTCGGCCTCGGCGTGCTGACCTCGATGGGGGCGCTCATCGCGTCGATCTCGGACCGCGGCGGTCCTGCGGTCGATCGGGTTCGCCGCATCGTCGTCACGGCGGTCTTCGCCGCTATCGGTCTGACAGCGGGATCCCTGGCCCTCGGCAACGACGTCGCCACCGTTGCCGTCGTGGTGCTGGCGGCGCTGGTCTCCGGGATCGCCGGCGTGATCAGTGCCAATGCGTCCCAGGCGGCGCTGCAGTTCCTGGTCTACGCCATTGTCGGCAGCGGCATCGACTTCGGCCTGCGTCCGCTCTGGCTGGCGCCGCTCGTGCTGCTCTGCGGGGCGGCGTGGCGGCTGGCTCTGACCGGCATCGCCATCCTCGTGGATCGCCGCCCGCGGGTTCCGGAGCGGGCGGCTGTGGCATCCGTCTACTCGGCTGTGGCGGCGCAGCTCGACGCGGCAGGCTCCGCCGAGGCGGACGCGGCCCGTCGGGATGTGACGACGGCGCTCAACCAGGCTTTCGACCTCATGGTCTCCGCGCGCACCACCCTTGCCGGACGGGATCCGCGCTGGCGCTCGCTCGTGACGCTGTTGAACGCCGCGACGCCGGTCGTCGAGGCCGTGACGGCCGTCGTCACCGAGGGCGAGCGCGTGCCACCGACGGTTCCGAACGCACTGCGCGCCATCGCGCGTTCGATCGAGGACCCCTCCGCCCCGCCACCCGTCCTGCCGCCGCCCGACCGCACCACTCCTGGCAGGGCGGCGCTGGCGTCATCGCTGCGTCTCGTTGGCTCGCTGCTCTCCGGCGACGATCCCGTCACCACGACCGTCGCGATCCAGCGGCCGGATACCATCGGCCTGCCGCGCGTGAGTCCTCGCGATCGCCTGCGCACGGCTCTCGACCACCTCACGAGCGGCAGCGAGACCTGGTTCGCCGTGCTGCGACTGGTGGTGTGCGTCGCCGTCGCGGAGGCGATCAGCGTGCTTCTGCCGCTGGAGCGCCCCTACTGGATCACGCTCACCGTGGCCGTCGTCATGAAGCCGGACTTCGGATCCGTGTTCGCGCGCGCCGTGCAGCGCGGCGTCGGCACGGTGGTCGGCGTGCTGATCGGCGCGGCCGTCGTCGTGTTCGTCCCTCTCGGATGGCCGCAGGTGCTTGCGCTCGCCCTTCTCGCCGGTGGGATGCCCGTCGCGATCCGCCGCAACTACGGCCTCTTCTCCATCTTCATCACGCCGGTGATCGTCATCCTGCTGGAGCTCGCGCACGGAGACGACACGGGGCTCATCGTGAGCCGGGTCACTGACACGCTCATCGGCAGCGCGATCGTCATTCTCTTCGGCTATCTGCCGTGGCCGTCGACCTGGCGGTCGGCCAGACATCTCGGCGGCCGGGTCGCGGAGGTCGCGGCCGACGTCGGTTGGTACCTCGGCGTCGCGCTCGCGCCGCGCGGTGCCGACGACTCGGCGGCCCGGAAGCCGGATGCCCGGGACCGTTCCGCAGCCCGCCGCGCCACCTATCGTCGCCTGTCCGACCTGCGCACGCTCGTGCAGCAGACCTTGGCGGAACCCCCTCCGATCAGCACGGCAGCTGCGTCCTGGTGGCCGGAGATCGTCGCTCTGGAGCGGGTGACGGATGCCATCACCTCGACGGCCATCCGCGCAGCCCAGACCCGCACCGTTGCCGATCCGGATGCCGTCGCCGGACTCGGTGCTGCACTCGCAGACCTGTCGTCGGCGATCCGGGAGGGCAGGGCGCCCGGCATGCTCGCGCTCTCGGAGGACCCGCTGCTGGAGCCGGTGAGCGACGAGATCGGTGCGGCAAGGGCGGTGCTGGCGTCCTGATCGACGCGAACGGAACGCCGGAGCGATGCGAGGTCGACCCTGCCGCCCGTCCGGACTACCGTTTCAGCAGCGACGTTGCAGTGGCGAAGTTCAGTGGCGACGTTCCAAGAGGGAGACGACATGGCGGAGATCGACATCATCGGCGGCGATCGGGCGATGGCGCTCATCCGCGCCAGCGTGATCCCGGATGCCGCGGCTCTCGCCGACACGCTCGTCGAGGGCGGCATCCACGCGATCGAGTTCACGTTCACGACGCCCGACGTCGAGACGCACATCGCCCGCGCAACGTCGCGCGAAACAGGTGCGCTCGTCGGTGCGGGCAGCGTGCTCACGCCGGCGCAGGCGCGCAGCGCGCTGGACGCGGGCGCGCACTTCATCGCGACGCCAGGCCTCAGCCCGCAGATCGCGGAGATCGCGGCAGAGGCATCCGTGCCACTCATGATGGGCGCGTTCACGCCGAGCGAGATCATGCAGGCCCTGGCACTCGGCGTGTGGGCCGTGAAGGTGTTCCCGGCTCAGACCGCGGGGCCCGATCATTTCCGGCACCTGCTCGGGCCGATGCCGATGGCGCGACTCATCGCATCAGGAGGCATCGTGGCCGAGAACGCGCGTTCGTTCCTCAACGCGGGCTCGTATGCGGTCACCGCGGGATCCTCGGTGGTGCCTGCGGAGTCGCTGGCGGCTTCGGATTGGGACGACATCCGACGGCGAGCAGGCGAGTTCGCCGCGGCGCTCTGACGGCGAGGGCTAGCCGAGTGTCGCCAGGTCGAATCGCCACGCGTTGACCTTGATCGGCACGCCTTTCGGGTACTCGAAGTCCTCGACACCGGTCAACTCGAACCCGGCCGCGGAGGCAAGACCATTCGACGGTCCGTTGTCGATGCGGGGGAACGCGTAGACGAAGCGCCGATCCCGTCGTCCTGCTGCGTGCAGCAGCGCGAGCCGGATGGCCTTTCCTGCGTACCCGTTGCCCTGCTGCCCTGGAACGATGGCCCAGCTGCACTCGTAGACGGCCTCGCCGTCGTGCTCGGTGTCCCAGTACGCGACGGTGCCGACCGGCTCGTGCTCGCCGGCCACGTGCACGGTGAACGGATGCGCAACCCCCTCCGCCTGTTCACGCAGGTAGAGCGCGTGCCGCCTCAGCAGCCTCTCCTCGCCCTCCGAACCGCCGAGGTACGTGTTCATCTCCGGCACGTCGTTGCGCACCAGCACGGGGTAATCGTCGACCGTCCACGGTCGGATCGAGACGGCTGCGGCTTCCATCCCTTCGACACTATGTGCGGGCACCGACTCCGTCAGCCTGAGGAACGGCACAGACCCCATGAGAAACCTGGAAAACTAGTGACCATGCTGCTTCCGCGTCCGAGCGCCCTCACCATAGGAGAGGGTGCCTTCGAACTCTCCCGCATCACTCGAATCACGGCACCTGCGGAACTGGCGGGCGCGACGTCGTGGCTGCAGAACGCGCTGCGTCCGGCAACGGGGTTCCCCGTCGAGACGGGACCGAACGGCGCGATCGTCCTGGAATGGAACCCGGAGCTGGAGCCCGAGGGCTACACGCTCGAGGTGACACCGGTCGACATCCGCATCTCGGGCGGCGGACCCGCCGGCGTCTTCTACGGATGCCAGTCCCTGGTGCAACTGCTGCCCCCGCAGATCTATCGCAGGGGGCGCGTGCTCGGCGTGGCATGGACGGTGCCGGTGGTGAGCATCCAGGATGCGCCGCGGTTCCGCTGGCGGGGCGCGATGCTCGACGTCGCGCGGCACTTCATGCCCAAGCACGACGTGCTCAGGTTCATCGACCTGATGGCGATGCACCGGCTGAACACGCTGCACCTGCACCTCACGGACGACCAGGGCTGGCGCGTCGAGGTGAAGAAGTATCCGAAGCTCACGGAGGTCGGATCCTGGCGGCGCGAGAGCCAGCTGGGCGCAGCCTCCTACTCTCGCGGCGACTCCCGCCCGCACGGCGGTTTCTACACCCAGGACGACCTGCGCGAGATCGTCGGGTACGCAACGGATCGCGCCATCAACGTGGTGCCGGAGATCGACTCTCCCGGACACACGCAGGCCGCCATCGCCGCCTACCCGGAGCTGGGGCTCGCCCGCGAGGAGAGCGAATCGCTGGGCGTGTGGACACGGTGGGGCATCGACGACAACGTCATCAACCTCGAGGAGTCCACCGTCGACTTCTTCACCGACGTGCTCGACGAGGTGATGGAGATCTTCCCGTCGCCGTTCATCGGCGTGGGCGGCGACGAGTGCCCGAAGAACGGATGGCGTCTCGACGAGCGCACGCAGCGGCGCAAGGAGGAGTTGGGGCTCGACAACGAAGACGAGCTCCAGGCCTGGTTCATCGGTCGTCTCGACGACCACCTCTCCCGTCGCGGGCGTCGCCTGTTCGGCTGGGACGAGATTCTCGAGGGCGGCACGAAGAAACTCGGCACCGGCGCGACGGTGGCGTCGTGGCGGGGCATGGCAGGAGCGGTGGCCGCGGCCAAGGCCGGACACGACGTGGTCTCCTGTCCCGACGACCAGGTCTACCTCGACTACCGGCAGTCGGACCGCACGGAAGAGCCGATCCCCGTCGGCACCGTGCTGACCATCTCGGATGTCTACCGCTTCGACCCCGTGCCACAGGAGCTCACACCCGAAGAGGCCGTTCACGTGCTCGGCGGTCAGGGCAACATCTGGACCGAGCACATGGACTCGCCGCGCACCGTCGACTACTTCGCGTTCCCGCGGCTGTCCGCGCTCGCCGAAGCGCTCTGGTTCGACGGCGAGCGCGACTACGACGACTTCCTCTTCCGTCTCGACCAGCACCTGCTGCGGCTGGACGCGATCGGCGTCGAGTACCGGCACTCCAGCGGTCCTCTGCCGTGGCAGCAGCGCCCTGGTGTCACCGGCCGGGCCCAGACCCCGCAGCAGCGCGCGTCCTATTTCAACCCGCTGACCGCCAAGATCAGCGGTGAGGTCGGCACGAGTACTGCCGGCGGATCCGGCAGCCTGCTCGGCGACTTCGGCGCCAGCTGGCTCGGCTCGTCTGCGACGCAAGGCCTCGGTTCGTCATCGTCATCGTCATCGTCATCGGCCTCGACGTCGGGGCTCGGCGCGTCGTCGGCTCCGGGTCTCGGTGCGTCGGCATCCACAGAGACGCCCGCCGTTCCCGAGCCGTCGGAATCCTCCGATTCGACGGATTCCGAGGACTCGGCCCCGTCGTCCCGTCCGGCCAAGTCGTCACGCTGGGCGAGGCCGTCGGGTTCGTCCGGCCTGCTGGGCTCGCTGGGCTTCTCGCGGTCGTCGAAGTCGGACGACGACCAGAACGGGGACGATCCGTCCGATCGCTGACCCGATTCATCGAGTACACGACGAAACGGATGCCCGGCTCCCAGAGGAGTGGGGCATCCGTTGCGCAGCGGAGCGGTACTGCTTAGAGGAAGATGTCGGGGAAGAGGTCGCTCTCCGGCACGCCGGGGGAGTACTTCGCGAGATCGGTGATGCCGGCATCGGCGAGCACGTCCTCGACGACGAGCGAGCGACCCGTGTAGTCGCGCGAGGGCTTGATGAGCACCTCGTGTGCGGCATCCGCGTAGATTTCGGGCCTGCGGCTCCTGGCCAGCAGCTGCTCGCCGCCCAGGATGTTGCCGACCGCCGCTGTCTTGATGGTCGTGCGCGGCCACAGCGTATTGGCGGCGATGCCGTCGCGTGCGAACTCCGCAGCGAGGCCGAGTGTGACCATGCTCATGCCGTATTTGGCGAGCGTGTAGCCGGTGTGGGCGCCGAGCCATTTCGGATCGAGGTTGATCGGAGGGCTGAGCGAGAGGATGTGCGGATTGAACCCGTTCTTCAGGTGCGGGATCGCAGCACGCGACAGCATGAACGTGCCGCGCACGTTCACGTCCTGCATGAGGTCGTAGCGCTTCGGATCCAGGTCGAGCGTGCGAGAGAGGTTGATGACGCTCGCGTTGTTCACGACGATGTCGATGCCGCCGAACTCCGCGACGGTCGCTTCGACAGCACGGGCGATGTCCTCGTCGCTGCGCACGTCGCCGACGATCGGGAGTGCGCGCCCGCCTGCGGCGCGGATCTCCTCCGCCGCGGTGTGGATGGTTCCCGGGAGCCGGGGATCCGGCGTGTCCGTCTTCGCGAGCAGCGCCACGTTGGCACCGTCGCGTGCGGCCCGCACCGCGATGGCCAGGCCGATGCCCCGGCTGCCGCCGGACATCAGGATCGTGCGGCCCTCGAGCGTGTTCGTCATGTGGGTGTCTCCTCGGATCGTCTCAGGGATGGCGGATGGCCGAGCGGATGCGTCAGCGCGAGGACCGCGCGGCGAAGGCTGCGATGCGGGCACGGGCCTCCGGAGTCTCGAAGGCCGCGCCGATCGTGCGGGCCTCGTCGTCCAGCGACGCCGCGTAGTCCCTGTTGCGGCCGCTGCGCACGAGCCGCTTGGCCTGGCCGTACGCACCGGTTGCGCCGGAGGTCCAGCGGTCGGCGACGGCGCGGGCGCGCGCCGAGAGCTCGTCGGCCGGTACCACCTCTGCCACGAGGCCCCAGTCCAGTGCCTCGGCTGCGGTCAGTGAGCGATCGCTGAGCAGCAACTGCAGTGCGCGCCGGGAGCCGATGGCCTGCGGCAGGAGCGTGCTGACACCGCAGTCGGGGGTGAGTCCGATGTCGGCGTACTTCGAGACGAAGGACGCTGCGTCGCTGGCCACGATGTAGTCCGCCGTCAGCATGAAGCCGAGGCCGCCGCCTGCGACCACGCCCTGCACTGCGGCGACGATCGGCTTCGGCGTTTCGGCGAAGACGCGATGCCCTTCGTGGATGACGTCGGCGTGGCCCGCGACCGCGTCGCCGTCGCCGCCCATGGAACCCATCGCCATGACGTCACCGCCCGCGCAGAAGGCGGGGCCGGCGGCGTCGAACAGCACCGCGCGGATGTCGTCGCGATCCGCCACCTCGTGCGCCAGGTCGCGCCAGCGTCTTGCGGCCACGTCGTCGATGGCATTCAGCCGATCAGGACGGTTCAGGGTGATGTGCGCAAGGCCGTCGGAGACCTCGAACAGGATCGTGTCGCTCATGTGTCCGCCTTCGTTCTCGTACGCCGACGGCGCAAGGACTCTCGATGCTGTGCGCTGGGCCGTGCGCGGCGCCGCGCGAAGCGAGTGGATGCGAGTCGCCACCGGCGTACGAACCAGGTCGTCGGCCGGTGTCACCGCTGTCTTGCACCGTACCCTCGCGAGAGTCGGGACCCCAGTCGCTGCACGCTGCACACAGCGGTCGGCGGGCAGAGGGGCGGCTCGTTGTAGGCATCCGCACGACTGGCCGGGGCGAGCTGCACGAGGCGAACGCCACGGCGGATGCACGCCGATATCACCCGGAACAGCCGATGGCCGTGCGGAAACGGTGGGACAGGCTGTGCGTGCGGGCGTGCCTCGCGCGAGGGGGGACAGTGATGAGTGGAACACCGGATGCCGCGCCCGACACGGGTGCACGGGCCGGCGGGGCGGCGGCCGTTCCGGCGCCGCAACAGGTCGCGACGCCGAATGCCGCAGACCAGGCTCCGCAGAGCGTGACACCGACCGTGCAGCCGGCCGCACCGGGCGGATCGCACGCGAAGCCGAAGCGTCACGGCTGGTGGTGGAAAACGCTCCTCGGTGGAGTCGCGCTGTGGATCATCGCCGCTGCCGTCACTTTCGGAACGCAGAACACGAACCTGGTGCCGACCGTGATCCTGCTCGGCAGCTTCCTTGTTCCGTTCAGCGTCGTGATGTACGCCTCGGAGCGCACGGAGGGCAACCTCGACATGACGCGACTGATCCTGGCGTTCTTCATCGGCGGCGTCTTCGGTGTGCTGGGTGCTTCCATCCTGGAAGTGAACCTGCAGCCCTCCTGGTACATGTACCTGGGCATCGGCGCCATCGAGGAGTTCTGCAAGGGAGCGGTGTTCGTGGTGATCGGCCTCGCGGTGCGTCCGAAGAACGGACACCAGGGCGCGCTGCTCGGCGCCGTCGTCGGTGCCGGATTCGCCGCCTTCGAGTCGGCCGGCTACGCGTTCAACGCCGGCCTGACCCGGCACGGGATCGATCTGCTCTCCATGTTGCAGACGGAAGCGGTCCGTGGAGTGCTCACACCCGTCGGGCACGTGCTCTGGACCGCGATCCTCGGCGCCGCGATCTTCGCCGCGATCGGCAGGACCGCGAAGTGGTGGGCGGTCGTCATCGCGTTCGTCGCCGTCGCCGTGCTGCACTCGCTGTGGGATTCGATGAGCTTCATCGCCACCCTCCTCGCCGTGGAGTTCACCGGCGGGGCGGTCAAGCAGCTCTCCTACGGCCTTCTGCTGCCGGCCACCGCCGAGTCCATATCGAGCCTCGCCCAGGTCTTGTACGTGGTCGGACTCATCGTGATCTCGGTGATCGGCATTCTCGTGCTGTCGATCTGGGGGCGCAGGCCGAAGCGTCCGAGACCAGCTGCGCCCGCCGCGGTCTGAACGCCATCACCGGAGGGTTCTGGTCTGCGTACGCTGCGGCGGCCCCGGCTGAGAGCGCGGAGATGCAGAACGCCGCCGTGCGGAGAATCGGCGCGACACGCCGGCCAGCCGCCTGAGTGGGCGACGTGTCGCGTCGAGTCCCCGCGCGGCGGCGCAGGAGCCCGGAATCGGAGAGCTCGGTCCGGTCAGCCCTTCACGGCGCCGGCCGACATGCCGGAGACGAGGTTGCGCTGAATGATGAGGAAGAACACGACGACCGGCAGCGAGAACAGCACGGATGCCGCCATCTGCCCGCCGAAGTCCGTTCCGGTCGTCGGCGTGGTGAACGACACCAGCCATACCGGGAGCGTGTACATCGACTGGTCGCTCATGAACGTGTACGCGACGAGGTAGTCGTTCCACGCGGCGATGAACGCGAAGATGCTGGTCGCGATGATCCCCGGCGTGACGAGCGGGAACAGCACGCTCCACAGGATGCGGAACTCGCTCGCTCCATCGATGCGGGCAGCCTCTTCCAGCTCGACAGGGATGGCCACGAAGAACCCGCGCATCACCCAGATGGAGAACGGAAGTGTCGCTGCCACATAGGCGAGGATCAGGCCGAAGTAGTTGTTCGTGAGCCCGAGGTTGTTGAACACGAGGAACTGCGGGATGAGCAGCGCGGTCCCTGGGAGCATCTGCACCGCAAGGATGACGACGAGGATGGTCCTCCTTCCTCTGAACCGGAACCGGGACAGCGCGGCGGAGGCAAGCGCACCGAGCGCGATGGCCACGATCAGCGTGCCGACGACGACGATCACGCTGTTGCGCAGGTTGAGGAGGAAGTCGCTCTCGGTGAACGCCGCGATGAAGTTCGACAGCGTGGGGGAGTGCGGGAAGAAGATCGGGGTCGACGACATGACCTCGTTGCGAGGCTTGAACGCCGTGTTGATCATCCAGTAGACGGGGAAGATCCACACCACGCTGAAGACGACGGCGATGACGTTGGAGACGATGCGAGGGCGCTTGCCGCGCTTCGCCTTCGTGACCACGCGATCCGCAGTCTCCTCGACGGCACCGGCCTCAGCCGTTGCGACGGGTTCGACGATGGTGCTCATAGGTCCTCTCCCGATCGGAGCAGGTTGCGGATGTAGAAGGCCGTAACGACCAGCAGCATGATCGTCGTGACGACGGTAATGGCCGATCCGGTGCCCACCTGGGTGCCGACGAACGCGGTCTTGTACGCGAAGATGCCGAGTGTCGCCGTCGCGTTGTTGGGGCCGCCCTGCGAGACCAGCCAGATCTGGTTGAACACGTTGAAGTCCCAGATCACCGACAGGATCGTCATGAGCAGCAGGGTCGGGCGCAGGAACGTGAGCACGATCGAGAAGTAGATCTTCGCCTCGCCCGCACCGTCGAGGCGTGCGGCTTCGAGGTACGCCGGATCCACCTGGGTCTGCGCCGCGTAGAGCGTGAGCGCGATCAGCGGAACGCCGCCCCACACGATCAGCAGCCAGATGCACACGTAGGCGAGGAACGGATTGTTCGACCACGCCACGTTCGTCATGTCGCCGAACAGATGCGTCTGGGTGAGCAGCCAGTTGACGACGCCGTACCCGGGCTGGAACAACCAGTTCCAGACCTGGCTGGATGCCACGGTCGGCATGGCCCAGGCGAAGATCATCACGACGGTGACCACGTAGCGCATCACGGTGCCGAGCCGCGTGAGCAGCTGAGCCATCCCCATGCCGATCACGATCGTTCCCACCACCATGGCGGCCGTGAAGAGCAGCGTGCGCACGACCGACCACCAGAAGTCGGGGTCGGCGAAGATCTTCGTGTACTGGTCGAAACCGATGAAGTCGAACGCGCCGGTGAACAGCGAGCGCTGGTTGTAGTCGGTGAACGAGGTGAAGACCAGGAACGCGATCGGCACGAGCACGAGGGCGATCATCACCAGTCCGGCCGGCGTCAGCAGCCAGAGCGGGAAGAGTCGGGAACCGTTGCGGCGGGGCGGACGCGGCTGCCGCGGGGAGACCGCGGCAGCCGTGCCCTCGCCTGCAACGAGCGTTGCAGAGGGAGAACTCATCGTTTGTCCGTTGAGGTGATTACTGGTCGTTCAGCGTCTTCTCGAGGGTCGCGTCGAACGACTTCGCGGCGTCAGCCGGTGTCGCGGTGCCCGATGCGATCGAGGCGAAGAACTGGTTGATCGACTTGTTGCCCTCGATGGTGGACCAGCTCGCGGCCGACGGAGTCGACTTCGAGTCCTGAGCCGCCGTGAAGAAGCCCTTCTGGATCTCCGGGAGGCCGGAGTCGCTGGTCGCGGCCTTGGCGCCCTCGACGCTGTTCGGGATCCACTTCTGCACGCCGTACACGTACTTGTCCTGGACCTTCGGGCTGGCGGCGATCTTCGTCCACACCAGTGCGAGCTGCTGGTTCTTGCTCTTGACCGGGACGGACCACACCGAGCCGCCGAGCATGACCGGCTGGTTCTTGCCGGAAACGCCGGGGAACGGGAACGAGCCCAGGTCGTCGGTGGTCAGGCTCTTGTTGTCCGTGGTGATGGAGCCGATCTCCCAGCCGTTGCCGAGGATGGTCGCGGCCTTGCCGTCGGCGAACACCTGGTCCTGGTCGGGCTTGTCGGTGTCCAGCGTGCGTGCGGACTCGACCGAGTACGCGTTCTCGAACTTCTTCCAGGCCGTCAGACCCTTCTGAGCGGAGGCCGACTCGAAGCCGCCCTTCCAGCTCTTGCCGCTCTGCGTCGCGATGTCTCCACCGGCGTCCCACACGAACTGCAGGCCCGAGTACCAGAACTGACCGGGCATGTAGAAAGCGGAGAAGTCGGGGGTACCCGCGTTCGCGGCCTTGATCTTGTCGAGGTCTGCGGTGAACTCGTCGTACGTCGTCGGTGCCGCGGTGACGCCGGCGGCGGCCCAGATCTTCTTGTTGTAGATCACGGCGCGGGTGCCTGCGAAGGACGGAACGCCGTACAGCTTGCCGTCGACCGTCGCCGGGTCCTCGAGGCCGCCGAGCCAGGTGCGCCCCTGCTGCAGCTCGCTCTTGTACTTGGTGATGTCGAGCAGACCGCCGTTGGCGGCGTAGCCGGCGACCTGCGTGTTTCCGACGTCGATCACGTCGGGCGGGGTGGTCGTCGAGAGAGCGGTGGTCACCTTCGGACCGATGCCGTTCCACTCCTGGAGCTGCACCTTGACCTTGGCACCGGTCTCCTTGGTGAACTCGTCGTTGATGACCTTCAGGGTGTCGTTGGTGAGGTCGCCGTTCATGGCCCAGACCGTGATGGTCTTGCCCTTGCCGTCGACGGACGAGAGGCTGCTGCCGTTCGCGTTGGAGCTGCCTGCTCCGCTGCCCGAGCAGGCACTCAGCGCCAGCGCGGCGGCGATGCCGATGGCACCAGCCGCGAGAATGCGTGACTTGCGCAATGTATCTCCTAGTGTTGTGAGCGCGGGCGTTCCGCGTCCTTGTGAGGGATGTGCGTCCGTGTTGTCAGCACGGACATGGTGCGAGCGTCGACCTCAGGTCGCGATCGCCGACTGGGATGTGAGCCCAGAAGTCTGTGTTGGGGCGGGGTTGGGGGCGCCTCGCGACGGTGTCCCCGGCTCCGTTCCTGCCGTTCTCATCACGACACCCCCAGTTCGGCGGCGAGCACGAACACGGCGGTGCCGAGCAGAACGAGGTCGTGGCTGTCGTCGGCGATCGTCATCCGGGCGCCGTCGCCCACGGCGGACAGCGTGCGGGAGCGCACGGTGTCGAGGGCTGCGTCGAGGAACGTCCCCTCAACGAGATCTCTGGGACCCGCGAGCACGACGTCGTCGAGACCGAGCGCGGCGATGATCGGGGCGAGGGCAAGTCCGAGGGAGTGGCCGGCATCCGCCAGCACCTTCTCGCGCTGGGCGTCGCCCGCTGCACGCAACCGCGCCCGGAGGTGGGGGACGGCGATGGCCTGCTCGAGGCATCCGTCTCGTCCGCACACGCATCGCTCGCCGCTCTCGTCGACGACGAGGTGGCCGATCTCACCGGCCGTCGAGTGCTCGCCCTCGACGAGCACGCCGCCGATGATGAGCCCGGCACCCACGCCATGCTCGATGGCGACCAGCATGAAGCTCTGGCCGGGGTCGTGGAAGGTGTGGATGGCGAGCGCCGCCGCGTTCGCGTCGTTGCCGACGTGCACCGGGACGCCGAACTCGGTGCGGAAGACCTCCGCGAGGTCGAGTCCGGTCCAGTCGAGGTTCGGGGCCGAGAGCACGACGCCGTCCTGGTCGACGATGCCGGGCGTGCCGACGCCGATGCCGAGCAGTCGCACCGTCGACCGCTTCACCAGATCGCGCGCCAGGCCGACGGCCTTGCTCACCGCGTCATCGCCCTTGGCGTTCTCCAGTGGCACTTCTGCGCGGTGCACGATCTCGCCGCCGAGTCCGACGATGGCGCCGACGAAACGGTCGTCGGCCGACAGGTCGAGGCTCACCACGTGGTAGGCGTTCTCGTTGAGTCCGATGAGCTGGGCCGGCTTGCCGACGTGCGCGCCGGTGCGGGTGCCGAGTTCGCTGATGAGCCCCTCGGATGCCAGCTCGTTGACGAGATCGGAGACGCTGACCCTGGTGAGACCGGATTCGCGGGCCAGGTCGGCGCGGCTCATCGGTCCGTCGTGGAAGAGCGTCTGCAGCAACAGGGACCGATTGTGCTGCCGGTTGTGCTCCGGCAACGCCTTCGACGTCACGCGCAACTGCGCCATGCTCACCTCGATCCGTGCGTCTTTGCGACAAGCGAGCGTCTGCCCGATGGTTTGTTAGTGAAGCTGCCTTACAAACCTCTTGTCAAGTTGAGCCTCATAAAGAATTGATAACACGCGGTAACTCCTGTGTTGCGAGCGTGTCACATCCGCTCGGCTTGCAGCGATGGATGTTCGTAAGCTTTACTAACAAACATGTCTGAGCCAGAGGCGACTCGTCGCGCCCATCGCACCGCCGTGTCGGAGCAGTCGATCGACATGGGCGATCCGCTTCAGCGGACGCGCGCCATCGCGACGACGCTGCTGCCCGGATTCGTCGGCACCGAGCTGCCGGAGGCGCTGCGCGTGCGTCTCGAGGCCGGACTCGGCGGAGTGTGCGTGTTCGGTCCGAACATCGCTTCGCCCGCGCAACTGAACGCGCTGAACGAGGCGATCCTGACGGCGAATCAGCTCGCCGTGATCGCCATCGACGAGGAGAGCGGCGACGTCACCCGGCTGAACTACGCGGACGGATCGCCGTATCCGGGAGCCGCCGTGCTCGGCAGGCTCGACGACGACGAGCTGACGCAGCGCGTGGGGCGCGGCGTCGGATCCGCTCTGCGTGCCACCTCCTGCACGCTCGACTTCGCGCCGGACGTCGACGTGAACTCCAACCCGGACAACCCGGTCATCGGGGTCCGCAGCTTCGGATCTGATGCCGCACTCGTCGCCAGGCACGGCGCCGCCTTCGTCGACGGCCTCCAGTCGACGGGCGTCGCGGCATGCGCCAAGCACTTCCCCGGACACGGCGACACGGCGATGGACTCGCACCTGTCGCTCCCGGTGATCGATCGCTCGCTGGAAGAACTGCGCGAGCGCGAGCTCGTGCCGTTCCGTGCCGCGATCCAGGCCGGCGTTCGCACGATCATGACGTCGCACATCATGCTTCCCCAGGTGGACGCCGAGCGTCCTGCCACCTTCTCGCCGCGCATCCTGCAGGGTTTGCTGCGCGAGGAACTGGGCTTCGACGGCGTCATCGTCACCGATGCCCTCGATATGAAGGGGGCGAGCGGTGAGACGGGCATTCCTGAGGCCGCTGTGCGTGCACTCGCTGCCGGCTGCGACCTGCTCTGCATAGGGACGGAGACGGCGGACGAACTGATCGGCGACATCGTGAGCGCTGTGGAGGAGGCCATCGCGGCCGGTCGGCTGAGCGCGGATCGGGTCGCGGAGGCGGCCGGTCGGGTGCGCGAGCTCGCCAGGGACCTCGCGTTGTCGTCGGAGGAACCTGTGGAAGCCGCTCCCCAGGCCGGGCCGGTTCCGACGAGCTCTACCGGCGAAGCCACGAGCGGCGAGACGCATCTCGTCGGCATCGAGCGGGCGCAGCAGGCCTTCGACGTGCGCGAGTCGGCACTGTCGGCGCTGCGTGCCACGGAGAAGGAAGGCCCCTTCGCTGTCGTCCGGCTCGAGACCGAGGCGAATATCGCTGTCGGCGTCGCGCCATGGGGGCCGTTCGCCCAGGTAGGGGCGGCACCGGAAGCGACGGACTCGCGGGCGTGGGCCGAGCATGCGGAGTTCGTCGTCGGCGAGACGGATGCCGCGCGCGGCGTTCTCGACGCCCGGATAGGCGACATCCTGGGCGCGGTGCCGGAGAATCGAGGTGTGGTCGTGATCGGCAAGGCTGTGCACCGCTACGACTTCGCTCGGACAGCGGTCGATGCACTGCGCGCGAAGCGGACCACTCTCGTGGTCGACATGGGATGGCCGGCGGACGACCGCGCCTACGCCGATGTCGCGACCTTCGGTGGCTCGCGCCTGATGGGGCGCGCCCTGATGGCGTTCCTCGACGGCACGGACCGTGCGGCGCAGGGTTCTGTCTCCGATGCGGATCCGCAGGGGGAGCGGCGGTGAGGCTCGGCCTCGACATCGGCGGGACGAAGACCGACGCCGTCGTCCTCGACGCTCGGGGCGGGGTGCGTGCCAGTGTGCGGGTTCCGACCGGCATCGGGCCGGCCGCGGTGCTCGACTCCGCTGAGCGGTCCGTTCGCGCTGTCATCGAACAGGCGGGAACCGGGCTCGTGGCGGCGGAGACGATCGGCGTCGGTATTCCGGGCATGGTCGATCCGGACTCGGGACGTGTCCGCCACGCGGTGAACCTCGGAGTCGAGGAGCTCTCGCTCGGCGCCGAGCTGAGCTTCCGCGTCGGTGTTCCGGTGCGCGTCGAGAACGACGTGAAGGCCGCGTCGCTGGGCACCTACCATCTGCTCGGGCTCACCGGTTCGGCAGCGCTCTTGAACCTCGGCACCGGCATGGCGGCCGGGATCGTGGTCGACGGCGAGCTGCAGCGCGGATCAGGTGGCGGCGCGGGCGAGATCGGTCATATCCCCGTCGACCCGAAGGGCGCGGTGTGCAGCTGCGGGCAGCGCGGATGCCTCGAGACGCTGGCATCCGGATCCGGCATCGCTCGGATGTGGCCGTCGAAGGCGGCCCTGCCGGCTGTCGAGCTCTTCGATGCCGCGGACGCCGGAGACGAGCGGGCGCTGGCTGTGCGCGACACGCTCGCCGCGGGCGTGGCATCCGCCGTGCGTGTTCTGGTGCTGACCGTCGACGTGCAGACCGTCGTGATCGGCGGCGGCGTCAGCAACCTCGGCGGGCGGCTCCTGAGTCCCGTGCTGGACGTCTTGCGCGACTGGGAGCACGACTCGGCCTTCCTGCGATCACTCGACGTGGCCGACCGCGTGCGGATGCTCCCAGCCGGTCTTCCGGCCGCAGCCGTCGGCGCGGCGCTGATCGGCACCACCGGCGCACCGGAGCCCGGTGGAGTCGGCCTCCCCGTTCCGCAAGACTGAACGACGACGATCAAACCCGAGGAGGGGCATCCGTGGAAGTCGTGATCAAGCAGACCGCCGACGAGGTGGGCACGCTGGCCGCCGACCTGATCGAGCGCGTGGTGGAATCCAAGCCGCGCGCGGTGATCGGCCTGGCGACCGGATCCTCACCCCTGGCCATCTACGGGAGCCTCGCAGGGCGCGTGGCAGCCGGCACGCTGGACTTCACGGGAGTGCGCGGCTTCGCGCTCGACGAGTACGTGGGCATCGCGGAGGAGCACCCGCAGAGCTACGCATCCGTGATCCGCACCGAAGTGGTCGAGCCGCTGCGCATGGATCCGACGCTCGTGCAGGTGCCAGACGGCCGGGCCGTCGACATCGAGGTGGCCTGTCGCGACTACGAGCAGGCGATCGCCGATGCAGGCGGCATCGACATCCAGATCCTCGGCATCGGTGCCAACGGCCACATCGGATTCAACGAGCCGACCTCGTCGTTCGCCTCGCGCACGCGCATCAAGACGCTGGCTCCGAAGACCCGCGCAGACAACGCACGATTCTTCGACTCGCTCGCCGAGGTGCCGACGCACTGCGTGACGCAGGGACTCGGCACGATCATGAACGCGAGGCGCCTCGTGCTCGTTGCGCAGGGGGAGGGCAAAGCGGATGCCATCGCCGCCGCGGTCGAAGGCCCGGTGTCCAGCATGTGCCCGGCATCGATCCTGCAGTTCCACGAGCACGCGACGGTCATCGTGGACGAGGCGGCCGCCAGCAAGCTGACGCTGAACGAGTACTACACGTACACGTACGACAACAAGCCGGGCTGGCAGTTGTAAGCGGGCGGCGACCCGGCTTCCGGGGTTGGTCAGCCCGCGCGCGAGCTGCGGAGCCCGTCGACGAGCACTTTCGCGTACGCCGTGTAGACCTGCGGGTCCGTGGCGGCGCTGCGTGCGAGCGCGTGCGTGGTCTCGGCGATGAGGGTGGCGATGACGGCCGAGTCGATGTCGGTGCGGATGCGGCCGGATGCCCGGCCGTCCTCGACCAACTCGTGCATCACGGCGACCAGTGCGGACTCCTGCTCGTTCGCGGCCGGGAGGCGAAGGCCTGCTAGCCGTTCGTCGATGGCGCTGTGCGCGGCGTGGAACGCCATCAACTCCGGCAGGAAGGTCATGAGCGCCTGATCCCCTGATCCGGCGTCACGGAGCTCGCGAGCTCGATCCACGAGCGGGGCGAGGAGTCCCGCGACGGCCGCGTCGATGAGCGCATCCTTACTGCCGAATGCGCGCACCACCGTCGCCGGTCCAAGCTCGGCACGTCGCGCGATGGCCTCGACGGTGAGGGTCGAGCCCGGCTCGGCCAGCAGCGCGATCGTGGCCTGGAGCGCCGCCTCGCGGTTGCGAACGGCATCGGCACGTCGCGGCTGCGGAGAGGCAGGGCTGACGTCGGGGGGAGCTGTGCCCGTGCGGGTTGACAAATGGAATGTCCGTTTCAGATGATGTATTCGGAACGAGCGTTTCACTTACTGTAGCCGTTCCTCTGCACATCGAGGAGGACCCATGCGGGAGAGAATCCTGATCGTCGGGGCGAGCATCGCCGGGCTGACCGCCGCCTACTGGCTGGCCAGGCACGGATTCGAACCCGTTGTGATCGAGAAGGCATCAGGGCCCCGAAGCGGCGGCAACGGTGTGGATCTGCGGGGCGAAGCGGTCGCGGTGGCCGACGCCATGGGCATCCTGCACGCCGTGCAGCGATCGGCGGCCGACGTGCTCGGCATGAAGTTCATCGACGGGGGCGGCCGCACGATCGCCCGAGTCCGTACGGCGGATGCCGGTGATGTCGAGGTCATGCGAGGCGACCTGGTGGCGTTGCTCGCAGAGCTCGCGCCGGGTGTGCGATTCGGCGACTCGCCGGTCGGAATCGAGCAGGACTCGTCGGGCGTCCGCGTGCGTTTCGAGAGCGGCAGCGTCGACCGTTTCGCACTGGTGATCGGCGCGGATGGCCTGCACTCCACGGTGCGGCGCCTGGTGTTCGGCGGTGAAGCGGAGTTCCTGCGATTCCGCGATCACTACTTCGCGTTCGGCGACGCCGACGCCTCGCTCGGTGAAGACCGTTGGGTCACGATGTACAACGTGCCGGGGAAGATGGCCGGGATCTACCGCTCAGGCCATCATGCGCAGGCGAAGTCGTATTTCACCTTCAGGTCATCCCTGAGCACGAGCGAGCACGGCGATGCACGTCTCACCGTCGAAGGGAAGCGGCGGATGCTCGCCGAGGCATTCTCGGACGTGACGGGATGGCGCACACCTGAACTCCTCGCATCCGTGCTCGCCGGCGACGGGCTGTACTTCGACGCGCTGGCCCAGGTGCGCATGCCCTCCTGGGCGCGGGGACGCGTGGTGCTCGTCGGCGACGCGGCCTGGTGCGCGTCACCGGCAGCAGGGGCCGGCGCCGAGCTCGCGATCGTCGGTGCATACCGGCTGGCGAACAGCGTCGCCGCAGCCGACGACGACTGGAGCGCTGCGTTGGCTCGGTACGAGTCGGATCTGCGGACCAGGGTCAGGCGCAAGCAGCGGATCGGCGCCAACGTGCGCCTCATGGTGCCGGCGACACGCTTCGGCATCGCGGCACGGAACGCGTTCGCACGCTCGGGGCTGCCTGCCGTACTGTCCGGATTCGGCGCGGGTCCGACGAAACCACCGACGCTGCCCGCGCTCGAGTGCTGAGAACTAGGGGCGCCGTGAAGCGACGGCCGACCTCAGACCAGCGTCGCGCCGGCGGCCCACACTGCGCGCACCGACCACTCGTGGTCGAGCAGTACGGCATCCGCGAGGTATCCGGGAGCCAGGCGTCCCAGTTCGTGGTCGAGACCCAGTACGCGCGCGGGCGTGAGAGTGAGCGCCTCAACGGCGACGGCGGGCTCGATGCGCGTGCGCTCGACGGCGACCTTCAGGGCGACATCCTGGGTGAGCGTGGACCCCGCGATGCTGTTCGTGCCGGAGAGCAACGCCTTGCCGTCCGTGACGGTCACGTTGAGCGAGCCGAGGCGGTAGTCGCCGTCCGCGGCGCCGGCAGCGGCCATCGAGTCGGTGATCAGGGCGATACGGCCGGGAGCCTGCACGAACGCGAGGTGCGCGACATCCGGATGCACGTGGAAACCGTCCAGGATGAGCTCGAGCACGACCCGGTCGTCGTCGAACGCCGCGATGATCGGGCCCGGCGCGCGGTGCTGGATGCTCGGCATCGCGTTGAAAGCGTGCGTCAGCAGTCGCGCCCCGCGGTCGAACGCGGCCTTCGCCTGGTCTTCCGTGGCCTCGGTGTGCCCGACGGCGACGACGACGCCCGCCTCGACGAGCACGTCGATGGCCTCCATGGCGCCGGGGAGCTCCGGGGCGATGGTGATCTGCCGCAGCGTGCCGCGGGCGGCAGCGATGAGTTGCTCGACGAGCTCCGGATCGTCAGGCGTGCGGAGGAAGTCGACGTTGTGGGCGCCGCGACGGTCGGGGTTGAGGAACGGACCCTCGAGGTGTGAGCCGAGCACCAACGGATCGGCCTCCACCAGGTCCGCGATGTCTTCGAGGCACTCGCGCAGCTCCGCCAACGGATTCGCGACCAGGCTCAGCACGGAGCGCGTCGTGCCGTGACGGCGGTGCGTCTCCAGCGCGACGGCCATCTCGTCGGGATCGCCTTCGTACGCCGCCCCGCCTGCGCCGTGCGAGTGCAGGTCGATGAATCCGGGAGTGAGCCAGCGTCCGCCGGCATCCGTGGTCTCGGCGCCATCGGCGTAGGCACGCCAGCCGGATCCGCTGCCGGTCGCCACGATGCGCTCGCCCTCAGCGGCGAGCCAGAAGTCGTCGACCTGGCCGCCGGCATCCAGCTTGCGTGCTCCGCGGATGATTCGCGTCGCGCTCATGACAGTTCCTTGCGGCCGGAGATGATGCCGCTGACAAGCGCGACGATCGCGAAGATCACGGCGACGATCGGCTGGCCGAGATCCCACCACGCGAAAGCAGCGGCTGTCATCACGATGATCTCGACGATGGCCTTACCGAAGGCGTCGACGTGGATGACGGCCTTCGGGGAGCGGAAGAGCGCCCAGAGCACGATCGCCAGGGCCGGCGCTCCGATGCCGACCACGATGTTCCAGGGGAACGGCCAGGCGATGAAACCCCACACGCACAGGCTGACGAACGCGAACAGTTCGATGACGAACCGCAGCACGTCCCAGAAGTCGATCTGGACGTGCCGGTGCTCGGAATTCTGGGCAGACATCCCCTCAATGATAGTTGGCCGAAGACGCTCGTTCTGCGTGCGGGCCGACGCGACCGCTCGAGGAGAAGACCCTGGTCAGCGGAAGATGATCGTGCGCGCGCCGTCGAGCAGAATGCGGTTCTCCGCGAACCACTTCACCGCCTGCCGAAGGGTGCGGCTCTCCTCGTCTTGACCGATCGCCACGAGCTGCGCCGGCGACTGCGCGTGGTCGACGCGCACCACGTTCTGCTCGATGATCGGACCCTCGTCGAGGTCGCTCGTGACGAAGTGCGCCGTTGCTCCGATGAGCTTCACGCCGCGCGCGTGCGCTTGCTTGTACGGGTTCGCGCCCTTGAAACCGGGAAGGAAGGAGTGGTGGATGTTGATGCACCGTCCGGCCAGGGCCTCGCACAGCTCCGGCGACACGATCTGCATGTACCTGGCGAGCACGACGAGCTCGATGTCGTGCTCGGCGACAGCCTCGAGAACGCGTGCCTCGAAGGCCGCCTTGCTCGCGGCATCCGTCACGGGCATCGATTCGAACGGCACCCCGTAGAAGCCCGCGAGCTCGCGCAGTGCTCCGTGGTTGGACAGCACGAGAGGGATGTCGACCGCGAGCTGGCCGGCGCGCTGCCTGAACAGCAGGTCGTTGACGCAGTGCGCTGCGGTGGATGCCAGCACCAGCGTGCGCAGCGGACGGCCGACGACGTCGAGCGTCGACGTCATCTCGTACCGCTGGATGACGGGACTCAGTGCCGCCGCGAACTCGGATCGGTCGGCGGGCGACTCGATCTGCAGCCGCATGAAGAAGCGCCCTGTGTCCGCACTCGAGAACTGCTGGCTCTCGGTGATGTTGCCGCGGGCCTCGACCACGGCACCGCTGACGGCGTGCACGATGCCTGGGCGGTCGGCGCAGATGAGCGTGAGCACCCAGTGCTGCAGAGCACGGGGCTGCTCGGCCGTTTCCGGCGTGTCGGGCTGCATCCCACCAGGGTAGGGCACGGTGCGAAGAGCCCCGTCGCGTCGGTGGTCGAATCGATTAGAGTGAGTCGTTCCGCCTGATGTCCGGAGCCGAGGAACACCGTAGGTAATCGCCGCAGGGAATCGCCGTTGAGACCGCGTGATGGCACAGCGTCGATCCGCAATCGAACCAGCCGATGAAGGGGGCACCGATGTCGTCGTCCGACCCGGATGTGCGCAGTGAGACCGGCACGCCGGCATCGTCGACGGCTACGTCTGCAGAGCGCTTCCCGTGGGTCGGGATGCTCGCGCTCGCCGCTGCGGCCTTTCTCGCGGTCACGAGCGAGACGCTGCCGACGGGCCTCCTGCCGGAGGTCGCGTCCGGGCTGAGCGTGTCGACACCGCAGGCGGGCCTTCTCGTGTCGGTCTACGCCTTCACCGTCGTCATCGCGACGACTCCGCTCACCGCACTCACCCGGCGCATCCCGCGCCGACCGCTCGTGGTGGTCGTCATCGTGGTGATCGGGCTCAGCTCGTTGCTGCTGGCGGTGTCTCCGAACTACGGGGTGGCGGTCGTCGCCCGCATCACCGGTGGCATGGCTCACGGGGTGTTCTGGGCGGTCACCGGAGCCTACGCGGGGCACATCGTGCCGCCGCACCAGCTGGCACGTGCGGTGGCGATCACCTCGGGCGGGGTGTCGCTGGCGCTGATCCTGGGATCGCCGCTGGCGACCATCCTCGGCCACGCGTTCGGCTGGCGCACGGCGTTCGCCGTCGTCGGCTGTCTGCTCGTCGTCGGAGCCGCCGTGGTGGGCACGATGCTGCCGAAGGTGCAGCGGACGAGCGCACATCTCGACACGATGACCGGCGGGGTCGCATCCATCACCGGCGGCGTGCCGACCATCACGGCGGGCGGAACGGTGGTGCCTGCGCGCCGCAAGCGGACCCGCAGGAGGGACGCGAGCATCCGTCCCGTGCTGATGATCTGCGTGCTCACCATGCTCATCACGCTGGGCAGCTTCACGTTGAACGCGTACGTCGCGCCGTTCGTCTCCGACGCCATGGGATTCGGCACCGCCGCCGTCGGCCCGATGCTCTTCGCCGGCGGCCTGATGGGAGCGGTCGCCACCGTGCTCGTCGGCACGGTGCTCGGACGCATCCCGCGTGCAGCGGCGGCGACCGGTCTGCTGCTGACGACGATCGCCATCGCGATCCTCGGCGCCTTCGCGGGCGTCCCACCTGTGGCGATCGGCGCCTTCGCCCTGTGGGCGCTCTCGTTCGGATGCCTTCCACCGCTTCTGCAGACCGAGTTGCTGCACGCGGCATCGGCACGGTTCCGCGACACGGCGAGCGCTCTGTACACGACCGCGTTCAACGTGGGGATCGGCGGCGGCGCCGTCGTCGGCGGCGCGATCTACGCTGTGTGGAGCATCGACGCTGTGCCGTGGGCGGCGCTGGCCATCCTGGTGGTGGCGATCGTGCTGTTCCCGTTCTCGATCCGGAGGCGGGTCATCCCGCAGGCGTGAACGAGACGGGTGTCGTGGGGCCGGCACGGCCCGCAGCGTCGGAATAGCGCACAGCGATGTCGTGGCCGTGCGGTTGACCCAGCACGACGTCGCGAACGCGGCCGTTGCTCTCGATGCGCCACAGTCCGTGCGAGACACCGTCCACGAGCAGTTCGACCGTGGCGCCAGGCGTGCCGACGACGGTGAGGAGCGCTATCGGCACGCCGTCCCTCCGCGCGATGCTCGCCTGCGGCGCGGCCAGCGTGAACGATGCGGATGCCGGTGCCGAGACGATCCCGTCGCTGCCCGTCTGCGTCGCGGTGACGGTCCCTGTGCCCGCGGCGAATCCGGTGAGCGCGGTGCCCGCGCTCCATGCGCCGCTCGCGTCGGCCCGCACCGTGACCATCGTGCCGGCACCGGACACGGTGACCTGCGCTCCCGGATCCGCGGTGCCGAACACGATCGGGTAGTACCGCCCGCCTGCCGTGTCGACGCTGATCGCCGGGGCCGATGGCGGGGCCGGGGGCGGCGTGACGGTGACGGGCGGCGGATCCGTCGTGACGGGTGGATCCGCTGCCACCGGAGGACCGACAGGGTCGACGGGCGGCGCGGGGGCGTTCGTCGGGGTGGAGGCATCTGGCGTCGATGGGGTCGGGGTGCTGGTCGGTGCAGGGGATGAGGCGGCCGGGCTCGCGGCATCCGAATTCGTCGGAGCCGAGGGTGCAGCGGAGCTCCTGTCGGCCTCCGTCGCGACCTTCGCCGCAGCGCGCGACGGATGGTCATCCGCCGTGGCCACGAGCACACCGGCGACCGCCGCGCCGACCACGACGACGGCCGCTGCCGCACCGACGACCACACCCGTCGCGCCGCTGAACAGACCTGACGAGCCGGCCGCTCCCGAAGCCGCGTGTGCGCCCCCCGCCGCGCCTGCCGCGTGCCCGCCCGCCGCAGTTCCAGACGCACCGGCGGACGCTCCACCGGCAGCTCCGGCGCCCGCCGCAGCGATGCCGACAGCAGCTCCGGACTTCAGCGTCGCGGCGTATGCCGTCGCCGCCGACCCGCCGATCGCCAGCGGCAGCAGGACGAACACCAGCCGGCGTCCGGCCTCGCGGGCTTCCGCGGCGGCGAGGGTGCACTTCGCGCACGTCTCCAGGTGCGCGTCCACGCGGGTGCGCTCGCGCTTGCCGAGTCGGCCCCGAGCGTGTGCTGCGAGCCTCTCGACGGTCCATCCGCACTCCGGCTCGAGCTCCGCCGACGTGAGGTGCGCTCGGATCCAGGCCTGGCGCAGGCCCTCCCTTGCGCGGTAGCTGAGCGCCGCGGCGGCCTGCGCGCCGACGCCGATGAGCGGCGCCAGTTCGGCTGGACGCATCCCCTCCACCTCGGTGTACCAGAGCACCTCCTGCCAGCGCGGCGGAAGGGTGCGGAACGCCTGTGCGGTCAGCGAACGGTCCAGGATGAGGAGAGCGTCGTCCTCGGCGATGGCGAGCGTGTCGAGCTCGTCGGGCGCGAGTGCGACGGCATCCTTGCCTGCCCGGCCCCAGGTGGCGGCGATGTTGCGCACCGTGGTGAAGAGATAGGGACGGAACGCGCCGGTGGGACCATGGCCCGACTTCAGCGCGTGCAGGATCCTGGTGTACGCCTCCGAGACGAGATCATCGGGCTCGAACGTGCTCGTCACCGAGCGCGCGACCGATGCGGCAGCCGTGGCGTGCCTGCGGAACAGCGCGGCGTAGGCATCCGTGTCGCCTTTGCGCGTGAGCTGCACCAGCTCTGCATCGCCGGCGCGCTCGATCCTGCGCGGCGAGTGATGCCCTGCCATTCGGGTTGCCTTCCGTCTCCGCACGCGGGCGCGGAGAGTGTGGTGCCGGCCGGTCGGGAACCGGTCATTGGGGGTGGATTCGATTGTGCGTTGGCTGGACCCGATCCGCAATTCGAAAAATCTCTTCGCGAACTCGCGTCATGATCCGCGCACGTGCGCGTCTACCTCAGATGAAAGGACCATCGTCGCGTCACATTCGGCTTCGACGCGGCGATCCCTGACGGAATCCCGAACCGATCAGGAAGCCGTGGTGCGTCGGGGGCTTCGCATCCGCGGTGAGGCTGAGGTGGTGTCGTCGTGAAGGATCCGATGGCACCGCCTCACTCCTCGGTGTGCCTGGTCAGCCGCAGTGCGATCGTCTCCTTGAGCACCATTGCGGCCAGCACGACATTCACTGTCCAGCTGAGGACTAGGGGCTCGACGATCGGGAACAAGGCGATCATCGCCGTGAGCACCACGGCGCCGATGAGATGAGTCCACAACCACGGGCCACCCGTCGCCCGGCTGAACAGCGCGTTGCCGAGCACGTAGAGGGCAGCGGACCCGCAGAGCAGCCCCGCCACCCACGCGTCATTTCCGACCGTCGGTTGGCGCAGGATGAGCCCGTCGGCGACAGCTGATCCGACGATGCCGAAGACGAGGAGGATCGGGATGTAGGTGTACGCGGTCTGAGCGATCATGCCACGGTTTGATGCCCGTGAGATGTAGTCGCTGCCTCCGCGCTGATTGTGACGGAAGTAGAGCAGGAACATCAGCACGGTCCCGACGAAGGCGGCGAGAAACGCCGTCACGCCGAGCCACGAGAGGCCCGTCTGGGCGAAGGCCGAGCCCGTGACGACGATGGACTCGCCGAGCGCGATGATGAAGAAGAGGCTCACGCGCTCCGACATGTGCTCGCCGCTGACGTCCCAGGTCGCCACATTCGAGCGGCCGAACACCGGCACCCAGAAGAACACGCGAGGCGCGATCCAGGCGAGGGCGATGGCGACCAGCCACACCCACACCCGAGCGCCCTCCGGCACAAGCGCTCCGGTGATCCAGACCGCGCCTTCGACGGCGTGCCAGGCGGATATTCTCGCGAAGTTCGCCGTGTGCTGCGGTCGATGCCGTGAGAACGCGATCATCGTGAACACGCTGTGGCCCAGATTGAAGGCCACGAGCGCGAGTGCGAACGGCAACGCCTCCGTCGTGAAGGCCTGCGGAATGGTGGCGGCGAGGATCAGTCCGAGCCCCATCAGCACGAAGAGCAGGGCGCTGACCGGCCCGCGTTCCGGATTGAGCCAGCTCAAGGCCCACGTGGTGTCGACCCAGGCCATCCACACGACCATCGTCAGCATCACGGTGTGGAGGAGGGCCAGCGGATCCTGCTCGTGGATCAGGATGTGCGACAGCTGCGTGACCGCGAAGACGAACACCAGGTCGAAGAACAGCTCGATGAACGTGACCCGATGCGCGACGTCGCCCGTCGCAGGACGCAGCAGGTCAGGTCGTGTCGCGCTCGTCACGTGCGCGACGGTAGCAGGTGCTCGTACCGCGCAAGGCGGCGCCCTGCCAACGACCTGGGATCGACGGTCCGCCGGATGCTCAGGCCACGATGACGCGCACGCCGGCTTCTTCGAACGCCCTGCGCTGGCCCGTGGTGATCCCGTCGTCGGTGATGATCGTGTCGAACGCTCCAGGATCGCCCACCGTCGCGAACGCGCGCCGCCCGATCTTGCTGGAGTCCGCGACCAGCACTGCGTGATCGGCCCTCCGCGCCATCAGCGCGTTGACCGCTGCCTCGTGCTCGTCGTGCACCGTCGGACCGAGCCTCGGATCGACGCCGTTCACGCCGATGAAGGCGTAGTCGAGCGAGATCTGCCCCAGCACGGAGTCGGTGTACGGGCCGACGAGCTCGTACGAACGCGACTGCACGACGCCTCCCGTCATCACGACCTTGATCTGCGGACGCATCAGGAGCTGCGCCGCGATGTTGATCGCGTTCGTCACCACCGTCAGCGTCGGATGCGACGACGGCTCGGCCACATCCTGCCGGGCGCCGAGAGCGGTCGCGACGGCGGTGCTCGTCGTGCCGCCGCACAGGCCGACGACGGCGCCGCGGGGAACGAGGGCGCTCGCCGCCTGTGCGATCGCCTGCTTCTCCGCCGCGTGCTGCTCGCGCTTGAAGCGCAGGGGCAGGTCGTAGGCGACGGACTGGCCCGTCGCGCCGCCCCTGGTGCGGCTGAGGAGCTGCTGCGACGCGAGAGCGTCGAGGTCGCGTCTGGCGGTCGCCTGAGAGACGCCGAGACGCTCGACGATGTCATCCACCTCGATCTGGCCCGTCTCGGCGAGCAGGTCGAGAACCGCTCGGAGCCGCTCGGTGCGGTTCATCGTGCGGCCTCCCCTTGTATCCGGATGCCGGCCCCCTCGTCTCGCACGTCGTGGAAGACCCGCAGCAGGCGTTCCGCTTCGCGACTGAGCGCCTCGCGGCCGGCGGCGACGTACTTCCGCGAGTCGACCACCGACGGGTTCGCGTCCAGGTACTCGCGGATCGCGCGGGTGAAGTATCCGTTCAGGTGCGTCGACACGTTGATCTTCGTCATGCCGGCGCGGATCGCGGCCACGATGTCGTCGTCCGGCACGCCGGAGGATCCGTGCAGCACGAGGGGGACGTCGAGCCGGTCGTGCAGCCGGGCGATGAGGTCAAGGTCGAGGGACGCGCGGCGCTCGGTCATCGCGTGCGACGATCCGACGGCCACCGCGAGCGCGTCGACGCCGGTGTCGGCCACGAAACGCACGGCCTCGTCCGGATCCGTTCGCACGCCTGGTGCGTGCGCGCCGTCCTTGCCGCCGATTGCGCCGAGTTCCGCCTCCACGAAGACGTCGTCGGCGTGCGCGTACTCTACGATCCGCCTCGTGGCCAGGACGTTGTCCTCGTATTCCAGCCGCGCCGCATCGAACATGACCGAGCCGAAGCCGAGCTGAATGGCACGGCGGGCCAGCTGCTCGTCCTCCGCGTGGTCCAGGTGCACAGCGACAGGGGTGGTGACGGCGTCCGCCAGAGCAAGGCAGGCGTTCGCGACCGGTTCGAGGCCGCCGTGATATGCCACGCAGTTCTGCGAGATCTGCAGGATCACCGGTAGCTGAGCCCGCTCGCCTGCCGCGACGATCGCCTCGGCGGTCTCAAGGTGGATCACGTTGAACGCGCCGATCCCGGATCCGGCCAGCGCCGCATCCGTCACGAGGGTCCCTGTTGCGGCCCTGGTCATGCGTGTCCTCCCGCTGTGAGCGTCTGTTCCGCCTGTTCACTCGCTGCGACGTCGCGCGCGGCGAGTGCGGAGCCGTAGAGCCCGGCATCCGCTCCGATGCTCGCCTTGATCAGCAGCGGTCGCCGATGGAAGGTGAGGATGCCGTCCAGACGTTCGCGCAGCGGCTGCAGCAACTCCTCGCCCGCCTCCGACAGGCCCCCGCCGACGACGATCGCTTGTGGCGCGAGCAGGGCGACGGCGTGCGAGAAACCGATCGCGAGCGCGTCGAGCGCGGACTCCCAGGCTGCGGCGGCGTTGGCGTCTCCGCGGTGCATGCGGTCGAGCACCTCGCGTGCACCGGAGACGGAGCGGCCCGTGCGTGCGGTGTAGCGGCGCGCGATCGCGGCCGCGGAGGCGACGGCTTCGAGGCAGCCGCGTCCGCCGCATGCGCAGACCGGTCCCTCCGCGACGCGATCGTGGCCGATCTCGCCGGCCAGGCCGCCCCCTGTATGGAGCCGGCCGCCGACGTAGACAGCTGCTGCGATGCCCGTGCCGATCGTCACGACCAGCACGTCGTCGAAGCCGCGCGCCGCGCCGAGCCGGTGCTCAGCCTCGCCCGCACCCCGCACGTCGTGCCCGAACGCGACGGGGAGCCCGAGCGCAGCCGAGCCCTCGTCGCGAAACGGATACTCCACCCAGCCGAGGTTCTCGGCGAAGACGCCGATGCCGCGCACATCGTCGACGTTGCCGGGAACGAGAAGTCCTGCCGCCGCCGGGCTGACGTCGGCGTGCCGCGCGGTCAGCTCGCTCGCGAGCCGCGCCGCCGTTGCCACCACGGCACGTCCCGTGCCCTCGCCCTCCAGCGGCGTCGGCGTGCGGAGTGTCTCGCGCAGCTGTCCGTCGGAGTCGACCAGCGCGGCCTTCATGTCCGTGCCGCCGACATCGAAGGCGAGTACAGCTGCACCAGGACCGAGCAGCGTGACCTCGTCGACGCTCGCCGAGTCCGAACCGCTCTTCTGAGCGGCCGACGTCTCCGTTGACGCGGCGTGGCTCATGGCCGGTCCAGGATGACCGAGCGGGTCAGGTTGCGCGGCTGGTCGGGATCGAGCCCCTTGCGGCGCGCGCGTTCCAGCGCCACTCGGTGCAGGCGCACCAGATCCGCCATGGCGTCGATCGGGTTGTGCTCGAAGCGGGCGCCCGCCGCGGCGGTGTCTTCGGCGATGCCCGTCGGCGGCTCGCCGAATGCCCACGTCACGCGGCCGGGTGCCGCGATGGCGATCGGTCCGTGCCGGTACTCCTTCGCCGGGTACGACTCGGTCCACGACTGCGAGGACTCGCGCATCTTCAGCGCGGCCTCGTGGGCGATGCCCACGGTCCATCCCGTTCCGAGGAACGTGTACTGCTCGGCATCGATCAGCTCGTCGTCGAGGTCTGCGGCGAGAACGTCGCGGGCCTGGGCGATGGCCCGTGACAGATCCTGCCCGACGGATGCCCGCAGCAGCGCGAGCGCACTCGTCGCGAACCGCGTCTGCACGACCGAGTGCTCGTCCGCGAAGGCCAGCGCGATGACGTCGTCCACGAGCTCGACGAGGGGGGTGTTCGGATCCCCGACGACTCCGATCGTCCGCGCCCTGTCGCGGCGGGCGCGACCTCGCACGTCGTCGAGCAGCTCGAGCACCTCAGTCGTCGTGCCGGAGCGCGTGATCGCGACGATCGCGTCGTAGTCGCGGTCCACGAAGGCCTCGGATGCGGCGAACGCGTCGGTCTCGCCGCGCCCGTTCCGCTCGCGCAGGCTCGCGTACGCCTGGGCCATGAACCAGGAGGTGCCGCAGCCGATCACGGCGATGCGCTGGCCGTCGGGCGGGAGCAGATCTCGGCTCGCCAGCGCTGCCGCGCGCTCCCAGACATCCGGCTGCGAGGTGAGTTCCGCTTCGAGGTCGGCGCCCGGGCGGCGCGTCATGTCATCCGTCATGCTTCAATGATCGAACATGAGCGGAACAAGTGTCAAAAGAGCATGTTCGAGCTTTGTCCGCTCACCCCATTTCGCGGGTAGAAGGTCGTCGCACGAGCGGGGAGCGGATGCCGGAGCGCCCGAACCGCGCTGGTAGGATCGTGGCGTCGCAACTGGCGTATCGGCGGGGTCCGGGCATTCGGATCCGTCGCGGATGGTTCACCATCGGGGAGCGACCAGGGTGTGTCAGACACCCAAAGCTCTGAAGATCGAGGGCGGATTCGGCCGCGCGCCTGGGCCGACGCGAACAACGTACGTGCACACGTCCGCCCTGTACGAATCATGAGGAGCCACGCATGACCGTTTCGCCCACCTTCAACGCGCCGCTCGCTGAGGTCGACCCCGAGATCGCCGAGGTGCTGAATCTCGAGCTCGGTCGCCAGCGCGACTATCTCGAGATGATCGCGAGCGAGAACTTCGTTCCGCGCGCCGTGCTCGAGTCGCAGGGATCCGTCCTCACCAACAAGTACGCGGAGGGCTACCCCGGCCGTCGCTACTACGGCGGATGCGAGTTCGTCGACATCGCCGAGAACCTCGCCATTGAGCGTGCCAAGTCGCTGTTCGGCTCGGAGTTCGCCAACGTGCAACCGCACTCCGGCGCCTCGGCGAACGCGGCCGTGCTGAGCGCGATCGCCCAGCCAGGCGACACCATCCTCGGCCTCGAGCTCGCGCACGGCGGCCACCTCACGCACGGCATGAAGCTCAACTTCTCCGGCAAGCTCTACAACGTTGTCTCCTACGGACTCGACCCGGAGACGTTCCGCGTCGACATGGACGTGGTGCGGCAGAAGGCCATCGAACACCAGCCCAAGGTGATCATCGCCGGCTGGTCCGCCTACCCGCGCCACCTCGACTTCGCGGCCTTCCGGGCGATCGCCGACGAGGTCGGCGCGACGCTCTGGGTCGACATGGCGCACTTCGCGGGCCTGGTCGCCGCCGGTCTGCACCCGTCGCCGGTGCCGTACGCGCACGTGACCAGCTCCACCGTGCACAAGACGATCGGCGGTCCGCGCTCCGGCTTCATCCTCACGAACGAGGCCGACATCGCGAAGAAGATCAACTCCAACGTCTTCCCCGGCCAGCAGGGCGGTCCGCTCATGCACGTCATCGCCGCCAAGGCGACGGCGTTCAAGCTCGCAGCGACCGACGAGTTCCGCGACCGCCAGGAGCGCACCATCCGCGGTGCGCAGATCCTCGCAGAGCGCCTCACCGCTGACGACGCGAAGGAGGTCGGCGTCGACGTGCTCACCGGCGGCACCGACGTGCACCTCGTGCTGGTCGACCTGCGCACGTCGGAGTTCACCGGCAAGGAGGCGGAGGACCGTCTGCACGAAGTCGGCATCACGGTGAACAAGAACGCCGTGCCGTTCGACCCGCGCCCGCCGATGGTCACCTCCGGCCTGCGCATCGGCACGCCGGCGCTCGCCACCCGCGGCTTCGGCGACGCCGAGTTCACCGAGGTCGCCGACGTGATCGCGCTCGCCCTGCGTCCGGACGCCGACATCCCCACGCTCCGTGCGCGCGTGAAGAAGCTGACGGATGCCTTCCCGCTGTACCCGGGCCTCGGCCCGTCCGGTCAGCCCGCCGAGAACGTCGAGCTCGCCTCGTCGATCGACCGATAGGCCGCCCGATGACGGCAATACGACTGGATGGCAAGGCGACCGCCGCGGCCATCAAGCAGGAATTGACCGAGCGCGTCGCCGCGCTGAAGGAACGTGGCATCGTTCCCGGGATCGCGACAGTGCTCGTCGGCGCGGACCCCGCCTCGCAGCTGTATGTGGGCATGAAGCACCGGCAGTCCGAGGCGATCGGGATGAACTCGATCCAGGTCGAGCTGCCCGCGGATGCCACGCAGGAAGACGTCGAAGCGGCCATCGACCGCCTCAACGCCGATCCCGCCTGCCATGGGTACATCGTGCAGCTGCCGCTGCCGAAGCACCTCGACACCGACGCCATCCTCGAGCGCATCGACCCCGCGAAGGACGCAGACGGTCTGCACCCGACGAACCTCGGCCGCCTCGTGCTCAATGTGAACGGGCCGATCACGACCCCGCTGCCGTGCACGCCGCGCGCCGTGATCGAGCTGCTGACCCGCAACGACTACGACCTGAAGGGGAAGCACGTCGTCGTCGTCGGACGCGGTGTCACGATCGGCCGCTCGATCGGGCTGCTGCTCACCCGCCGCGCGATCAACGCGACCGTGACGCTGACGCACACCGGAACCGTCGATCTGCCTCAGTACCTGCGTCAGGCCGACGTCATCGTGGCCGCTGCCGGTGTCAAGCACCTCGTGCGACCCGAGGACGTCAAGCCGGGAGCGGCCGTGCTCGATGTGGGAGTGACGCGCGAGAACGACCGCGACACCGGCAAGTCCAAGGTGCACGGCGACGTGGAACCCGGCGTCGAGGACGTCGCGGGCTGGCTTTCGCCCAACCCCGGCGGCGTCGGACCGATGACCGTCGCACTCCTGATGACGAACGTGGTGGAAGCCGCGGAGCGCGCTCCGAAGCTATGAGCGGAGGCCATTTCCGGCCTCCGCCGCGGCGCCCGCGAGCTCAGTCAGCTCGCGGGCGCTGCTGCTTCATCCGAGGTCAGCAGGATGACGTTGCCGTCGGGATCCTCGACCATCGCCGCGTACGGCCCCACCGTCTTCACCGGGGCGAGGCGGCCGTGGTATCCGGCGGCGGTGAGGTCGGCGAAGACGGAGTCGACGAGCGCATCCTCTCCGACGTAGAACTCGAGGAGCTGCTGGTATCCGCCCGTCGGGCGACTGAAGCCGGGGTCGTAGTGCGACGCGAACGAGGTGGTCAGCAGCAAGCTCACCCCGCTGCCCATGCGGTGGATGACGATCGGCCGATCCCCGGCGGGATCCGGGATGTCCAGGCCGAGGCGACGATAGAACGCGATCGAGGCGTCAAGGTCGCGCACTTCGAGCACGACCATGGCGAGCTGAATCTCCATGGTGCGAGTGTTCCGCACGCCCCCGACATCCGGGCGTCGTCGCGGTGCACGGCGGTCTTACCGAGGGGTGTTCTCCTGCGCTACATTCCAGGAATCCTCTGCATTCCCGTTCGACCCCAGCAGGTCACGCATCCTGGAGCGTCCCATGACCATCGTCGACGACGACCGCGCTGAGGCGCCGCGTCCCAACGCCATGACCATCGAGCTCAACGCGCTGAACTCGATCGACGAGTCCGAGCGTCGAGGCAGGCCGCGCAGCCTGTTCTGGCCCTGGTTCGCGGCGAACGTCTCGGTGCTCGGCGTCAGCTACGGATCCTTCCTGCTCGGCTTCGGCATCTCGTTCTGGCAGGCGACGATCGTGGGGATCCTCGGCATCGTCGTGTCGTTCCTGTTCTGCGGCTTCATCTCGCTCGCCGGCAAGCGGGGATCCGCTCCGACGCTGACGCTGAGCCGTGCAGCGTTCGGCGTGAACGGCAACACCGTGCCTTCGATCATCTCGTGGCTGCTCACCGTCGGATGGGAGACCGTGCTCGTCTCCCTCGCCGTGCTGGCGACGACCACCGTCTTCAAGGAGCTCGGCGGCGGTGGCGGAACGGTCACCCGGGTGATCACGCTCATCGTCGTCGTGGCGCTCGTGATCGGCGGCGGCGTGTTCGGGTTCCACGTCATCATGCGGCTGCAGGTGATCATCACCATCGCGACAGCCGTGCTCACCGTCGTCTACATCGGCCTGGTCTGGAATCACATCGACTTCGCCAAGATCGCGGCCATCCCGAACGGCGACCTGCCGCAGCTCATCGGCGGGTTCGTCTTCATGATGACCGGATTCGGCCTCGGCTGGGTGCAGGCCGCAGCCGACTACTCGCGCTACCTGCCCCGCAAATCCTCGAGCGGCGGCGTCGTCGGATGGACGACGTTCGGCGCCTCGCTCGCTCCCGTCATCCTGGTGGTCTTCGGCCTCATGCTCGCCGGATCGTCGAAGGCGCTGTCTGCGGCCATCGGCAACGACCCGATCGGCGCGCTCACGATCATCCTCCCGGTCTGGTTCCTGGTGCCGTTCTTCATCGTCGCGGTGCTCGGCCTCATCGGCGGTGCCGTGCTCGACATCTACTCGTCGGGGATCGCGCTGCTCAGCGCAGGCGCGCGCATCCCTCGTCCGGTCGCGGCTCTGATCGACGGCGTCATCATGATCGCCGGCGCCGTGTACATCGTCTTCTTCGCCACGGACTTCATCGGCCCGTTCCAGGGCTTCCTCATCACGCTCGGCGTGCCGATCGCTGCCTGGTGCGGCGTCTTCCTCGCCGACATGACTCTGCGTCGCAAGAACTACTCCGACAGGGACCTCTTCACTGCCCGTGGCCGCTACGGCAGCTGGAACTGGCTCGCCATCGCCCTGCTCGTAGTCGGCACGGCGCTCGGCTGGGGGCTCGTCATCAACCCCTACGGGATCTCCTGGCTGAACTGGCAGGGCTACCTGCTCGCACCCTTCGGTCTCGGCGGACGTACGGGCATCTGGGGCGGCGCGAACCTCGGCGTGCTCGTGGCGCTCGTCGTCGGCTACCTCGGGGTCGTGCTGTTCGGCCGTGATGCCGTGCGCCGGCAGGAGTCGCTGCCCGAGGCGGACGAAGACGGGACGGATGCCGCCGGCCCTGCCGCCGAACCCGTCACCGCCGCGGGCGGCGAGGGGCAGGCGTGAGCGATGCGCCCTGGCTGGTGATCGTCGACATGCAGCGCGTGTTCGGCGACCCGGCCAGCGGATGGTTCACCCCGCGTTTCGAGGAAGCCCGCGCAGCGATCGCGCGCCTGACGCCGGCCTTCGGTAACCGGGTGGTGCACACGCGATTCGTCGCGCCAGAGCACCCGCAGGGCGCGTGGATCCCGTACTACGACCAGTGGCCGTGGGCGTTGAAGCCCGAGGACGATCCGCTGTACGAGCTCGTCGACGCACCGTCGCCGTCGCACGGCGTGGTCACCGAGACCACGTTCGGCAAATGGGGCGCCGACCTGGAGCGTGCGACCGACGGATCCCGAGAGTTCGTGCTGGCCGGCGTCTCGACGGACTGCTGCGTCATCTCGACGGCGCTCCCCGCGGCGGATGCCGGCGTCCACGTCCGCGTCGCGACGGATGCGTGTGCCGGCGCCACCGACACCGACCACCGTCGCGCGCTCGACGCCATGGCCCTTTACGCGCCGCTCATCGAGCTGACGGATGCCGACTCCGTGCTCGCGACTCTTCCGTCTCGGCAGTCGCCGATCGGTAGCCTTGACGGATGACCGCCGAGTCCACGAGCACCGAGTCCACGAGCCCGAGTCCGTCCCACGCCGCCGTCGAGGCGGTCGAGACCCAGCTCCGCTCCCACGGGATCGCAGGCGAGGTGCGCTGGCTCGACGAAGCGACGCCGACGGCGGCCGCGGCGGCAGCAGCCCTCGGCATCGAGGTGGGCGCCATCGCCAACTCGCTCGTGTTCACGCTCGACGGCGAGCCCGTGCTCGTGATGACCTCTGGCGGGCACCGTGTCGACACGGCGTTCCTCGGCGAGGAGCTCGGCGGAACGCTGAAGCGGGCGTCGGCCGAAACGGTTCGCGAGGCGACCGGACAGGTGATCGGGGGAGTGGCTCCCACCGGACACCCCGCTCCGCTGCGCACCTGGGTGGACACCGCGCTGCGGGCCTTCCCCGAGATCTGGGCGGCGGCCGGACATCCGCACACCGTCTTCCCGCTGACGTACGACCAGCTCGTCGAGCTGACGGGCGGGACGGAGATCGAGGTCGAGCGAGCGTAGACGCCGTCGGTCGCTCCGACCGGCCGGACTCGCCCTACTCGTCGAGCAGCCTTCGGATCATGACGTGGCCGTGCTGCTCGAACGCGTCGTCGCCGATGCTGAGCGCCCAGACGACGGTGCCGATCGCCCGGCGCAGGGTCTCGAGGAGAAGCGTGTCCCGGTCTGCTGCATCCAGCTCACGCGCCATGCCGCGCATGACCGCCTCCTCCAGCCCGGGAGGCCGTCGAAGTCGTTGCTCTTCAGGCGCACCGGGCTCAGCCCGCCGTCTCCCGCGCCAGTGGTCCTCGCCTCAGGATCGCCGCCGCCCTCAGACATCCTGCGGATAGATGATGGCCTTGACCGCGGTCGGGTCGGTTGCGCCGATGTTCAGTGCTGCCGCGGTGTCCGCCAGCGCGAAGCTGTGTGTGTGCACGCCCTCCAGGTTGACGCGGCCGGAGGAGATCAGTGCGATGCCGAGCGGCCAGGTGTTCTGGTAGCGGCTCACCATCGAGATGGTGATCTCGTTCCAGTTCAACGTGTGGAGCGGTAGATCGGCGTTCTGCTTCGAGATGCCGATCACGGCGGCGCGTCCGGCCGGGCCGAGGCGCCCAAGACCATCTGCCAGAACGCCTGGGGCGCCGGAGCACTCGAGCAGCACGTCGAACGTGCGGGATGACCGGTCCGCCGATCCGCTCAGCTCGGTGGCGAATCCGTGGGTGCTGGCCAGCTCGAGGCGGGGTTCGACGACGTCCGTGATCGTCACGGTCCTCGCGCCGAGTGCCTTGGCGGCTTCCGCAGCGAGCAGACCGACCGGACCGGCTCCCGTGACGAGCACGTCGTCGCCAGGTCGGAGCCCAGCGCGCTGGCATCCCCAGAGCCCGACGGAGAGCGGCTCGACGATGGCGCCCTCCTCGAACGTCATGGAGTCGGGCATGCGGAAGAGGGTGCGGGCGTCGATCGCGAGACGTTGCACGAGAACACCGTCGACGGGCGGCGTCGCCAGGAACCGCAGGTTCGGGCACAGGTGGTAGCGGCCGGCCCGGCACTGCTCGCAGGTCCAGTCCGGCATGCTCGGCTCGATCGCGACGCGGTCACCCGGCTCGACGTTGCTCACGCCGGCGCCGACGCTGAGCACCTCGCCCGACACCTCGTGCCCCAGGATGAGGTCGCCATCGACGACGTAGGGCCCGATCCGTCCGTATCGGTAGAACGACACGTCCGACCCGCAGACGCCCACGGCACGTATAGCGACGACAGCCTCACCGGGCCCAGCTTCTGGCTCGGGGCGCTCCCGCATCTCGATGGTGTTCAGTGCCGTCATCACGGCAGCGAGGTTCGGCATGTCGACTCCTTCGTCGGGCTCGTGTTCTCGGGGTGGACTTCGGGCCTTGCGGCCGACTCAGACCTGCGTCGCTCCACGGTGCAGCTCGAGGTGCTCGAGGTAGACGTCCGCGTTGCGGCGGATGCCCGCCACCTCCTCATCGCTGAGCTCGCGCCGCACCTTCGCCGGCACACCGGCCACGAGCGAACGGGGAGGGACGATGGTGCCCGCCGTCACGAGAGCGCCGGCCGCCACGAGGGATCCGGACCCGATCACCGCGCCGTTCATCACCGTGGCGTGCATGCCGATGAGCACGTCGTCCTCGATCGTGCAGCCGTGCAGCACGGCGTTGTGTCCGACGGAGACACCGCTGCCGAGCGTGAGCGGGAATCCGGTGTCGACGTGGCACGAGCAGTTGTCCTGGATGTTGGACCGCTCGCCGATGACGATGGGCTCGTTGTCGGAGCGCAGCACGGCGTTGTACCAGACGCTGGCGCGATCCTGCAGCGTGACGGCGCCGATCAGCTGCGCTCCGGGAGCGACCCAGGCGAACGGTGCGATATCAGGAGCGGCGCGGTCGGGGAGGACGATCAGGCGGGCGTCATCGTGCGCAGACATGCGACAAGGCTATTGCGGTTCGCGCTCACTCGTTGCGGTGCGCTCCCGCAGACGGCACGACGGCGAAGAGGTCGGGCTGTGCGTATCCGTGCTCGGCGAACGCCGCATCCACCGATGCCTCCACCTGCGACACGAGCTCGTGGGGCACGAGGGCGATGGCCGATCCGCCGAACCCGCCGCCGGTCATCCTGGCGCCGATCGCACCGTAGTTCTGGGAGATCTCGACGGCCAGGTCGAGCTGCGGAACGGAGACCTCGAAGTCGTCGCGCAGCGAGCGGTGCGAGGCGTCCATCAGGTCGCCGATGGCGCGCGGGCCCTGCTCGCGCAGCGTGCGCACGGTGTCCAGCACGCGCTGGTTCTCGGTGACGACGTGGCGAACTCTGCGGAACGTCTCGCCGTCGAGCACCTCGCGCGCTCGCGGGAGGTCTGCAACGGTGACTTCCCGCAGCGACTCCACGCCGAGCGTCTTGGCGCCGGCCTCGCAGGATGCGCGGCGCGCGGCGTATCCGCCCGTCGCGTGCTCGTGGTGCACCTTCGTGTCCATGACGAGCACCTCGAGGCCCGCCTCGTCGAACCCGAGCGGGATGACGTCGGTCTCCAGCGTGCGGCAGTCGATGAAGATGCCGCTGTCCGCACGGCCGAGGAGCGACGCCGACTGGTCGAGGATCCCGGTCGGCGCGCCGACGACCTCGTTCTCCGCGATATGACCGGCCTTGACGAGGGTCTTGAGGTCGAGGTCGAGGCGCCACACGTCGTTGAGGGCGATGGCCACGGCCGATTCGATGGCTGCGGATGACGACAGCCCGGCACCGACCGGGACCGCCGAGTCCAGGTAGAGGTCGAATCCGGGGACCGCTTCGAGGTCCGCGCCGAGCTGGCCGAGGGCCCACGCCACACCGAGCGGATAGTTCTGCCATCCGGCAGCTGCACCGGGACCCAGGTCGGCGATCGAGGTCTCGAGCACCTCGTCGGCGAACGACGAGGTGACGCGGATCCTCCGGTCGTCGCGCAGCGCGAGCGCGCCGACGGTGCGTCGGTCGATGGCGAACGGGAAGACGAATCCGTCGTTGTAGTCGGTGTGCTCGCCGATGAGGTTCACGCGGCCCGGAGCGGACCAGACGCCCTCTGGTGCGTGCCCGAAAAGCTCCGTGAAGCGTGCGCGGGCGGATGCGACGAGGTCGGTCATGCCGGATTCTCCTGGATTTCTGGTGGTGACGTTTCGGGTGCGGATCAGACCGGGTTCTCGACGTCGGCGCGCGAGATCGCCTCGCGCAGAGCGAGCGCCTGCGTCTCGGGCGGAACGTCGCCGACCCATGCTCCCATGGCCGCCTCGCTACCGGCGAGGAACTTGAGCTTGTCGGCGGCACGGCGCGGCGAGGTGAGCTGAAGGTGCAGGCGCACGTCGTCGCGGTGCACGTTCACCGGCGCCTGGTGCCAGGCGGCGATGTAGGGGGTAGGGGTGTCGTAGAGGGCGTCGACGCCGCGGAGGATCCGCAGGTAGAGCGAGGCGAGCTCGGTGCGTTCCGCGTCCGTCGTTGCGGCGAAGTCGGCCATCTGCCTGTGCGGCATGACGTGCACCTCGAGGGGCCACCTCGCAGCGAAGGGGACGTAGGCGCTCCAGTGATCGCCGGAGAGGAGCATCCGCTCGCCCGCGCGCTCGAAGTCGAGGATGTCGCCGAACAGCGTCGGGCCGTACGACTCGACAGACGCGAGCAGGCGGTGGGTACGCGGCGTGATGTACGGGTAGGCGTAGATCTGCCCGTGCGGATGCCCGAGCGTCACGCCGATCGCCTCGCCGCGGTTCTCGAACGGGAAGACCTGCTGGATGCCGGCCATCGCCGAGAGTGCTGCCGTGCGGTCGGCCCAAGCCTCGATGACCGTGCGCGCGCGCGACGGCGAAATGCTGCCGAACGATCCGGTGTGCTCGGGGCTGAAGCAGACGACCTCGCAGCGGCCGATCGACGTGCGGATGCGACCGATGCCCACCTCGGCGAGGTCGGCGAGATCGCGCGGGGCGTCGGCATCCTCCGTCGTCGGCCCGAACGACGGCGACTTGTTCTCGAAGACCGCGACGTCGTAATCGCTGGGGATCTCCGACGGATTGCCCGGCGTCTGCGGGGCGAGCGGATCGAGCTCTGCCGGGGGCAGCACGACGCGGTTCTGGCGGGCGGCGGCGATCGAGATCCACTCGCCGGTCAGCGGATCCTGGCGCATGCGTGCAGTCTGCGGTCGCGGACCCAGCGTGCGGAGGTCGGGCGCCCTGTCCGGGGGCAACGTCGTGTCCGCGTCATCGAAGTAGAAGAGTTCGCGTCCGTCGGCCAGCCGGTGCTCGCGCTTGGTGATGGTGCCCACACCGAAACACTAGCTTACGGATTGACAACAAAACAAAAGCAAACGTAAGTTGGTCGCGTGCCCGAGATCATCGACTCCGTCCCCGATGCCGGCGCGCCCGCGACGATCCGACGCCAGCGCATTCTGGCGCTCATCGGGGAGCGCGGGTTCGTGCGCGTCGGGGAGCTGAGTGAGACGTTCTCCGTCTCCGAGGTGACGGTGAGGGGCGATCTCGCGGTACTCGAGGGAACGCAGGGGATCCGCCGCGTGCACGGTGGGGCCATGCCGCGGGTGACCGGTCCGATGCAGGAACCTTCGTTCGAAGAGGCGCTCGAGAGCTCGGCGGAGGAGAAGCGCGCCATCGCGCGCCGCTCCGCCGGGCTCGTCGAGCCCGGCATGAGCGTCATCGTCGACGTCGGCAGCACGTGCATGGCTGTCGCAAGGGAGCTCGTGCGCAGGGAGGACCTGCACGACGTGACAGTGATCACCAACGGCCTGTCGACGGCGCTCGAGCTCGAGAACGCGATTCCGCGGGTGCAGGTGATCGTCACGGGCGGCACGTTGCGTCCGTTGCAGCACTCGCTCGTGGCACCGCTCGCCGCCGCCATGTTCGAGCACGTGCACGCCGACCTCGCGTTCATCGGATGCAACGGCGTCGACGCCCGTGCCGGCATCACCAACATCAACCTTCCGGAGGCGGAGCTCAAGCGGGACATGGTCCGCGCGTCCGAGCGGGCGGTCGTCGTGGCGGATGGATCCAAGGCGGGCCGCGTGCACCTCGGTCGGATCGGCGACCTGCGGGACTTCGAGACCATCTACCTCGGCGCCTCGACGGACGACAAGGTCATGCGCTCGCTCAGGCACGCCGGATCCAGCGTCGTCCGCGTCGAGCCGGACCCCGTCTGATCCCGCGCCGACGTCACGCGGAGTCCGTCCGTTCCCTAGGCTGGGCACATGCGCGCACCCACGGGGGACCAGTACGAATTGACGTGCGACACGCCTGCCGGACAGGCGCGGGCGGTGATCACGCAGGTGGCTGCCGCCATCCGTTCTTATTCCGTTGCAGGCATAGACCTGACGGAGCCGTACGACGAGTCGTCGACGCCCCCGTCGGGCTGCGGAATCGTGCTCGTGCCGTGGCCCAACCGGGTCAAGGACGCCACGTGGTGGATGCGCGACTCCTCGGGATCCGTCACCGAGCAGCGCCTCGCCGTCTCTGAGCCGGCGCGAGGCAACGCCATCCACGGGCTGCTGCGCTACTCGCCGTACCTCCCCGTAATGCGCCGGCGCGATTCGATCACGCTCGGGGCGACGGTGTTCCCGCAGCTCGGGTATCCGTTCCTGCTCGACACGACGGTGCGGTACTCGGTCAGCGCAGAGGGCTTGAGCGTGCAGCACACGATCGTCAACGCCGGCCAGCAGGATGCTCCGGTCGCGCTGGGTGCGCATCCGTACCTGAAGATCGGCGGCGTGCGCACCTCCGACCTGACATTGCGGCTGGATGCGACGACCCACTTCGAGGTCGACGAGCGGATGAACGTGGTCGCCGAGCATCCCGTTCACGGCACCGAGTTCGACCTCCGCGGCGGACGCCGCGTCTCGGACCTCCAGCTGGACGACGGCTTCGGCGGCGTGCTGCACCACGGCGGGCGCGGGGAGCACTCGCTGACGGCCGCGGACGGACGATCGGTCACGCTGTGGGTCGACGACTCCTTCGGATACGTGCAGGCCTACACGCACCGCTCGTTCGCAACCCTGCCTGAGGGCGAGGTGGCCATCGCCCTCGAGCCGATGACTGCTCCCGCGAACGCCCTCAACTCCGGGCAGGGACTGCGCTGGCTGGCGCCGGGCGAGACGTTCACGGCTCGCTGGGGCATCGAGTCCGCGCTGGTGCTCTGACATCGGGAAGGGTTCGGCTCCGCCCGGGGTTTCGAACCAGTGGGTTTCCAGCGGAACCGAGAGGACGCGCATGCACGCCGTAGCACTGACCAGGGGTCTGCCGATCGACGACGAGCAGAGCCTCGTCGACGCGGAGCTGCCGGATCCGACGCCGGGACCGCGAGACGTGCTCGTGGAGGTGCGTGCGGCATCCGTGAATCCTGTCGACGTGAAGCAACGAGCGGCCAGCCCGGAGCTCGCCGAGCCCCGTGTGCTCGGTTTCGACGGCGCCGGCGTCGTTCGTGCCGTCGGTTCCGAGGTCACTCTCTTCGCGCAGGGCGACGAGGTGTGGTGGGCCGGCCAGCTCGACAGGCAGGGGTCGGATGCCGACCTCCAGCTCGTCGACGAGCGCATCGTCGGCCGCAAGCCATCGTCGCTGAGCTTCGCGGAGGCCGCTGCGCTGCCGCTCACGGCCATCACCGCGTGGGAGTCGCTGTTCGACAAGCTCGGTCTCACCGAGACATCTGAGGGCAGCCTGCTGGTCGTCGGCGCCACGGGCGGCGTTGGATCGATCATGCTTCAGCTCGTGCGGGAGCTCGTGCCTGGCATGCGCACCGTCGCCACGGCATCCAATGACGACAACGAGCGCTGGGTGCGATCGCTCGGCGCGTCGGCGGCCGTCGACCACCACGCCGACCTCGTCGCGCAGACGCTCGAGGCCGAGCCCGACGGCGTCGACTGGATCTTCTCGGCGCACAGCGCAGGGCGCGCCGCCGACTACGCGCACATGCTCAGGCCGTTCGGGGCCGTCGTCGCGATTGATTCTGCGAAGGATGTCGACCTCGACGCCCTCAAGCCGAAGAGCCAGAGCTGGCACTGGGAGCTGATGTTCACGCGTCCGATGCAGCGCACGCCGGACATGATCCGGCAGCACGAGCTGCTGGATGCGGTCGCCGACCTGGTCGACGTCGGCCGCGTGACCAGCACGGTGCAGACCATCCTGTCGGGATGGGACGCCGCGACCTTCCGCGAAGCGCACAGGTTCGTCGAATCCGGTCGCACCGTCGGCAAGGTGGTCGTGCAGCGCTGAGGCCCGACGGCCCGCCGGAGCTGCTGGCGATCGCGCCAGGCTATGACTATTGCGCCACCAGTTCAGGCGCGGTCACGAGATCCTGGCGCAATCGCCTCCCGCCGGGCGCTACTTCGGCGCCACGGCGTTCGCCGCGATCACTGTCGAGTACCAGTGGAAGCTCTTCTTCGGTGTGCGCTTCTGCGTCGTGAAGTCCACGTGCGTGAGCCCCCAGCGCTGCGTGTAACCCTCCGCCCACTCGAAGTTGTCGAGCAGCGACCACACGTAATGGCCCTCCAACGGGACACCGGCCTCGATGGCGCGCGCTGCCTGCTGGAAATGGCTGCGCAGGTAGTCGATGCGCTGCGGATCGTCCACGCCGTCCTGCAACAGATCGTCGGGGATGCCGTTCTCCGTCAGCAGGATCGGCACCTTCTTGTACTCGCGCTTGATGCGCGTGAGCAGCGTGTACAGCCCCGGCGCCCAGATCTGCTCCCACTCGGCGGTCGACGTCGGATGTATCTGCACCTCGTCACCGTTCAGGTCGACGCCCGCCACGCCGTAGTAGTTGACGCCGAGCACGCCGATGGGGGAGGAGATCGTCTTCAGGTCCCCCTCCTTCACGAGGGAGGCGAACTGGGCGGGGTCGGCCGGGAGCTGCCCGTTCTCTGTGCCGATGGCATCCGTCGGGTAGCTGCCCTTCAGCACGGGGTCGAGGAAGAGCCGGTTCTCACGGGCGTCCACGTTCTTCGTCTGGTCGGCGGCGGCCGGATCGGACGCCGACACCGGCGTGAGGTTGAGCACGGGTCCAACGCGACCCTTCACGCCCTGCGCATCGAAGGCTTGCACGGTGAGGCCGTGCGCCAGCAGCTGATGGTGGACGGCGGCCGCTGCGGCATTCGGATCGGTGAGCCCCGGCGCGTGGTTGCCGTACCAGTAGCCGTTGAACGCATGGGTCTTCGGCTCGTTGAGCGTGAACCAGTCGGCATCCACGTCGCCGAACGCGCCGAACACGATGTCGGCGTAGTCGGCGAAGCGGTTCGCGGTGTCGCGATTCGGCCAGCCGCCGGCATCCTGCACCGGTTGCGGCAGGTCCCAGTGGAAGAGCGTGATGGCGGGGCGGATGCTCCGCTCCGCCAGACCGTCCAGCAGCTGCTTGTAGAAGTCGAGGCCCTTCTGGTTGATAGCCCCGGACCCCGTCGGCTGGATGCGCGGCCACGCCAACGAGAATCGGTACCCGCCGACCCCGAGCGTCTTCAGCAGGTCGAAGTCCGTCTTCCACCGGTGGTAGTGGTCGGCCGCGACTTCACCGGTCGACCCGTCGGCGATCTTGCCGCTGTACAGCGCGAACGTGTCCCAGACGGAGGGGCCGCGGCCGTCGATGTTCCACGCGCCCTCGATCTGGTAGGCGCTCGTCGCTGCGCCCCACACGTAGCCCTTGGGGAACGCCATGGGTGTCGCAGGCGGCGTCCACATCGCCGTCTTCGCGGGGGCCGGGGTGGAGCATCCGGCGAGTGTCGCGAGCGCAACGCCGCCGACGGCCATTGCGCCCGTTGCGGTGAACAACTGCCTTCTGCTGAACGATGGTGCCGAGCCTGTCACGAGCCGCCTTCGCCTCGGGCGCCCGAGGCGAAGGCCCAGCAGGAAACGGCGCGGAAGTGCATCGCGTCGATGGTGCAGCTGCGGGGAGACAGGCCTAAGAGAGCGCTCTCTGAATGGGATGCGCCAAGCATAGCGAGGTCGAACGTGCGGCCGCACCCCCGATTTCACCTGAATCCGGTCAGGGTCACGCTCCGGCCCCATCGGCGCCTCATGGCGTCCTCGCCGCCGAGCGGTCCCCCTGCCGCGTCAGGTCCCGGAGGCGACGTCGGCATGCCGGCCGTTCGGCAATAGGGGGACCGGCGGCGGGCCGGCGACGGCCGGCAGCCCGCCGATCTCAGCTCTCGTCGATCCCCTCGATCACCGAGTTCTTCGGCTTGAGCGACCCGCCGGTCGCCAGGCGCATCAGGTCGCTGTCCAGGTCGATCGTCAGCTCGTTGCCGCCGGCGCTGCCGTATTCGTGCTGGTACTTGCGCCAACTGGAGCCGCGCACCTCGCGCTCGAAGCCGCTCTCCATGAGCAGCAGAAGCTCGAACGCGGCCCGGTCGACGCGCGACCCGAGGGCCTTGTCCTGCCAGTCCTCGGTCGACGCGAACACGGAGGTGGGCACGCTCATCGCCCGCAGGTACGCGAAGAGCGACCGCATCTGCTCGTCGACGACGAGCGCGTGCCGCGCCGTGCCGGCGGTCGCGGCCAGGGCGACCGGTTTGGCGATCAGCAGGTCGTTGTCGAGCACCTGGAAGAACGAGCTGAACAGCCCGCTCGGGCCGGCCTTGTACACGGGCGTGCTCGCGATCACGCCGTCCGCCTCGTGCAGCGCGTTCACGGCAGCGGTGAACCGTGGACCGAGCAGACCGGATGCCAGTGCCCCCGCCAGCTCAGGCAGCACATCCCGCAGATCGATGGTGGTGATCTCGACGACGTGACCGCGCCGCACTGCGATCTCTCGCACGGCCTGCGCGATGCGGTCGCCGAGCAGCTTCGTGGACGACGGATCGCTGATCCCCGCGTTCACGACCGCCACCCGGAAGGTGCGCGAGCCCTCGGATTCCGTCACCTCAGTCGTCCTCTCCGAAGGTGTCGCCGCCGAAGGGTGCGCCGCTCTGCGAGGCGTCCGCGACGGCGTCCGTGTCCTGGTACGGGGATCCGCCGGTCACGTTGTCACCGCGGTTGGCGTTCGGACGGGGCTGGCGCGGCTCCGCGTCTCCATACTTGGCCGTGACGAGGCTCGCGTGGGTCGGGGCGTCAGGCACCTCGGCGTCGCGCAGCGATGCGAACTCCTTGCGCAGCACAGGCACGACCTCGCTGCCGAGCAGTTCGATCTGGTCGAGCACCTTCTCGATCGGGAGTCCTGCGTGGTCGACGAGGAACAGCTGGCGCTGGTAGTCGCCGACGTAGTCGCGGAACCCGAGGGTCTTGTCGATGACCTCCTGCGGGCTGCCGACCGTGAGCGGGGTCATCTCGGTGAACTGCTCCATGGTCGGGCCGTTGCCGTAGACGGGCGCCTCGTCGAAGTAAGGCCGGAACTCGCGCTTGGCGTCCTGCGAGTTCTTCGCGATGTACGTCTGTCCGCCGAGCCCGACGATGGCCTGCTTCGCGGTGCCGTGGCCGTAGTGCTCGAAGCGCTGGCGGTAGAACTCCACCATGCGCTGCGTGTGCTCCTTCGGCCAGAAGATGTGGTTGGCGAAGAATCCGTCGCCGTAGTACGCGGCCTGTTCGGCGATCTCCGGCGTTCGGATGGATCCGTGCCAGACGAACGGCGGCACGTCGTCGAGCGGACGCGGCGTGGACGTGAAGCCCTGGAGCGGCGTGCGGAAATTGCCCTCCCAGTCCACGACATCCTCACGCCACAGGCGGTGCAGCAGGTTGTAGTGCTCGAGCGCTAGGGGAAGGCCCTGGCGGATGTCCTGGCCGAACCACGGGTACACGGGCGCGGTGTTGCCGCGGCCGAGCATGAGGTCCATTCGCCCCTTGGACAGGTGCTGCAGCATCGCGTACTCCTCGGCGATGCGCACCGGATCGTTCGTCGTGATGAGCGTGGTCGACGTCGTCACCACGAGGCGCTTCGTGAGCGCTGCGATGTGCGCGAGAAGGGTCGTCGGCGAGGACGAGAAGAACGGCGGATTGTGGTGCTCGCCTATGGCGAAGACGTCAAGGCCGACCTCTTCGGCCTTGACGGCCATCCGCACCTCGGCGTCGATGCGCTCTGCCTCGCTTGGCGTCACCCCGGTGACCGGATCGCGCGTGATGTCGCTGACCGAGAAGATGCCGAATTGCATTGGGATGACCCCCTGTCGGAGAACCGGATCGGTTCGCTTTGCTGTTGGATGCTCTGCAGTTGTATGCGTTTGCATAGATTATGAACATCGGGTCGATACCTATCATTCCCGGCTCGTTGCTCGGGCGCACGCGTCGAGTGAACCTCACATGGACCCGGCTCCCGAACTCGTTCAACGCTGATCCGGACAACACGCGACCCGCAAGCCCGCAGAGGGATACCGCCGGGGGTCGTCCTGATGCGGTTGGTAGGGGATGCGCTGGACCTCCGCAGGCGACCGATCGGAGCCCTGCGCAGGGTTTGAACTCAATCGGACTGCGTCGCGGTCGGAGTGGGCTGCTTGCGGGGGATGCGCAGCCGGCCCTGGGCGATGACGATTCCGATGAGGATCAACGCTGTGCCCACCGGTTCCGTCCACGACAGCTTTTCGCCGAGGATCACCGCTCCCAGCGTGACGCCGACGACCGGCGTGAGGTAGGTGACCGTGGATGCGTTCGTCGCACCCCATGCAGCGACGATGTTCGTGTTCCACACGTAGGCGAGTCCGGTTCCCACGGCGCCGAGGGCGAGAACGCTGATGACGGCGCCAGGGTCGACCCGGTGGACGGGGCCGCCGGCGAACGGCGTGAACACGACCAGGACGGCCGCGGCAAGGCCCACTTGGACGCAGGCCGTGCTCAGCGCAGGCAAGCCCAGTGGAGCGACGAAGCGGCGCAGGTCAGTGAACGCCATCCCGTAACAGGCCGTTGATGCAAGACATGCGAGTTGGGCTGGAACGTCCGCATCACCGAACCCGGCCGACGGAACGGCCAGGACCAGGATGCCTGCGAACCCCAACAGCACTCCGAGGGTCCGGCCCAACGTCGGTCGCTCGCTCCTCAGGATGACCACTGTTGCGATCGTCGTCATCAACGGCGTCGTGGCGTTGAAAATACTGGCCAGACCCGAGGAGATGTGCTGCTCGGCCCACGCGAAGAGCAGGAACGGAACCACGCACATCAGGAGGGCGACGACAAGCAGATGACCCCACACGGCGAGCCTGTTCGGCAAGCGCATCCAGAGCGCGCCCATCGCGGTCGAAGAGGCGACGCATTCCTCGGCCGCCCTAGCGGGCGATCCGGAAGCCGATGTGGCTCATCCCCGTGTCGATCATCTGTGCGCGGCGTGCCGCCGGCCGGTAGCGCTGGCAGTAGCTGTCGGCGCACAGGAACGATCCGCCCTTGACCACCCGTCGCGGCACCGAGAACGGCTGTGCGGCATCGACGCTGCCATCCCGGTCGCCGCCTCTCGGGTTGCTCGGTACGCAGCACGAATCGCCGGCATCGTGATCCGAATACCAGTCGGACGTCCACTCCCAGACGTTGCCGGCCATGTCGAAGAGCCCGTACCCGTTGGCCGGGAATGAGCCGACGGGCGTGGTCGAGCCGTAGCCGCGGCGCGCCCGCCATGGGAACTCGCCGTGCCAGTAGTTCGCGAGTCGCTCGTCCTGCGCTTCCGGCTCGTCGCCCCAGGTGAAGCGGGTGCCCTCGTGTCCGCCACGACTGGCGAACTCCCACTCCGCCTCGGTCGGCAGACGAGCCCCGGCCCACTCCGCGTATGCCTCGGCGTCCTCGTACGCCACGTGGACGACGGGGTGGTCTGGCCGGTCTCCGATCGAGGTACCGGGCCCGAACGGCCGACGCCAGTTCGCTCCCGGAGTCCACGCCCACCACTGGCTCAGGTGGCGCAGATCCACCGGCCCTGGCGTGCCCGTGAACACCATCGACCCGGGCACCAGGTTCTCCGCGGGCGCGCCCGGGAAGTCCGCGGGATCGAGCGCTCGCTCAGCGACCGTGCGGTACCTCGTGGCGCGGACGAACGCTGCGAACTCCCGGTTGGTCACCGTCGTCGGGGCGATCGAGAAGCCCTCGACACACACACGGTGCGCGGGTGCCTCCTCCGAATAGTGTGCGTCCGAGCCCATGACGAACTCGCCGCCCGCGATCGCGGTCAGCTCGCTGAGCGAGGCGGCCCCCACCGCGACGCCGCTCAGTCTGCGCCGCCCAGGAACGCCTGCAGCTTCTCCACTGCCTGGTCGATGCTGAACGTCGCCGCCTTCTGCCGCGGCGGGAATTCCTCGAAGGTGGCGAGGAACTGCGAGATGATCGCGGTTGCCGCGAAGATCAGGTAGTCGTTCTCGAAGAGCCACTCGTAGTACGTGTTCGACGTGACGTCCGCGCGCTCGAACGGGTCCGTGCGCAGATTGAACAGCTTGGGGACTCGCAGCGGCACGAACGGCTCTGCCCAGATCTGCAGCGTGCCCTGGACGCGCTGCTCCATGAACACGACCTTCCAGTTGTCGAAGCGCAAGGCCAGGACGTCGCCGTCGTCCGAGAAGTACACCAGGCCCGGCCGCGGGCTCTTCTCCACCTCACCGGTCAGGTAAGGCAGCATGTCGTAGCCGTCGATATGCACCTTGAACGTGGAGTCGCCGACCTCGAGCCCCTTCTTCAGGGCGTCGACCGTCTCGTGGTCGCCGACCGCTGACAGGAATGTCGGCAGCCAGTCATGGTGCTGGATGATCTCGTTGGAGACCACTCCCGCCTCGATGTGTCCCGGCCAGCGGATCAGCTGGGGCACACGGAATGCGCCCTCCCAGTTGGTGTTCTTCTCGCTGCGGAACGGTGTCATGCCGCCGTCCGGCCACGTGTTCATGTGCGGTCCGTTGTCGGTCGAGTAGATGACGATCGTGTCGTCGGCGATGCCGAGCTCGTCGAGCTGATCGAGCAGGGTGCCGACGACCTTGTCGTGGTCGATCATGACGTCGTGGTATTCGGACTGCCACCGACCCGACTGCCCGACGCTCTCGGGTTTCGGGTGGGTTCGGAAGTGCATGTGCGTGGTGTTCATCCACACGAAGAACGGGGTGTCGGAGTCGTGGGCGCGGCCGATGAAGTCCATCGCGGCGTCGGCGAAGTCCTCATCCACCGTCTCCATGCGCTTCCTGGTCAGCGGCCCGGTGTCCTCGATGCGCTGCTTGCCGCGACGTCCGTAACGGCCCTCGACCGTGTCATCGTCGTCGTCGGTGGCCCACGAGTGGATGACGCCACGCGGGCGCGCTCGTTCGTTGAAGCCCGGGAACTCCTCCTGCGATGGCCAATTGGGGTACTCGGGCTCCTCCTCGGCGTTGAGGTGGTAGAGGTTGCCGTAGAACTCGTCGAAGCCGTGCACCGTGGGCAGGAACTCGTTCTTGTCGCCCAGGTGGTTCTTGCCGAACTGACCCGTCGCGTATCCGTGCGGCTTGAGCAGCTCAGCGATGGTCGGATCCTCTGCACTCAGGCCAAGGTCCGCCCCCGGCACACCCACCTTGCTCAGACCGGTGCGGAAAACGCTCTGACCCGTGATGAACGACGAGCGCCCGGCCGTGCAGCTCTGCTCCCCGTACGAGTCGGTGAAGCGCATACCCTCGTCGGCGATGCGGTCGATGTTGGGCGTGCGGTATCCCATGAGTCCGTCGCTGTAACAGCTCAGATTCGTGATTCCGATGTCATCGCCCCAGATCACCAGGATGTTCGGCTTCCCATTCGGCATGAAGTCCCCCATTTGACGGCTACGCGATCAAGCCACTCTTACCCATCCTGGTGAGGCATCTGCGAGATCCCTCCACCCGACCGACTATCCACCCGGGATGGGTGACGCGAGCGCGCGCGGGATGGGGAGACGCGATGCACCCTGGCCCGGACGAGCGGGCTCACTCGTCTCGACCTGAGCCCACGCGGGTCGTCGCGATGACGGCGGTGGTGGGCATCCACGGCCCGCTCCACCATCCTGGCCAGCCGAGTGGGCGAGTTCGGGTCTCGAGTCCCGCCGAGCGCAGCTCCGTCGCGTACTCATCCGTGCGTCGGATGTCGGCGATGAGGATGGTCCCACCGGGGGCGAGCACGCGGACCGCCTCGTGGATCGCGGTTCGGCGTCCGTCTCGGGTGTTGATGTTGTGGATCGCCAGGCTCGCTGTGACGAGCCGGAAGGTCCCGTCCTGGTACGGCAGTCGGGTCATGTCTCCGGTGTCGAAGCGGATTCGGTCGGCGACGTCGTTGAGTTCGGCGTTGGCCGCTGCCGCCAGGGGATCGTTGCCGGACTGGTCGACGGAGCGCCACAAGTCGATGCCCGTGACACTCAGGCTCGGCGAGCGACGTGCGGTCATGATCGCGACCATGCCGTGTCCGCAGCCGAGATCGAGTGCCGCGCCGTTCTGCGGAAGTCGGACGGAATCGAGAAGCCCGGCCCAGAGCACGAACTTGCCGCGGAGCGACGCGTACCAGAACAGCGCCGCGCCGAGCACCGAGACGATCGTCGCGACGCAGAGAAGGGCGCTGACCCACCACCATGCATGCCAGAGCGTCAGTGACAGGACAGCCAGTGCGCCGTAAACGACGGCGTATGCGACCCACATCCACGGAACCCACGGTGCGTCCACTCCGTATGAGCCCGCGAGCCGCCTGTGTGCCATAATCATCCTTATTATTAAAGTTGTAGTAACTCTAGTGATGGGTGGGGCGGGATGTCGAGGTCGACCACGAGGCTGATGGTGCTCGGCGTGGTCGCCTATCGAGGGCCGATCGGCGGCTACGGGATCGAGAAGACTTTCAACGAGTGGGCGGTGCAGCGCTGGGCGAGCATCGCGCCGCCCTCGATCTATCAGCAGCTGAAGACGCTGAACAGCGAGGAGCTGATCGAACCCGTCGCGCCGGCTTCGGGCCGAGCGACTGAGTATCGGTGCACGACCGCCGGTCAGGAAGAACTTCATCGTCTGCTGCTCGACCTCCTGCACGAACGAGAGGTGCGTCCGTTGAGTCTGGTTCCGCTGCTGCACTTCACGCCTACCCTGCCTGCCGCCGAGCTCCTGGCCGGGCTGTCTGCCCGCATCGAGGCGATCGACGTCGCGCTTTCCCTCCAGGACGAGATGCTCGAACGATCCGCTTTCCTAGCACCCTCGCACGTCGCCGAGATCTTCCGCCTCAACGCGCACGGACTCCGCGGGGATCGTGCATGGTGTGCGGAGTTCCTCGCCCGCCTGGGCGGGAACCGGCCGAGCGCTGACTGGTAAACCTGACCGGAAGCCGATCCCTCGGCAGGCAGCGTCGTTGGGGCTCAAGCGGAGCGAGTCGGCGTCTCGGCGTACGACCTCACTGATACGTGAAGTCGCAGCGCTGATTCTTACCCGGGCCCAAATATCAGGTCGAGCGTGCGCAGGTTTCTCTGTGACCAGGGAGTATTCGTTCCAGCAGAAGTGAGCGATGCCGTGGCCGCGCATCGACTCCGAGCGCGATCAGTCGCTGAGTTGCTGGATGAGTCTCTGGTACGTCGTGAACGCGGGCTTCGGGGTGTAGTCATCGCGGACGATGCCGTACTGATGGAAGATGTCGCTCTCGCCGCTGTCGGCGTCGCGCAAGCCGAACAGCACGTACCGGGAGACGTTGTACTCGACTCGCAGGTCGTAGACGGTGCGGATGACGGCCTCCAAGACGGTGGCCTGCTCTTCCGGCGATCGAACGCGACCCGAATACTGATTGGTGCCGGTCGGCCACCCGTTCTCGGTGACCCTGATCGCGACCGACGAAGGCAGACCCAGACCGGTCAGATGCGTGCGCAGCGCGGAGAGGATGCCCTCGACGGTTTCCGGGATCTCCTGCAACGCAACGGGCCCGTCTTCGAACACATCGACATAGAAGTTGTGTCCGACGAAGTCGACGGCCGCGAGGAACTCCGGGCGGGCCGCGTTCTGGAGGGTGTCCCAGTATCCGGGCACCGCGACCTGGCTGTCCGGAACCGATCCGAAGCCGACCTGGGCGCTCAGGCCGAGCTTGGTGACTTCGTGCTTCGCGGCGACCACGCCTCGGACGAGTGCGTCGTAGATGTACGCCTTTGAGCCCTCCATGAAGGAGAGGTTCGGCTCGTTCGTGATCTGCACGGAACTGAGTCGTTCGCCGTGCCGGCGAACGATCGTGCGGACGAAGTCGACCCAGCGTTCCAACTCGAGCTCCTGCTCGACGGCATCGGTCCAGTCGCCGCAGCCGATGACGACGTCACCGAGCAGGCCGTTGTCGGCGTAGACCTCGGCATTGTCGAGCATGCGTTCTTCCCAGCTGGGCGTGTAGATCAGGTAGGTGCGCGGAGTGAGCGAACTGACTCCGGCCAGATCCGAGAGCGCCGAACGGATGCGCGCGTAGTCGTCTGCGGGGCCGTCAGCGACACCGAACGGAGTGCCGGCCACGCGCAGCGGGTAGATGCCGAAGGTGAATCCGGTGGCGGTCATGTCCATTCGACTTTCCCTGTCTCTCGGCGGCCATCGGCCGGTCCGGTCGGGCTCGCGGTGGCAGATCGAACGAGGAGACCGATTCAGTCGCGCACAGGCTTGGATCCCAGTGATCAGTCGGTGCCCCCCGCCGGGCTCGAACCGGCGACCCGCGGATTAAAAGTCCGATGCTCTACCAACTGAGCTAGAGGGGCGCATCCACCAATCTACCGGGCTGGCAAGCGTGTCCCGCACGCTGCGGGAGCCGTGCCGATGCGGAATCCTTGAGGGGTGTCAGACGAACGCCGCCCCTTCCACAAGCCGACCAAGTTCTCGTCAGCGAAGTTCGAGAACCTGCACGGTGCTGATGATCCAGCAGAGACGAGCCGGATCGCGCACGAGACCGCCGCGGCCCTGCTGGAACGGGTGCGGCGGCATCCGGAGCCCGAAGTGGTCTCCCGTCTCGTGGCGTACACGGACGAGAACGGAATCGACGCGATCGCGGAACTGTGGTCGCGTGCGACCGCGCACAGCCTCCCTGGCGCGTTGTGGCGCATCTACCTGATCCGGCTGGCGATACGTGAAGATCCGCACGCCGCGAGCCTGCAGTACCAGCGCGGCACCGAGGTGCTGTCGTCCATCGACCCCGTGGTGGCCGGAGCGGAGATTCCCACTGGTCCGACGGAGATCATCGAGCTTGCAGACCGGATATTGCGCGGCATCTTCGAGGGCGACTTCGCCGTGGCGCTGGAGCGGGCGGCCGCGTTCTGCCGGGTGAGCGCCGCGGGTTGCACCAGCCTCGCCGACGACGCGGATCCGACCGAGCCGGAGCGGGCGACTGTCCTGACGCGTCGTGCGCTACGGTTCTCGGAGTTCGCGCTCGAGTTGGTGACCGCGGCAGGCCTCTGGCGCAGCGACTCCCTGGACTGAGTCCGGGAGTGTGCGCCGCCGGACTGCGGCGAGCACAGTAGCGGCCAGGCCGCAGAACGCCTCTCGGCGCGAGGCCGCTCGAAGCGGCGAATGATGGAGCCCGGGGTTACTGCGGCCCGGCCGCGGACAAGTTTACCGGACGGGCACGGGACGTCGGATCATCCGAAGCGGCCGGAGACGTAGTCCTCGGTGGCCTGAACGGACGGCTTGGTGAAGATGGTGGCGGTGTCGTCGTATTCGATGAGCTTGCCCGGCTTGCCGGTGCCCGCGATGTTGAAAAACGCCGTGCGGTCGGAGATCCGCGTGGCCTGCTGCATGTTGTGAGTCACGATGACGATCGTGTACTCCTTCTTCAGCTCCTCGATGAGGTCCTCGATCGCCAGGGTGGAGATCGGGTCGAGGGCGGAGCAGGGCTCGTCCATCAGCAGGATGTCGGGGGAGACGGCGATCGCGCGCGCGATGCACAGACGCTGCTGCTGGCCGCCGGAGAGGCCGGATCCCGGCAGTTGCAGTCGGTCTTTGACCTCGTTCCACAGGTTCGCGCCCTGCAGTGACTGCTCGACGAGCTCGTCCTGGTCGTTCTTCGACATCCGTCGGTTGTTCAGCTTGACACCGGCCAGCACGTTGTCGCGGATCGACATCGTGGGGAACGGATTCGCCCGCTGGAACACCATCCCGACCTGGCGGCGGACGATCACGGGGTCCACGCCCGCCGAGTAGAGGTTGTCGCCGTCGATGAGCACCTCGCCTTCGACGTGAGCGCCGGGGATCACCTCGTGCATGCGGTTCAGGGTGCGGAGGAAGGTGGACTTGCCGCATCCGCTCGGGCCGATGAAGGCCGTCACGGTGCGCGGCTCGATCGTCATGCTGACGCCCTCGACGGCGAGGAAGTCGCCGTAGTACACGTTGAGGTCGTTCACGTTGATGCGCTTGGACACGATGGCTCCTGTTGTGGTTTCCGTACCGGTTCGAGTCTCTACCGGAGACCCTTGGGTGCGAACACCTTGGCGATGATTCGGGCGATGAGGTTGAGGATCACGACGAGGATCACGAGCAGCAGGGCGGCGCCCCACGCTGATTGATACGAGGCCGCGATATCGGTCGACGGGAACTTGTATTCCGAGTACGCCATGACCGGGTAGGTCTGCATCGGGCCATCGAACGGGTTCGCGTTGAAGTTGTTCGTGAAGCTCGCCGCGATGAAGATCGGCGCGGTCTCGCCGATGACGCGCGAGATGGCGAGCATGACTCCGGTGACGATGCCGGCGATGGCGGTCGGCAGCACGATGCGCACGATGGTCGAGAACTTGGTCACGCCGAGCGCGAACGACGCCTCGCGCAGTTCGGTGGAGACGAGCTTGAGCATCTCCTCGGTGGAGCGGATGACGATCGGGATCATCAGCACCGACAGCGCGATCGACGCCGAGAAGCCGCTGAAGGCCTTGGGCCCGACGATCAGCGTGAACAGGGAGAACGCGAAGAGGCCGGCGACGATCGACGGGATGCCCGTCATCACGTCGACGAGGAACGTCACAGTGCGCGCCATCCACTGCTTCGGCTGGGCGTATTCGACGAGGTAGATGGCAGCCAGGATGCCGATCGGGATCGAGATGGCGGCCGCGATTCCGGTGATGATGAGCGTGCCGACGAGAGCCTGCAGTGAGCCTTGGATCACCGTGACTTTGAGGGTGTTCGGGTCGAAGACCGTGCCACCGCTCTTGAAGATGAAGTCCCAGGTCAGTGCCGGTGTGCCGTTGAAGATGACGGTGATCAGCGTGGAGACGAGGGGGATGAGCGCGAGGAAGAACGCGATGGTGACCAGGCCCCGGATCACGCGATCCGTTGCCTTGCGGCGGTTCTCCACCACCGCGGAGAGGATCCCGATGCCCAGCAAGTAGATCACCGCGCCGAGCACGAGCCATCCGACGATGCTGAAGCCGAGCATCGCCAGTACTGCTGCGGACACGACGAGAGCACCGATCAGTGTGTAGAGCTCGACGAACCGCGGCAGCTGAGCGGATGTCAGTGCGTTGGGAACCGGCCCGCGCGGACGTCGCGGGTTGGAGACGGCGGTGGCGGTCATCGGTCCGGGTTCTCCTCTGCTGCCAGTTCAGTGCGTTGGTCGCCTGCTTCGCGGTCTTCGGCGGCGATCTCGGACCGGATCCGCACCGGGCTGCTGGTCGCGTCGGCGGTGAGCACGGTGGTCGGATCGGTCGGAGGCAGCTTGGCGGCGGCCTTGTTCTTGCGACGGTTGCCTGCACCGGTGCGCGAGATGATCCAGCGCGCGATGAAGTTGACCCCGAAGGAGATGATGAACAGCGCGAGGCCGGTCGCGATGAGTGCGTCGCGCTGCAAGGGGTTCGACTCGGGGAAGTTGAGGGCCGCGTTGGCGGCGATCGTCTGCGAGTTCTTGGTGTCGGTGATGATGTGGATCGAGTAGATCAGCGACGGCGAGATGATCATCGCGATGGCCATCGTCTCGCCGAGGGCCCGCCCGAGGCCGAGCAGGGTGGCGCTGACGATGCCGCTGCGGGCATACGGGAACACCGCGAGACGCACCATCTCCCACTTCGTGGAGCCCAGTGCGAGAGCGGCCTCCTCGTGGAGGCGCGGTGTCTGCAGGAAGATCTCGCGGGAGATCGAGGTGATGATCGGCAGGATCATCACGGCCAGCACCACGCCGCCGGCGAGCATCGTGGATCCGGTGCGCGAGACCGGTCCGCCGAAGAGCGGGATCCAGCCGAGGTACTGATTCAGCCAGTCCTGGAAAGGCATCAGGAACGGCCGGATGACGAAGATGCCCCAGAGGCCGAAGACGACGGACGGCACGGCGGCGAGCAGGTCGACGAGGTATCCGAGAACACTCGCGAGACGTCGCGGTGCGTAGTGCGAGATGAAGAGCGCGATGCCGATGGCGACGGGTCCACCGAGCACGAGGGCGATGAGCGCCGACCAGAGCGTGCCCCAGATCAGCGGGCCGACGTAGCTCCAGAACGAGGAGTGACCCTGGGTGGTGCCGCTTGTGAGGTCGGCGGTCGTCGACCAGTTCGCAGTGATCGCGGGGACGGCCTTGATGACGAGGAAGAGCGCGACGCCGGCGAGGATCACCATGATCAGTCCGGCGGATCCCGTGCTCAGGAACTTGAAGATCCGGTCGGCGGGCCGGGCCTTCACCCGGGACGTCCCGGTTCCCCGCTTGGGGGAACCGGGACGCTGTGGCGTTGCCGTCTTCACACGGTCGTCCGGCAGGCTGTTCAACGCAGATCGCACGGCGGTGTTCTCTGTCACTTCTTGCTCTCTACGGCTTGTCGGTACGGGTGGAAGGGGTGTGCGCCGAGTGGTGCGATGTTACTTGACCGAAGCCAGGGTCTCGGCAGCCTTCGAGAGGAACGAGTCGGGCAGCGGTGCTGCGCCGGCGTTCTTGGCGCCGACCTGCTGGCCGGTGCTGCTCACGATGAAGCCGAGGTAGGCCGCGGTGACCTTGCCCTGGTTGGAGTCCTTGAAGGTCTTGCAGAGCACGTCGTACGACAGCAGCGGGATCGGGTACGCCTTGGCGTTGTTGATCTTGGTGGTGTCGATCGTGACGGTCAGGTCGCCCTTGCCCTGCGGCGTGATGCTGCCGGACTGCGCCAGCGACTCGGTCGCGGCGGCCTCGCTGTAGCTGACGAACTTGCCGCTCGTGCCCACCTCGACGGCGGCCGCGGTCGCGGTGCCGATGGAGCTCTGGTCGGCGTATCCGATCGTGCCGTCGCCGGCCTCGACCGTGTTCACGACACCGGATCCGCCCTGCTGGCCGCTACCGGTCGAGTTCGGCCATGCGGTGCTGGCGTCCCACGTCCAGATGGACGGCTGCTGCTGGTGCAGGTAGGTGGTGAAGTTGTTGGTCGTACCGGATCCGTCCGAACGGTGCACGACCGAGATCGGCGTGGACGGCAGCGTGACGCCCTTGTTGAGAGCGGCGATCGCCGGGTCATTCCAGGTCGTGATGGCACCGGAGAAGATCGACGCGATGGTCTTCGAGTCGAGGTTCAGCTTGTCGACACCCGAGAGCTTGTAGATGATCGAGACACCGGAGAGGTACACCGGGATGTTGACGGCACCGTCTGCGCCGCAGGTGGTCTTGGCCTGGGTGAACTGGTCGGCGCTGAGGGCGGCGTCCGTGCCCGCGAAGTCGTAGCTGCCGTTGAGCCAGTTGGTGACGCCACCGCCGGAGCCCTGCGACTTGTCGTAGTTGATCTTGACGTTGCCCGCCTGTGCCTGGAACGCGGCGGTCCATGCCTGCTGCACGTTCGCCTGGGCGCTCGAGCCACCCGCGGTGAGCGTGCCCGACAGCGAGCTGTAGTCGACAGCTGCGGCGGTCTTCGACGCCGTGGCCGTCGAGGTGCTGTCGGAGCCGCCGCCGTTGCCGGAGCAAGCGGACAGCGCGAGCGCAGTGGCGAGCGCGATGGCGCCCGCGGCGGCTGCATTCTTGAACTTCACTGTGTTCCCTTTCGGAAGTGGGTGTCTGCCGCTACGCCTGGGGTTCAAGCCTCGAAACGCTGCGCCCGGATTTTCGGGTGGACGCTGTGTGAGGCGTGCGGCATGGGCCGGTGTCGGCCCGCTTGCGAAGCTATGCGCGGGGCGTGACCAGAGTCTCGCGGGATGGTAAACGAGAGGTGAACGGACCTCGACGCGTAGGCTTCGTGCCGCTGCGCGCTGAAGCCGTGAGCGGAGGCGATTTCTGCGCCGCCGGCGTCTCGGCCGACGGATACGAGAAAGAAGCCTCAGTCCCTCGGGCTGTGCGTCTCGATCGCGATGATCCCTGAGGACGGATTCGTCGCAGACAGGTGCACGACCGAGTACTCGCCCACCTCGAGAGCCGCGGCATCCCTGATGTAGCTGCCGGTCGTCGTGCCGGTCGCGAGCGCGATCTCGCGCAGCACGTCCGGGATGACGGGTCCGTGGCTGCACAACACCGCCGTCTTGCGGGATCGCACGCGCTTGCCGATCACCTCACGAATGCCGGCGGCCGCCTCGCCGTCCTCCCAGAGGTCCTGCGAGAGCTTGGCCGTGCGCTTGGGCTCGATGCCGTACGCGGCGACGAGCGGCGCGACGGTGGCGACGCACCGCACGGCGGTCGAGGTGATGATCCGCTTCGGCATCCAGGCAGCGATCGTGGGAACGTTGCTCGCCGCCTGAAGGATGCCGGTCTTCGTGAGCGGGCGCAACGCATCCGCTCCCTTCCAGCCTGAGCGCGGTGCGGCCTTGGCGTGCCGCAGCACGATGAGCGCGAACGTCTTCGTCACGCCTTCGTCGTAGAGCGCTGCCCACTGGTCGACGATCTCGGCGTCGCGCTTGTAGCTGAGGTACTTGCGCATGCGGCGCAGTGGCACCCACTCGATCGCGGCGATCTCGTCGTTCGGCACGAACGTCGACGCCTGCACGGCGCGCTCGGTGACCTCGGCGGCCCAGTAGTGCACGAACTTCTCGCGCCCGCTGGAGATGACGTAGTTCGTGATGCCCAGCGGCACTCCGAGCGCGATCTGCAGGCCGGTCTCCTCGAGAACCTCGCGCTGGGCCGCCTGGGGGAGCGTCTCGCCCGGATCGACCTTGCCCTTCGGCAGCGTGACGTCGCCGTACTTCGCGCGGTGCACGACCAGAATGTGCGGGGTTCCGTCGACGATGCGCCAGCACACGGCGCCACCGGCGTAGATGACCGTGTCGGTCACCGGCGGCTGCCAGAACGCGGGCGCTGGGTGATCAACTGCATGAGCCTATTCTGCAGGTCGTCGAGCGGCTGTCCATCCTGGTCCAGGTTGTGCCGCACCCAGCTGCCGTCGGACTCCAGCCACCACGACGACGTGCGGTCGTCCATGGCGCGATCGAACAGGTCGCCCAGTTCTGCGATGTGCGCGGCATCCGTCAGTCTTACCAGCGCCTCGACGCGTCGGTCGAGGTTGCGGTGCATCATGTCGGCGCTGCCGATGAAGACCTGCGGATCGCCGTCGTTCGCGAACGCGAAGATCCGCGAGTGCTCGAGGTACCTGCCCAGGATGGAGCGCACCCGGATGTTCGCGCTGTAGTCCTCCTGCCCGGCCTTCAGGCCGCAGATGCCACGCACCCACAGATCGATGGGCACCCCTGCCCGGCTCGCTCGGTAGAGCGCGTCGATGATCGCCTCGTCGACGATCGAGTTCACCTTGATGCGGATGCCGCTCGGTCGTCCGGACTCGGCATTGAGACGCTCGTTGTCGATGGCCTTGAGCAGCCCCTTGCGCAGGTGCAGCGGGGCGACGAGCAATCGCTTGAACTTCTTCTCGATCGCGTATCCGGAGAGCTCGTTGAACAGCCTGGTGAGATCCTTGCCCACCTGGTCGTCGTCCGTGAGGAGGCCGAGATCCTCGTAGATGCGCGAGGTCTTGGGGTTGTAGTTGCCCGTTCCGATGTGGCTGTAGTGCTTGAGAACGCCGTCTTCCTCGCGCACGACGAGCGCCAGCTTGCAGTGGGTCTTCAAGCCGACGAGCCCGTAGACGACGTGCACGCCGGCCTTCTCCAGTTTGCGCGCCCAGTCGATGTTGGCCTGCTCGTCGAATCTGGCCTTGATCTCCACGAGCGCGAGCACCTGCTTGCCGCGCTCGGCGGCGTCGATGAGCGCCTCCACGATCGGGCTGTCGCCGCTGGTGCGATACAGGGTCTGCTTGATGGCGAGCACGTGCGGATCCCTGGCGGCCTGCTCCAGGAACGCCTGAACGCTCGTGGCGAACGACTCGTACGGATGGTGCAGCAGGATCGGTCCCCGCTTGATGGACGCGAACACATCCGGCTTCGCGTTCGGCTCCAGCGGCATGAGCTGCGCGGCGGTCGTCGGCACATGCGTCGGATAGTGCAGCTCCGGACGATCGATCCTGGAGAACTCGAACAGCCCGCCGAGGTCGAGCGGAGCCGGCAGCCGGTAGACCTCCTGCTCGGTGATGTCCAGCTCGCGCACGAGAAGGCCGAGCGTGATCGGATCCATGTCTTCCGAGACCTCGAGCCGGATCGGCGGCCCGAACCGGCGACGCAGCAATTCCCGCTCCAGCGCCTGGATGAGGTTCTCCGTCTCGTCCTCGTCGACTTCGACATCCTCGTTGCGCGTCACCCGGAAAACGTGGTGCTCGAGCACCTCCATGCCGGGGAACAGGTCGCTCAGATGGTTGGCGATGAGGTCCTCGAGCATCATGAAGCGCATCTGGCCGACGGACTCGCGCTGATCGATGCGCACGAACCGGGGAAGCATCGTCGGCACCTTGAGCCTGGCGAACTGCTCTTTGCCGGTCTTCGAATTGCGCACCCGGATGGCGAGGTTGAGCGACAGCCCGGAGATGTACGGGAAGGGATGGGCCGGGTCCACCGCCAGCGGCATCAGCACCGGGAAGATCTGCCGGGAGAACACGTCGCGCATCTGAACACGGTCGGCGTCGTCGAGGCTGTCCCAGGTGGCTACGGAGATGCCGACCTGATCGAGCGCCGGAAGCACGCCGGCCTGGTAGGCATCGGCGTGACGCCGCTGCAGTTCGTGCCCCTTCTCCGAGATGTCGGCGAGCACGTCCACCGGCGCCCGTCCCGTGTTCGTCGGAACGGCGAGACCGGTCAGGATGCGTCGCTTGAGGCCCGCGACCCGCACCATGAAGAACTCGTCGAGGTTGCTCGCGAAGATGGCGAGGAAGTTGGATCGCTCGAGCACGGGGATCAGCGGATCCTCCGCCAGTTCCAGCACGCGCTGGTTGAACGCCAGCCAGCTCAACTCGCGATCGAGGTAGCGGTCAGGCGGAAGGCTCGGATCGAGCTGCGGATTCCACGGCTGCTCGAAGTCGTCATCGAATTCGGGGCTCAGCCCCGTGCCGATAATGGTGTCCTCGCCGTCCATCACTTCATCATGGCATCAGGGGAAGAACACGGGGTTAACTCGCGTCAGACCGCCTGCGGTGCACACTGCCGATATCGCGGCCACGGCCGTGTCCCGACTGCGTCGCTCACCGGCCGAACGGGTCGGCCGTGCGAGCGAGATCTCACGGTTTTTCCCTCGATCGCCTGTATTGCACGTCGATCGTGTCGTCCACGAAACCGATGCGACGGTACAGGGCGAGCGCGCGCTCGTTGTCCCCTTCGACGTAGAGGGATGCCCGCGTCGCATCGTTCTCGCGCATCCGGCGCAGCCCCTGCGTCAGCAGGAAGCGGCCGAGGCCTTTGCCTGCGGTGTCCGGATCGACGCCCAGCACGTACACCTCGCCTTCCGGCGAGCCCGGTTCGCGCTTCATCCAGTGGAAGCCGACCATGCGGTCGTCGGCATCCCGGGCGATCAGGAAGTCGCGTCCGTCGAACCAGGGCTCGGCTTCGCGCTCGGCGAGATCGGCAGCGGTCATCGAACCCTGCTCGGGATGCCTCGCGAAGGCGCGGGCGTTCAGCGCGAGCCAGTCGGCGGAGTCCGCGTCGTGATCGAACGTCGTGAGCCTGATGCCGTCCGGCGCACCGATCCCGGACCTGTCGCCGATCGCGGCGACGTCGTCGAGCCGCGGGAGCACGAGCCGCAGCAGGGTCCTCACGCGCTCGAATCCGTGGCTGGCTGCGAGAGCTCCGGCCGCCGGATGATTCCCGTGCGACCACGCAGACACGTCGCCTTCTAGCGACGGCAGCAGGCGCTCGAGCATGGCGGTCCCGTACCCGTGTCCGCGCTGCTCGGGGGCCACGACGAGGTCCAGCTCGCCTTCGGCTGTCGCCGCGGCGGCGACCACGATGCCGTCAAGGGCGCCAGTGTGCGCGACGCGACGGCCCGATGGCAGGTCGAGACGGGTCTGCTCGTTGAACGGATCGGTGCCGTCTGCTCGGTGCGCGGCATCCGCGATCCCGAGAACGTCCTGGAGCGCGTCGGCAGCCACTGTCGCGACGGTCAGCTGCGGCGCAGAGTCTCCGGACGACACGGAATCACGCTTCCTCGTCGTCGTCGATCACGTTGAAGCGGTAGCCGACGTTGCGCACCGTGCCGATGAGCGACTCGGAGTCGCCGAGCTTGGCGCGCAGCCGCCGCACGTGAACGTCTACCGTGCGGGTGCCGCCAAAGTAGTCGTAGCCCCACACCTCGCTGAGCAGCTGTTCGCGCGTGAACACTCGCGACGGATGCGTCGCGAGGAACCGCAGCAGCTCGAACTCCTTGAAGGTGAGGTCGAGCGGACGCCCGTGCACCTTCGCCGAGTAGCTCGCCTCATCGATCGTCACGCCCGACGCCTGGATCTTCGACTGCATCGGATCGTTCGAACGGCGGTCCATGGCGAGACGGATGCGGGCATCCGTCTCAGCGGGTCCGGCGCCCTCCAGCACGACGTCGTCGATGCTCCAGTCTCCGGTCACAGCGGTCAGTCCGCCCTCCGTGAGGACCAGCACGACAGGTGTCGAGTTGCCGGTCGTCGCAAGGATCTTGCACAGCGAGCGGGCGCCTGCGAGGTCGCGGCGCGCGTCCACCATGATCAGATCGGCGGCGGGCGCACCCACCAACGCTGATGCGTCTGCTGGGATCTGCCGCACTCGATGCGAGAGCAGGCCGAGCGCGGGCAGCACCTCGACCTGCGGCGTAGGCGTCAGCACCAAGAGTTGAGCCACGCGACCTCCCGCCGCCTCCGAAGTATCCCGATCCTATCGGAGCGGATTCCGCGCTGATCGCCTCGTGGCCGCACCCCGCGCAGGTCCATCCCGACCGTGTGCCATTGGCCCGACGCGGGGCTGCGGGGGAGAATGACCTGGTGACCCTCGAAAGCCCCGCTCCGCCCATGAGGTGGACGTCCATCGTTCCGGTGTGGGCGGCCACGGCGATCGCCGCCGTGCTGGTCGGTGTTTTCGCGTCGGCGCACGAGTACCTCGGATGGCTCGGCGTGGTCATGGCGGGCAGCATCCTCGTCACGATGGCCGTGCAACTGGGCACGCAGGACAAGCGCGGATTCGTCATGCGCATGGGTGCGAGCATCGTGGGATCCTTCGTTCTCCTTGCGCTCGCGACGGGCGTGCTGGCTCTGCTGCACCTCTGAGTGCGCCGGTCCCCGCCCGGCGCGCCGCGGTCGACTCGCGTGGATGGCTGGGTCTGTTGCGGCGTACACGCCGCCGCAACGTGGAGCGTGTTGCGTTAGCGAGGTGCGTCCGAGTCCCGACTGCCGGCACGTCCGGCGTCGCGGGGGAGGCCTGAAACGGGCCACAGCTCCTAGCTCCAGCGCGCACGCCGATAGACTGGGTGCCATGCTCGTCACCCTCGAACTCGTGTTCGTCGGCCTGCTCTCGCTGGCCGTCCTCGCGATTGCCGGCGTCTCCGTCCTCGTCGTCTACAACCTGTTCAGGGGCCAGCGCTGATCTCCATCCCAGAAGGGCTCCCCGCGGAGCTCGTTCCTCTCTCGTGGCTTCTCGGAGTCTGGGAGGGCACGGGCGTGCTCGACTACAAGGTCGGCGATGAGCACGTCGAGCGGGAGTTCGGCCAGCGGGTCAGCTTCACGCACGACGGACTTCCCGCTCTGGCATACAACTCGTACACCTGGCTGCTCGACGAGGAGCAGACGCCCCTCAGCACCGAGCTCGGGTACTGGCGGCTCAGCCGCACGCTCCTGCCGGAGGACGCCGGCCCCGGTCTTCTGCCCGGATCCGACGTGCGGCCATTCAGCACGGCGCAGTCGGTCGAGTCGCTGCGCACCTCGACGGGTGGATTCGACATCGAGGTGCAGATCCTGCATCCGGACGGCATCTCGGAGCTCTACCTGGGCCAGGTGAAAGGCCCTCGCATCGACCTGACGACGGATGCCGTTCTCCGCACCTCCGGCGCCAAGGACTACGCGGCGGCCACCCGGTTGTACGGCCTTGTGGAGTCGCACCTGCTGTGGGCGTGGGATATCGCGGCCCTCGGCCAGGATCTGCGCACCCACGCCTCCGCCCGCCTCGCCCGCACCGACCTGGCAGGCGGGTCCGACGACGGACACCCCATGGTCCAGCAGGCATCCGACGAGCAGCAGACATCCGCCGTGGATCACGGCGAGGACGAGGAGTGAGGATCGTGCCGTCCGAGCTGCCACGTTCCCCCTTCCTCGATCTCCCCGGTGCTGTCGCATCGGCCGACGACGGGGTCGATCGCCGAGTGCCGACCCACTACGGCAGCCCTCTCGCCGAGCAACGCGCCCTCGAAGCCGGAGGGGCGGTCGTCGACCTGTCGACCCGCGGCGTCGTCTCCATCTCCGGCGGCGACCGCTTGTCGTGGCTCGACTCGATGTCGAGCCAGTCGCTCCGCGCACTGGCGCCGGGATGCTCAGCGGAGGCACTCCTGCTCGACCCGTCAGGGCACGTCGAGCACGCGCTCCGTGTGATCGACGACGGCGAGACCACCTGGCTCCTCGTGGAACGCGACGACACGGATGCCGTGCTCGACTTCCTGCTCAAGATGCGGTTCATGCTGCGCGTCGAGCCCACCGATCGCACAGCAGAGTTCGCCACGATCGGCTCGCTGCTCGCTGCCGGATCCGAACTGGTGACAGCAGACGGACAGGCCGCAGGATCCGACGGTCTCGCAGGACTCCCGCCAGCCGTGGCCGGCGCAGCGGCGGCGTCGAACGGCGTCGCGCTCGTGTGGCACGATCCGTGGCCGGAGGTGGTCGCCGGCGGCCACCAGTACGCACGACCGGAGCATCAGCATCCCGGTGCCGCATATCGCTGGGTGGAAACGCTCGTCCCCCGGGACGCGCTCGGCGCGCTCGCCGAGGCAGTGGCAGCCGGCGAGTTGACGGCCGCAGGTGTGCTCGCCGCGGAGGCGCTGCGGATCGCCGCCTGGCGGCCCCGCCTGGCCGCCGAGGTGGACGAGCGCACCATTCCGCACGAGCTCGACTGGCTGCGCACCGCAGTCCACCTCAACAAGGGCTGCTACCGCGGACAGGAGACGATCGCCAAGGTGCACAACCTGGGCCATCCCCCACGCAGGATGGTGTTCCTGCACCTCGACGGGTCCCAGGGCGTGCAGGTGCCTGCCGGGGCGGAGGTGCTCGCGGGGGAGAACGTCGTGGGTCGCGTGACGTCGTCGGGCATCCATCACGAACTGGGGCCGATCGCGCTCGCCGTGGTGAAGCGCTCGACGGATCCGTCGGCCGACCTCGTGGTCCGGGTGGGCGACGAACTCGTCGCGGCCGCCCAGGAGACCATCGTTCCCACGGACGCCGGCGCCGAAGCCGATGTGCCGCGCATCCCGCGGCTGGGTGCCGTCACACGGGCGCCACGCGAGTCCACGGCACACTGACCTCGCCGAGTCGCCATCTCGTTCGGCCGCCGGTGACGGGCCAGCCGTCGGCGAGCATCCGCTCGATGGTGGCCAGCCAACGCTGCACCGGCCCGTAGGTCGACAGCGGCGCGGAGTGCATCCAGGCGGCGTCGAGCGCCGCGAGGTACGCGTGCACGGGCTCACCGGGAACGTTGCGATGGATGAGCGCTTTCGGCAGCCGCTCCGCGACGACTGACGGATGCTCCAGCCCCGACAGGCGCACCGACACCGTGAACGACACCGGCTCGTTCTCGTTCAGACCGACCCAGCTCGCAACGCGGCCGAGCTCGTCGCACGTCCCCTCCACGAGCAGTCCTCCCGGCCGCAGGCGCGAGCGGAGCAGTGTCCAGGCGTCAGCCACCTCCGACTCGTCGTACTGGCGCAGCACGTTGAACGCGCGGATGATCGCTGCCGGTGTGCCGTGCTGCGTCGGCACCTCGAATCCGCCGCGGCCGAACGACACGTGCGCGTCGGCACGGAACGGTGTCCGTCCTGCGCGCAGCTCCTGAAGCTGAACGGATGCCCGTTCCACCCGCTCCGGATCGATCTCCAGCCCCAGCACCCGCACGTCGTCCCGAACGCGACGCAGCCTGCGCTCCAGCTCAAACACCGTCACGCCGCTGGCCCCGTAGCCGAGGTCGACGACGAGCGGATCGGGTGCCCTCCGCAGCGCGGGTTGCGCCGCGATCCAGCGATCCACGCGGCGCAGGCGGTTCGTGTTCGTGGTTCCGCGGGTGATCGTGCCGACCGGGCGGCCTCGTCGCCTCTCGCCCGTGCCGCCTGCCATGCTTCAAGTATCCCGGCGGCTCGTCGTACCGGTGCGCGCCCGTGTCGCCGTCGCCGCCGTCGTCGTGAGCATCCTGGAGCGCCGATAAACTGGTGGCATGCCCTCTCCCTACACCTTGATCCTGCTGCGCCACGGCGAAAGCGAGTGGAACCAGAAGAATCTCTTCACGGGATGGGTCGATGTGCGGCTGTCCGAGAAGGGACGCGCGGAGGCAGCGCGCGCCGGTGAGCTGCTGGCATCCAGCGGCCTGCTGCCCGAGGTGCTGCACACCTCCGTGCTGTCGCGGGCGATCCAGACGGCGAACCTCGCGCTGGAGACCTCCGACCGCCTGTGGATCCCGGTGCGCCGCAGCTGGCGTCTCAACGAGCGTCACTACGGTGCGCTGCAGGGACTGGACAAGGCGGAGACCAAGGAGAAGTACGGCGACGAGCAGTTCATGCTGTGGCGTCGTTCGTTCGACGTGCCGCCGCCCGTTCTCGCCGACGACGCCGAGTACTCGCAGGTCGGCGACCCTCGCTATGCCGACCTCGGCGACGACGAGCTGCCCAGAACGGAGTGCCTCGAGGACGTCATCGAGCGGATGCTGCCCTACTGGTACTCCGACATAATCCCGGACCTGCAGGCAGGCAAGACCGTGCTGGTCACAGCGCACGGTAACTCGCTGCGCGCCCTGGTCAAGCACCTGGACGGCATCAGCGACGACGACATCGCCGAGCTGAACATCCCCACTGGCATCCCGCTGGTCTACCGCCTCGACGAGGACTTCAAGCCCCTCGGCCCCGGTGAGTACTTGGACCCGGAGGCTGCCGCCGCCGGCGCCGCCGCCGTGGCAGCCCAGGGCGCCAAGTAGCGCCAGCTGGCACCCCAAGGTGCCAGCCCCCCTACCCCGAGGGTGCCCGTTTCTCCGCTCGAGAGTCCCCGTTTCGCCTCCCGAGGGTGCCCGTTTCTCCGCTCGCGGGTGCCCGTTTCGCCGCTCGCGGGTGCCCGTTTCGCCGCTTGAGAGTGCCTGTTTCGCCGCTCGAGAGTGAGCGCTTCTCCGCTCGAGAGTGCCCGTTTCTCCGCTCGAGAGTGCGCGGTCGGCGTAGGGCGCCGGCACCCTTCCGGTCAGCGGGCGAGCGCGCTCACACCCGTGAGGCTGCGGCCGATGAGCAGGGCCTGGATGCTCTCCGTGCCCTCGTACGTGTGGATCGCCTCGATGTCGGCCATGTGCGTGATCACCCGGTTCTCCACCAGGATGCCGTTGCCGCCCAGCAGATCGCGTGCGTTCGCCGCGATCTGCCGCGCGGTGCGGGTGCAGTGGTACTTCGTCAGGGAGGCCTGCGTCGGGGTGAGCGTGCCGGCGGCATCCAGGTCGGCGACGCGGCGGCAGTAGAGCTGCATCGACGTGAGCTGCGACAGCATCTCCGTCAGGCGTTCCTGCACGATCTGGAACGACGCGAGCGGCTTGCCGAACTGGATGCGCTGCTTCGAGTAGCTCAGTGCCGCCTCGAACACCGCTGTCGCGTGTCCGAGTGCTGACCACGCCACCGCCGCGCGCGTTGCGAGAAGCACGGTCGACGTGTCCCGGAAGGTCCGCGCACCCGGCAGCAGGGCGTCGGCAGGCACGTGCACGTCATCGAGCGTGATGCGGGCCTGGTAGATGGCGCGGAGGGATCCCTTCCCCGTGATCGTCTCGGCTCGGTATCCGGGAGTGTCCTGCTCGACCAGGAAGCCGCGCACGTCGCCGTCGTCGTCACGCGCCCAGACCACCGTGACTCCGCCGACGGATCCGTTGCCTATCCACTTCTTCTCGCCGTTGATGACCCAGCCGTCGTCGGTACGGTGAGCCCTGGTCTCCAGAGACGTCGAGTCGGAGCCGTGATCGGGCTCGGTGAGTGCGAAGGCACCGTAGACCTCCGCCTTCGCCAGCGGCACGAGCCACTTCGCCTTCTGCTCATCGCTGCCGTGCAGCGCGATGCTGCGCAGCGCGAGACCGCCCTGTACGGCGATGACGGTGCCCATCGAGCCGTCGCCGCGCGAGACCTCCATGTTCACGAGGCCCGCTGCGAGCGGCGACATCGGGGAGAGGCCGTCGCCGACTACACCGTCGGTCAGGAGGTCGAGTTCACCGAGCCGGCGCACGACGTGGAGCGGATACTCCGCCTTGTCCCACGCGTCGGTGAGCTCGTCCTGCGTCTCGATCGAGAACTGCCGTGCCCGGTCCCAGAACGCTCGATCCTCCGCCGGGACATCGGCGAAGACCTCGTAGTAGTCCGTGTCGAGCGGGGTTGTGACGTCGTAGTCGGGCACAGCGGATCCTTCCAGACCGGGGCGGGATACCGACCATTGTCCGCCAGCCCTGTTGTGCGCGACGACTCGGTTGACGTCGCGCACAACACAGACACGGCCGACACCCGGCCGCGCCGTGCGTTTGCTCAGGAGGCCTCCGGCACCCAATCCCCGGTCACGAGGTACTGGACCTTCTTCGCGATGGAAACGGCGTGGTCCGCGAACCGCTCGTGGTAGCGCGACGCGAGGGTCGCATCCACCGTGTCGACGGCCTCGCCCTTCCACGTCTCGCCCAGCACCTTGTCGAAGACGCTCACGTGCAGCTCGTCGATGTCGTCGTCCTGGTCGCGGATCTCATCGGCGATGCGCGGATCCTGCGTGCGCAGCAACTCGACGAGGCGCTCGGCGATGAGCACGTCGAGGCGTCCCATCTCCTGGAATGTGCCGCGGAGGCTCTTCGGAACCACCTTGTCGGGGAAGCGGTAGCGGGCCAACTGCGCGATGTGCTCCGCGATGTCTCCCATCCGTTCCAGCGATGCACTGATGCGCAGCGCGCTCACCACGATGCGCAGGTCCCTGGCGACGGGATTCTGCCTGGCGAGGATCTGGATGGACAGCTCGTCCAGCACCACCGTGAGGGCGTCGATCTTCTGGTCGTTCTGGATGACCGTCTCCGCGAGCGAAACATCGCCCTCGTTGAACGCCTCCGTGGCGTTGCGGATGGAGACCACGACGAGCTCGGCGATCTCCACGAGGCGGTCTTGCACCTCCCGCATCTCGTGCTGGAATACGTCACGCATACTCGGCTGTCCTTCTCATGGCGCGCAGAAGGATCGGGCTGTCCGATCCCTTGTGTCATGGTCCCCATGACAGGTTAACGGGCGGTGTCCGAGGTCCGAACATTCCGCGAAGCGAAGCCCACCGGAGGCAACTTCGGGGCTGGGCACAGGGAGCGCGCCGCTAGCCTGACGGTATGGACTCCACCTGGTTGGTGCTGCTGTCTCTGGCACTCGGCCTCGTGGTCGGTGCCGGATTCGTGTGGCTGCTGTATTCGGCGGCGTCCAGAAGCCACCGCGCGACCGAGATCGTGAGTCCGACCGTGCCGGACGGCGTCGATCAGGTTCTTGAAGCCCTGCCGACCGCCGGCATCGTTGTGGATCCGAGCAACAACGTCGTGCGCGCATCCGCAGGCGCCTACGGACTCGGCCTGGTGTGGAACGCCGCGCTCAGCCAGCCGAGGCTCGTCGAGCTGGTCGACGCCGTGCGTCGCACCGGCGATCCGCTCGAGGAAGACCTCGAACTGGCGCGCAGCGCGCTGGGGGATGCCACGGTGCTGTTGACCGTGCGCGTCGCGCGACTGGGCTCCCGCTACATCCTGCTGCTCGCGGATGACCGCACGGAGGCCGTCCGACTGGAGCAGGTGCGAAGGGACTTCGTGGCGAACATCAGTCACGAGCTGAAGACGCCGATCGGTGCGATCAGCGTTCTCGCCGAGGCACTGGAGAGTGCGCCGGATGATCCCGAACAGGTGCGGCACTTCGCATCACGCCTCACGAACGAGGCGGGTCGTCTTGCCAGGCTGACCCAGGACATCATCGACCTCTCCCGGTTGCAGGCCGCGGACATCGTCCCGCACGCCGAGCGCGTCTCCATCGATCACGTCGTCACATCGGCCGTCGACCAGAACCGCGTGCTCGCCGAGTCCCGCGGCATCGAGCTGGCGACGGGAAGACACTCGCACGCCATCGTCTTCGGTGACGAGAACCTGCTGACCACCGCCGTGCACAATCTCATCTCGAACGCGGTCCGCTATTCGCCCGACCGCACCAGGGTGGGTATCGGAACGCGGCTGCACGACGGAATCGTGGAGATCACTGTCACCGATCAGGGTCCCGGAATCCCCGCGGATGACCTCGACCGGGTCTTCGAGCGGTTCTACCGCGTCGACCAGGCGCGCTCGCGGGCTACCGGCGGAACCGGCCTCGGCCTCTCCATCGTCAAGCACGCCGTGCAGAACCACGGCGGTGAGGTCCGTGTCTGGTCGAAGCCGGGCAGCGGATCCACCTTCACCATCCGGCTTCCGGAGGCGGAGCACATCGCCCCTGAACCTCTGAAACCAGGGCTCCCCAAGCAGGCGCCCGTCAAGCAAGGAGAACGTACGACATGACCCGCATCCTTTTGGTGGAAGACGAGGAAGCGCTGAGCGAGCCGCTCGCGTTCCTTCTGCGCCGTGAGGGATACGAGGTGGCGGTGGCCGACAACGGCCTCGGCGCGCTCGCGGAATTCGACCGCGACGGCGCCGACCTGGTCCTCCTCGACCTGATGCTTCCCGGCATGCCGGGCACGGAGGTGTGCAAGCAGCTCCGCACGCGATCCAGCGTCCCCATCATCATGCTGACGGCCAAGGACTCCGAGGTCGACATCGTCGTGGGGCTCGAGCTCGGGGCGGACGACTACGTCACCAAGCCGTATTCGACGAGGGAGCTACTGGCACGCATCCGTGCCGTGCTCCGCCGCCGTTCGGATGACGGGGACTTCGAGGATGGCATCCTCGAAGCCGGAACCGTTCGCATGGATGTGGACCGTCACACTGTGTCAGTCTCCGGCGCGGAGACGCCCATGCCGCTCAAGGAATTCGAGCTGCTCGAGCTCCTGCTGCGCAACGCCGGCCGCGTGCTCACCCGCGGGCAGCTCATCGATCGGGTGTGGGGAAGCGATTACTTCGGTGACACGAAGACGCTCGACGTGCACATCAAGCGCATCCGTTCGCGCATCGAGCCGAACCCGTCCGATCCGCAGATGCTCGTCACGGTTCGCGGACTCGGGTACCGCTTCGAGGCGAGCTGACTCGCCGCCGGCAACGCGAACGGCCCGCCGATCACTCGGCGGGCCGTTCGTCGTATGAAGCCGTATCGCTCCGCGATCAGGCGGATGCTAGGGAGTCGGTGTGGCCGTCGTGGTGGGCTCTGGCACGACGGTCGGCAGCGGGACCGGCGTCGACGGCGCGTAATCCTCGAAGCCCGGGAAGGTCGAGGCGAGCACGGGAACCTGCAGCTGAGTGCCCGTTGCACCCGGGTAGGTGAAGTACACGTCGGTGAGCGAGCCTGGCTTCGCGTCGATCCCGGCGAATTCGACGCGAATGCCGCCCTCGGCGCCGATCTTCTTGACCCCCATGGCGGGCACCGACACGGAGTGGGTCTTCGAACCGTGCTGTACGGCCACGTAGTGCGGCTTGTCGTCGTTGTTCACGAACGTCACGACGAGGTTGCCCTCAGTGCCCTTGGTGTTCGTGATCATCAGGGCATTGCGGATGTCGACCTTGCCGACCGTTCCGTTGACGCCGTTCGCCGACTCCTTGATGTACTTGGTGTCCTGAATGGTGAGCAGCGTGCAGCCGGACATGCCGACGGTGAGCCCGAGAGCGAGAACGATGGATGCCGCGACACGCGCCTTCACTTCAGATCCTCCAAGTCGCACCGCGCCGGCCGGATCGGCCTGTCGGAACACCGCGGAATGCGTGTCGAGCCTACCCCATGAGCGGGGCCTCTCCTGGCGTGGGTGGCACAGGATAGCACCCCACCGCTGTGGTATTCTAGACGCTGCTGAAGGGACTGCTATCTATGCTTTTCGAGGTCGGCGAGACTGTCGTTTACCCCCATCACGGTGCCGCAACGATCACCGAGGTGAAGAAAAGAATCATCAAGGGCGAAGAGAAGGTCTACCTCAAGCTCAACGTCACGCAGGGAGACCTCACGATCGAGGTCCCTGCAGAGAACGTCGACCTCGTGGGCGTTCGCGACGTGATCGGCAAGGAAGGCCTCGACAAGGTCTTCGAGGTGCTCAGGGCGCAGTTCACGGAGGAGCCGACCAACTGGTCCCGCCGGTACAAGGCCAACCTCGAGAAGCTCGCTTCCGGTGATGTGATCAAGGTCTCCGAGGTCGTCCGCGACCTGTGGCGTCGCGACCAGGACCGCGGTCTCTCCGCCGGTGAGAAGCGCATGCTCGCGAAGGCGCGTCAGATCCTCATCTCGGAGCTGGCCCTCGCGGAGAAGACCGACGAAGAGCAGGCATCCAGCGTGCTCGACGAGGTCCTCGCTTCCTGAGGCAGCATCCGATTCGGTGGGTCGCGACGCGAACCCACCGAACTCCGCGACCTCTCGAGGTCGCACTACGCTCGACGCCATGAGTGCTTCCTCGCCCCGCGTCGCGGTCATCGTCGTGGCCGCCGGTTCGGGCACACGGCTGGGTGCTGCGGTGCCCAAGGCCTTCGTGACGGCGGGAGGCCGCACGTTGCTCGAACACGCCGTCCATGCCGTGAACGGCATGCGCCAGGCAGTGCAACTGATCGCGGTCGTTCCAGCTGACCGGCTGGATGACTCGCAGAGCCTCCTCGACTCCGTCAGCCCAGGCGCGCGTGCCGTGACAGGCGGCGTCACACGCCAGGCGTCCGTTGCCGCCGGGCTCGCGAGCCTCGAGGACGCCATCGACGTCGTCCTGGTGCACGATGCGGCAAGGGCGTTCACGCCTTCCAGCCTCTTCGACGAGGTGGTGGCATCCGTCGACGTCTCGGGGGAGGGCGCGGTTCCCGGGCTCCCCGTCAGCGACACGGTCAAACGTACGGATGCCGACTCCCGCATCACCGCAACCGTCGACCGTTCCGAGCTCGTCGCCGTGCAGACGCCCCAGGGCTTTCCGCGCGACCGGCTGGTGGCTGCGTACGCGGCGGCCACGGAGGACGTGACGGATGACGCAGCGCTCGTTGCGGCGATCGGCCACCCGGTGCGCATCGTGGCAGGGGACCCGCTCGCCTTCAAGGTGACCACGCCCGCCGACCTCGCGCGTGCTGAGCAACTGCTGGGCGCTGCGGATGCCGGCCCATCCGTACCGCGCATCGGTCTCGGCACCGACACGCACGCCTTTGGAGGCGACGGCGACCTGTGGCTCGCCGGTCTCCACTGGCCGGAAGAACGGGGGCTCGCCGGTCACAGCGACGGCGACGCGGTCGCCCACGCCATCGTGGACGCCCTGCTGTCCGCGGCCGGACTCGGGGACATCGGATCGGTGTTCGGCACCGATGATCCGCGGTTCGCCGACGCCCGCGGCGAGGTGTTCCTCACGGCGACGCGGGAGCGGTTGGCCGGGGCGGGCATCCGAATCGGCAACGTGAGTGTGCAGCTGATCGGCAATCGGCCGAGATTCTCGCCAAGGCGGGCCGAGGCGGAGGGTGTGTTGTCGGGCATCCTGGGCGCGCCGGTCTCGATCTCGGCGACCACGACGGACGGGCTCGGTTTCACCGGCCGCGGCGAGGGCGTCACGGCCATTGCGACGGCACTGGTGGTGGTGCGCTGACGGCCGTGCGAGCGGGCTCACACGGCTCTCGCCTCAATCGCCCGTTTCGCCGCTGCGCGACTCACGGGCTCAATCGGCTCGGCCGTGCGAGCGGGCTCACACGGCTCTCGCCTCAATCGCCCGTTTCGCCGCTGCGCGACTCACGGGCTCAATCGGCTCGGCCGTGCGAACGGGCTCACACGGCTCTCGCCTCAATCGCCCGTTTCGCCGCTGCGCGACTCACGGGCTCAATCGGCTCGGCCGTGCGAACGGGCTCACACGGCTCTCGCCTCAATCGCCCGTAGGCTAGACGGGTGGGCATCCGACTGTACGACACGCGCGCTGCGGCGCTGCGCGACTTCGTTCCGCTGGTCGACGGTCGGGTGGGCGTCTACGTGTGCGGGCCCACCGTGCAGTCCTCTCCGCACATCGGGCACCTGCGTTCCGCACTCGTCTACGACCAGATCCGTCGCTGGTTCAACTACCGCGGATTCGACGTGACACTTGTGCGCAACGTGACGGACGTCGACGACAAGGTCCTCATCAACGCGGCGGCAGCACAGCTATCCGGCAGCACAGAGCAGTGGTGGGCGCTCGCCTACCGCTACGAGCGCGAGTTCACGGACTCCTATGCCGCACTCGGCATACTGCCTCCGACGTACGAGCCGAGGGCGACGGCGAGCATTCCGCAAATGCAGGAGATCATCGCTCGGCTCATCGATCGCGGGCACGCGTATGCGGCTGACGACGAGTCAGGTGACGTGTACTTCGACGTGCGCAGCTGGCCGAGCTACGGCGAGCTGACGAAGCAGAGCATCGACGCGATGGAAGCGGCGGCGGATGCCGATCCCCGCGCCAAGCGCGACCCCCGCGACTTCGCACTCTGGAAGGGACGCAAGGACGACGAGCCGGCATCCGCGTCATGGAACAGCCCATGGGGCAGCGGCCGGCCCGGATGGCACATCGAGTGCTCCGCGATGTCGGCGCGCTATCTGGGGGCGGCGTTCGACATCCACGGCGGCGGCCTCGACCTCCGGTTCCCGCACCACGAGAACGAGTTGGCGCAGTCCTCGGCGGCCGGTGACGCGTTCGCCGGCTACTGGGTGCACAACGGGCTCGTGAACGTGTCGGGCCAGAAGATGTCCAAGTCGCTGGGCAACTCGGTCTACGCAGCCGACCTGCTCGGTGCCGCGCGTCCGCTCGTCGTCCGCTATTACCTCGGGTCGGCGCACTACCGGTCGACCATCGACTTCACGGAGAGCTCGCTCGCCGAGGCGGAGGCCGCGCTGGAGCGCATCTCCGGCTTCCTCGAGCGCGTCGACCGCAGGCTGGCGGGCACCAGGTTCGCCTCCAGCGGGGTCGAGATCATCCCCGATGCGTTCGCGCAGGCCATGGACGACGACTTCGGCGTGCCGCAGGCGCTCGCCGTGCTGCACGACACCGTCCGGGCCGGCAACCAGGCGCTCGACGGAGAAGACCTCGGGGCCGCGGCGAGTGCGGGCGGTCAGGTCACCGCGATGACCGAGGTGCTCGGCATCAACCCGCTGTCGCCGCAGTGGCAGATCCGTACGGATGCTCCCACCCGCGCCGCCCTCGACGCACTGCTCCGCCGGTTGCTCGACGACCGCGAGGCGGCCCGCAAGGCGCGCGATTTCGCTGCGGCAGACCGCATCCGCTCAGAGCTCGCAGAGGCGGGCATCACGATCGAAGACACCCCTATGGGTGCGCATTGGAGTATCGATGGCGAATAAGCCTCGCGCGGGAGCCGTGCGCAAATCGAAGAAAGGCCCGACGAAGGGGTCTGGCGGCCAGGGCCGCAAGGCGCTGGAAGGCAAAGGACCGACGCCGAAGGCGGAGGATCGCACCTACCACGCTGCGAACAAGCGAAAGACGCTCGCCGATCGCGCCGCTGCGAAGTCGGCGACGAGGGGCGGCCAGCGTTCCAACACGGGCGGCGGAACGGGATCCCGTCGCGCCACCCCAGACGAGGCGGAGATCGTCACCGGGCGCAACTCCGTGCTGGAAGCGCTCCGCGCACGCATTCCGGCCACGACCCTCTACGTCGCTGCGCGCATCGAGGTGGACGACCGTGTCAAGGAGATCCTCAGCACGGCGACGAAGCGCGGCATCCCCGTGCTGGAGGTGATGCGGCCCGAGCTGGACAGGTTGTCCGGTCGCGACGTAGTGCACCAGGGCATCGCGCTCAAGGTCCCGCCTTACGAGTACGCCCACATCGACGACCTCCTCGATCAGGTGCTGGGCAGAGGGCAGACGCCGCTGTTCGTGGCGCTCGACGGCGTGACCGATCCGCGCAACCTGGGGGCGATCATCCGCTCCACCGCGGCATTCGGCGGACAAGCCGTGATCGTGCCGCATCGTCGGTCGGTCGGCGTGACGTCGTCCGCGTGGAAGACCTCGGCGGGTGCTGCGGCCCGCACACCTGTCGCGATGGCGGCGAACCTCACCCAGACGCTCAAGGGACTGCAGAAGCGGGGCCTGTTCGTCCTCGGACTCGCCGGTGACGGGGACGTGTCTCTGCACGACCTCGAGCTCGCCGACAGAGGCGTCGTCATCGTCGTCGGCAGCGAGGGCAAGGGGCTTTCGCGTCTCGTGAGCGAGACGGCCGACGCCATCGTGTCCATCCCGATCAACGCGGCGACGGAGTCGCTGAACGCCGGTATCGCGGCGAGCGTCACGCTCTACGAGATCGCCAAGCGTCGCTCGGAGGCGTAGCCGCGTTCCCCGCGCTCGCGGTCGCCGCCATAACCTGGTGGCATCGGCTCGCGAGGCGGCGGGAGGTGCGGATCCGTGGACGAGCGACGACGGCTGTTCGAGCGCATCTACTCGCGCGAGGGCGCGGAGGAGACCCCGAGGGAGTACCGCGACCCGTCGACCGGTAGACCGGTGCGCATGACACCGAGCGAATGGGCGCTCGCCGAATACGACAGAGGGAACGGTCACCGGCGTGCGGCCAAGGGCGAGGCTCGAGTCGGCGCAGAGCACGATGACGCCGGCGGCCCTCCGCCATCCGACCAGCCCCAAGGCTTCGCCTCGTCGCTCGATGGCGCCCCGCCGGCCGGCGGACCGGGCGAGTCCGGGTCGGACGATCGCGGAGCGGATGCCGCATCCGCCCGTCGCCGGCTTTCACGTCGTGCCCTTCCCACGCTGCTCGCCGCTGCGGGGTTCGTGCTCGGTGTGCTGATCACGGTGGGTGTCTCCGCCACCATCGCACACCTTGCGCCGTCGTCGCCCGTCGGCGCGGAGAGCTCGCCGACGGCGGCTGCGCGCGACGGCGGATACCGTCCGCTTCCCGGCCCGGCGATCCAGGAGTTCTTCGCGAAGTCGCCCGGTGTCGGAGACCTGCCGGACGACGTGACGCGTGGATTCGTCGCCACGTCGTTCCACGTGGTGGCGGGCTCCGTGACGATGCAGGAGAGCAGCACGATCTACGCGGCTCAGCGCCTCGACCACGAGTACTGCCTCGTGTCCGTCGTCGACGGCGAGCGCGCCGCTGAGACGTGCGCGTCGCTCGGCGGGATCGCCACCCACGGCCTGACCCTCACCAAGGACGCGGTCCGGGACATCGACGGGCGTCCGCTCGCGGTCACCGTCACCTGGCAGACGGACGGCACCATCAGCTGGACGGCGATGCCGTCCGCAGGCTGAGCGTCAGACCTTCGACCTCCAGTCGTCGCCGTCTGCGTCGTCGTCTGCGACGTCGATCGGCAGGGTGAAGGCCTCGGTGACCGGAGCGATCACGGTGGCCTCGTCGCGACGGTGGCGCAGCACGTCGTTGATGTAGGAGGTCAGCGCCTCGGCGAGCGGGACATCCCGTCCCTCCTCCTGCGACATGAACCACCGGTGGTCGAGCAGCTGGTGGAACACCTCTGCCGGCTCGAGCTTGCCCCTCAGGTCGGCCGGGATGGCGCGCACCACAGGTTCGAAGACCCGCAGCAGCCACTCGTGGGCGATGCCCTCCTCGTCGAGCCCGGGCTTCGCAACGGTCGCGGCGTAGGAGTCGAGGTCGTTCAGCAGTCGCCTCGCCTGGTTCTCGCCGGCGTCGAGTCCGGTCAGGCGCAGCAAACGCCGCTGGTGGTGTCCGGCGTCGACGACCTTGGGCTGGATGCGCACGCTCGCGCCGTCCTCCCCGGTGCGGATGGCCAGCTCCTCGATGTCGAATCCGAGCTCGTTGAGCCGGCGTACGCGTTCGGCGATGCGCCACCTCTCGGACGCGGAGAAGGACTCGCTGCCCGTGAGCTCCTTCCACAGCGAGCGGTAGGCGGCCACGATGCCCCCTGCCACCTCGACCGGATCCACTTCCTCAGCCAGGCGGCCGCCGGCCGCGATGTCCATCAGTTCGCCCGCGATGTTGACCCTGGCGATCTCGAGGTCGTTCTCGCGCTGCCCGTTCGAGAGGCCGCCTTCGTAGAGCTGGCCGGTCTCGGCATCCACGAGGTAGGCGGCGAAGGCGCCGGCATCCCGGCGGAACAGGGTGTTCGAGAGCGAGACGTCGCCCCAGAAGAATCCGACCATGTGAAGCCGCACCAGGAGCACGGCGAGCGCATCGACGAGGCGGGTCGCCGTATCGGGACGGAGCGTCTGCGAGTACAGGGCGCGATAGGGGAGGGAGAACTTGAGGTGACGCGTGACCAGCACGGGCTTGAGGGCCTTGCCGTTGTCATCCGTTCGGCCCTCGATCACGGCAACCGGTTCCACGCACGGCACGTCCAGTCGCTGCAGGGTGCGGAGCATGTCGTACTCGCGCCTGGCCATCTCGCCGGTCGTCTCCTTGACGGCGATGACGTAGCCGGAGAGGTGCGCGAAGCGCACGAGGTGCCGTGAGATGCCCTTGGGCAGCATGGCGATGTGTTCGTTGGACCATTTGTCCAACGGGAGGTTCCACGGGAGGTCGAGGAGCGCGGGATCGACCGTGGCCGCGGTGATGTTGACGGAGCCAGCCATAGACGACAAGGCTAGCGGCCTTCAGGCTGCCGGCCTCATCCGTGAAATGCGGAAAGCCCTGGCCCGAGAGACTCGGGCCAGGGCTTTCCGTACAGCTGGGGTCTTAGTCGACCACGGCGCCGCCGAGGCGCTCGCCGCTCTCGGCGTCGAAGAGGTGCACGTGGCCCGGCTTCGGCGTGATGTAGACCGTCTCGCCCGCGTTCGGGTGCTGACGGCCGTCGACGCGGCCTACGATGTCGACGCGCTTCTCGTCGACCTCGGTGTGGCCGTAGAGGTAACCGTCTGCACCGAGCTCCTCGACCAGGTCGACGGCGACGGTGAGACCGGAGCTCGCGTTGGTCGACACGACGACGTCCTCGGGACGCACGCCGATGGTGACCTGCTTGCCGGCCTTGGCGAGGACCTCGCGGTCCACGGGGACGACGGCGCTGCCGAACTGGATGCCGCCCTCGGTGACGTCGGCCGCGAAGAGGTTCATGGCCGGGCTGCCGATGAAGCCGGCGACGAACACGTTGTTCGGCTCTGCGTACAGCTCACGCGGGGTTCCGACCTGCTGGAGCACGCCGTCCTTGAGCACCGCGATGCGGTCGCCCATGGTCAGAGCCTCGGTCTGGTCGTGGGTCACGTAGACGGTGGTGACGCCGAGGCGACGGGTCAGCGACGCGATCTGCGTACGGGTCTGAACGCGGAGCTTGGCGTCGAGGTTCGACAGCGGCTCGTCCATGAGGAAGACCTGGGGGGAGCGGACGATGGCACGGCCCATCGCGACGCGCTGACGCTGACCACCGGAGAGCGCCTTCGGCTTGCGGTTCAGGTAAGGCTCGAGGTCGAGCAGCTTGGCGGCCTCGAGAACGCGGGTCGCACGCTCGTCCTTCTTGACGCCGGCGATCTTGAGCGCGAAGCCCATGTTCTCGGCGACGGTCATGTGCGGGTACAGCGCGTAGTTCTGGAAGACCATGGCGATGTCGCGGTCCTTCGGCGGAACGTCGGTCACGTTGCGGTCGCCGATGAAGATGTTGCCCTCGTTGACCTCTTCGAGGCCTGCGAGCATGCGGAGCGACGTCGACTTGCCGCATCCGGAGGGGCCGACGAGCACGAGGAACTCGCCGTCGGCGATGTCGAGGTTCAGCTTGTCGACTGCGGGACGCGTGCCACCGGGATAGATGCGCGTCGCATCGTCGAACGTGACTGTTGCCATGGTTGTGTGTCTCCTTCACCGGCAGGTACGTGCCGGACGATCCGAGTGAATGGATGTTATGTGGCCAACGGCAGTCGCCGCTGACCAGCACCGATGCTACGACATGGCGCCCGTCCCGGCTAATCGAGGCCCGATCCGGACGGCTGAGACGCAGCGTTCGCACCGGAGGCGTCCGAAGGATCTCCAGGACCCGTCTGGGCATTTCTCAGAGTGCCGCTCTACGATCGTCGGTGCGTTCGCATGCCGGTTCCGGTGCATGCCGCGACCCCCCCCGCAGTTCCACACCCGAAGTGAGACCGAATGAGCAACGGCGATCCTGCGCAGCGCCCGATCAATGGTGAGCGACGCGCCGCAGCCCGTGACAAGGCGCGGCAGCTGCGAGAGGCGCACCGCAAGCAGGAACGCCGTCGCCGTGCGGCCATTCGATCCACCATCATCACGCTCGTCGTGGCTGCCGCAGCCATCGTGGCCGTCGTCATCGTCTCCTCCATCCACGAGCCGTCCCGCGGGCCGGCGAACATGGCGAGCGACGGCATCCTGATCGGCAAGGGCATGAAGGTGGATCGCACCTCCGCGGCGGCAGCGGATGCCAAGCCGGTGGCCAACAAGCCTGACTCCTCGGGCCAGACGGTCAGCATCGTCACCTACGTCGACTACCTGTGCCCCTACTGCGGCGACTTCGAGCGGACGAACGCGGATCAGATCGGCAAGCTCGTCGACAGCGGTGCAGCGACCATCGAGATCCATCCCATTCCACTGCTGGCCAGCCACTCGAACGGCACCAAGTACTCGCTGCGCGCAGACAATGCAGTGGCCTGCGTCGCCAACTACGATCCGAACTCGTTCTGGGCCCTCAACAAGGCGCTGTTCGAGAACCAACCGCAGGAGAACACGGCGGGGCTCACGGATCAGCAGCTCAAGAACCTCGTGAAGCAGTCCGGCGCCAAGAACTACGACTCCATCGCCAAGTGCATCGACGACGGACGTTACGAGCAATGGGCGCAGAACGCCCTTGATCGCACACTGACGGGTCCGATCCCGAACTCGAGCGTGAAGCAGCTCAAGGGCACCCCGCTCGTGCTCGTCAACGGCAAGCAGTACGGCGGGTCGCTGACCGACGCGGACGAGTTCCGCGGGTTCATCGTGAAGGCGCAGGCCGACACGTACTCGACGCCCACCCCGACCCCGACTCCCACTGCGACCAGCACCAAGTGACTCGCATAACGTGACGGCAAAGGCCCGGTCAGAAATCGATTCTGACCGGGCCTTTTCTGAGCCGGCTGCGGGACTCGAACCCGCAACCTACGCTTTACAAGAGCGTTGCGCTACCGATTGCGCCAAGCCGGCCGGACGGGGGTCCGTCTCGCCGAACCATCTTACGGGCTGCCAGTGGGGCGCCCGCACATCCGAGGCGCCGCTGCGATTCCGGCATTCGGCGGCGTCGCTGACGTGCGCCCAGTTCTGAAGCCTGCCGAGTCCGCAAGTCTGCTGACCTCTCAAGGGGAACTACTGGAGCACGCTGACGAACTCGCGCGCATCGATCCGCTTCGGTGCGCCGTCGCCCTTCCCTTCCTTGGGATCAGGTTTGCCGCCGACGTAGAGCCATCCCAGCAGCCGCTCGTGCTCGCCGAGTCCGTGCATCGCGGCCACGGCAGAGGACCGCGTGTAGTGGCCGGTTCGCCACATCACGCCCCAGCCGGCCTCATCGAGCAGGAGGGTGAGCATGTGGGCGATGCCGGATGCCACGGCATCCTGCTCCCAGGCGGCCACTTTCACGCTTTCCCGCCGCGATGACACCACAGCGATGAGCAGCGGCGCCCTGAGCGGCTTCGTCGACGGTTCGCGGTTCTCGCCGGGATGCTCCGCCTCGGCGATCGCCGCGCCCAGCCGCTCGCGCGCGGCGCCGCGCAGCTCGATGAGCCGCCACGGCCGCAGAGAACTGTGGTCGGCGACCCGTGCCGCCACGGTGACGAACTCGAGGATCTCTTCGTGGCTCGGCGCGACATCCGTCACCTTCGACTGCGAACGCCTGCTGGCGATCGCATCGCGGGCGGACCCCATCGTCACGCCTCGGCCGGCCGGTCGCCGTCTGCGGCGAAGGACAAGGAGAGGGAGTTCATGCAGTACCGGTCGCCTGTCGGGGTGCCGAACCCGTCCGGGAACACGTGGCCGAGGTGCGATCCGCAGGATGCGCAGCGAACCTCGGTGCGCACCATTCCGAGCGACGTGTCCTCGATGAGGGTGACAGCCTCGGGACGCACGGACTCGTAGAAGCTCGGCCAGCCGCATCCGGAGTCGAACTTCGTTCCGCTCTTGAACAGCTCTGCACCGCACGCGGCACAGGTGTAGATGCCTGCGCGGCTCTCGTCGAGCAGCTCACCGGTCCACGGCCGTTCGGTCGCTGCCTCGCGAAGCACCGCGAACTGTTCCGGGCTGAGCTCCTCGCGCCACTGGTCGTCGGACTTGGAGACGGCATACGTCATGGCTGGGAATCCTTCCTGAATGACGGAGCATCCTCTCCGCCTGCGCCGATCGGCACATCAAGGTTAACGAGCGCCGCCGCAGAGCTGTTCCCGGTGGCGACGCCTCACCCGGTCGCAGGCGGCACGCCTCCCGGTGACGGCTGCGCTGCACCCCTACAATGGCGCTGATCGGCAGGAGGTGAGGCGCGTGGGTGAACCGGGAAGCGCGCGCGACACCTCAGGTGATGACGGCGTCGGCGCAGACCACGAAGGCGCCTTGAGCGAGCGCGATCGAGCGGTTCTGGAGTTCGAGCGACGGTGGTGGAAGCACGCCGGCGCCAAGGAACAGGCGATCCGCGATCAGTTCGGTCTTTCCGCGGCCAGGTACTATCAGGTCCTCGGCCGCGTGATCGAGTCGCCGGCCGCACTCGTGCACGACCCGATGCTGGTGCGTCGCCTGCAGCGGGTGCGTGCCGCCCGTCTCGCAGCGCGTGCGGACCGCCTCCGTCCGCCGCAGTGATCCCGTCATCCGAAGCCACCCGATCGCGGTCACCGCGCCCGAACTGAAGGATCAGTACCTCCGCCCATGGCCCAGAAGTTCCCGAACGACCGATTCGACCAGATCCCCGACGATCTCGAGCGCATCGGCGCGCACAGGGCTCCGCGGCCGAAGGGATACGGCTGGATCTGGGTCGCCTGGTGCGCCGGAGCCGTCATCGTCATCGTGGGTCTCGGCGCTCTCGCCATCTTCGCCATCAACGGCACGCTGAACGTCAACCTGCCTTTCGGGCACGCGACGGCCTCCCAGACGCCGACCGCGACGCCGACACCGACACCGACCATCACGCCGGCCGTCAATCCGGCACTCAACCTGATCGTCCTGAACGGCACGACGAAGTCGGGCCTTGCGGCGGACGCCACCACCACACTGAAAGCCGCCGGCTGGCAGAACATCACCCCGGCCAACGCGAGCTCGACCGACGTCAAGACGACAACGGTGTACTACTCGGATCCGAAGAACGAGGCCGCGGCGCTCGCCGTCTCACAGGAGCTCGCGGGCGCACCGATCCAGGTGACCCAGGACTTCGCGGCATCCGGAGCGGACATCACGATCGTGCTCGGCGACGACTACAAACCCACCCACCAGTAAAGGCCCCCGTTTGCCGCGCTGTGATGCGCGAAGCGGATGTCTGTCATTGATTGTCTCAATCTGGAAACACCCCTCGTACTGGGCTAGGGCGCCCGCTACTATCGGGATCCAACGTGCGCGACCATGCGGCGTTGCAGAAGGGCAATGGGAGTATTAAATGGCGAACGGAACCGTCAAATGGTTCAACGCTGAAAAGGGCTACGGCTTCATCACTGTCGATGGTGGGGGACAGGACGTTTTCGTTCACTACTCCGCAATCGACATGAATGGCTACAAGGTCCTTGAAGAGGGTCAGCAGGTGACTTTCGAGGTCGGCAGTGGATCGAAGGGGCCGCAGGCGGAGTCCGTCCGACCCGCCTGACGACAACGAATCGATAAGAGGGGATGCTGCCGAGGCAGCGTCCCCTCTTTCTTGTCTGTACTGCAGTGCCGCGTTGATCGTTGACATGCGGATGTCCCATACCTAGGCTTCCGAGGTATGGGACACGATCGCATCCGGGGCAACCTCGACCTCCTGCTCCTCAGCATCCTCAGTGCAGGACCGGCTCACGGATACCACGTCATCACGGCGCTCAAGGCGCGGAGCGAGGGCGAGTTCGATCTGGCGGAAGGCACTGTCTATCCCGCGCTGCACGGTCTCGAGGCAGGCGGGCTCGTCGACAGCGACTGGCAGGCGGTGGAGGGGCGCCGCCGACGCGTCTACCGGCTGAGCGACGCGGGTGCCAGGGAGCTCGCCGATCAGACCGCCCAGTGGCGCAGATTCTCGGTCGCTGTCGACAGCGTGATCGGGGGTCTCGCATGACCGACGGGCGCGATCGCATCGACTCGTATCTCGACGACCTCTTCGGTCGTCTGCACGGCGATCCGGCGGAGTGCCGGAGCATGCTCGCGGAGGCGGAGGCCCATCTGCGGGACGCTGCCGCGGCATCCGTCGAGGCAGGGATGGACGAGGATGCCGCGCAGCAGGCGGCCATCGACGCCTTCGGGTCGGCCGAGCACGTTGCGCGCGCCGTCGATCCGCATCCGTTCGTGGCCGCGGCAACGGCCTTCGCCCTCGCCGGCGGCTGGCTGGCGGCGATCGGCTTCGTGGCCGTCGGCCTCTCCGCTGGGATCGCGCGTCTCCTCGCGCTGCTCACGTCCACGCAGTGGGTCTACGGTGCGCCGAGCTCGTACCGCTTCGCTGCCGCTCAGTGCGCGCACTGGATGCTCGTGCAGCCGACGGCCGGCAACTGCCGGACGGCCGCCGCGATGGAGGCGTCCGACGACTCGTTCCTCTTCGCGGTCGCCGGCTCCATCGCCGGGCTGCTCGTGGTCGGCCTCGTGGTGCTGGCGGCGTTCCTGTTGCGCCGTGCGGCCAGCATCCCGCGTCGCCGCGTGCCTCGGCCCGTCGTCTGGGCGGTCGGGGCGACGGCATTCGGCGGCGCAGGACTCGCGCTGCTCGCGGCAGGCATCGGCGGTGTCGTCCTGCGCGGGCACTGGGGGCAGGGACTCTGGTACGTCGAGGCGGCGGTGTCGCTCGCGTTGGCGGCATACTTCTGCATCCGGCTCGTGCCCGCCATGGCGAGCACTCTCACCCCAGCCGGGCGTTCGTGAGCGTGTCCGTGGTCGCCACGAGGTGGGGAGCGGCCGCGACGTTCGTCGTGCTGGCGGTGGCTGGGGCGTTGATCGGCGCAGCGAGCGTCAGGATTCTGTTCTCGGGCACAGCGCTGGTTCTGATCCCGTGGGCGCTGTGCTGCCTGGCGATCGGTGCCGCCATCCGCTCTCGCTGGCTCGCTGTGACGAGCGCGGCGGTCTTCGGGTTCGCCGTCGCTGCGGCCTTCCTGGTCGGCGGATACAGCGGAGGTGGACCGATGGTGGGCGCCCTGCCCGTTTTCGCGGCGCTCGCTCTCCTCAGCGCGGTGGTTGCGGCTGCCGCCTCACTGGCCGCGCATGCCGTTGCGTCGGCACTCAGGCGCCGCCGCCTCGAACGGCGCTGACTCCGGGCTCACCGGTCTTGCCGAGTCATTCGGGATCTTTCCGACGACATCGCTCGTTCGGCCGACAGTGCCGTGCTGCCTCGGCCTGCAGATCGAGTGCCCGGACGCCCCTCCATGATGGCCGGGCGTGCTGAGCCCCGCGTGCCGCACGTCGCCGTCGCCCTGTGACGCGGCGCATCCGCTCGTCTTGCACTCACGGGGGGCGAGTGCCAGAATCCTTTTAGCACTCACTTCTTCTGAGTGCTAACCCATTGATTCTTTCGCGTACGTCCGGGAGGGACGAGAAACAACATGGCAAAGATCATTGCTTTCAACGAGGAGGCTCGTCGCGGCCTCGAGCGTGGACTCAACACGCTTGCCGACGCGGTCAAGGTGACCCTCGGCCCCCGCGGTCGCAACGTCGTGCTCGACAAGAAGTGGGGCGCCCCGACGATCACCAACGACGGCGTGTCCATCGCGAAGGAGATCGAGCTCGACGACCCGTACGAGCGCATCGGTGCCGAGCTCGTCAAGGAGGTCGCGAAGAAGACCGACGACGTCGCCGGTGACGGCACCACGACCGCGACCGTGCTCGCCCAGGCGCTCGTGCGCGAGGGCCTTCGCAACGTCGCGGCCGGAGCCGACCCGATCAGCCTCAAGCGCGGCATCGAGTCCGCGACGGCTGCCGTCGTCGCGGAGCTCGTCGCCGCCGCCAAGGAGGTCGAGACCAAGGAGCAGATCGCCGCGACGGCATCCATCTCCGCCGGTGACCCCGAGATCGGCGCGATCATCGCCGAGGCCATCGACAAGGTGGGCAAGGAAGGCGTCGTCACGGTCGAGGAGTCGAACACCTTCGGCACCGAGCTCGAGCTCACCGAGGGCATGCGCTTCGACAAGGGCTTCCTGTCGCAGTACTTCGTGACCGACCCCGACCGCCAGGAGGCGGTCTTCGAGGACCCCTACATCCTCATCGCCAACCAGAAGATCTCGAACATCAAGGACCTTCTGCCCATCGTCGACAAGGTGATCCAGGCGGGCAAGCAGCTGCTGATCATCGCCGAGGACGTCGACGGCGAGGCCCTGGCCACGCTGATCGTCAACAAGGTGCGCGGCATCTTCAAGTCGGTCGCCGTCAAGGCTCCTGGCTTCGGCGACCGCCGCAAGGCCCAGCTGCAGGACATCGCCATCCTCACCGGTGGTCAGGTCATCAGCGAGGAGATCGGTCTCAAGCTCGAGAACGTGACCCTCGACCTGCTCGGTCAGGCTCGCAAGGTGGTCATCACCAAGGATGAGACCACGATCGTCGAGGGCGCGGGCGACCCGGAGCAGATCGCCGGCCGCGTGCAGCAGATCCGCAACGAGATCGAGAACACCGACAGCGACTACGACCGCGAGAAGCTCCAGGAGCGCCTCGCCAAGCTCGCCGGTGGCGTCGCCGTCATCAAGGCGGGCGCGGCCACCGAGGTCGAGCTCAAGGAGCGCAAGCACCGCATCGAGGACGCCGTGCGCAACGCGAAGGCTGCCGTCGAGGAGGGCATCGTCGCCGGTGGTGGCGTCGCGCTCATCCAGGCAGGCAAGAAGGCGTTCGAGAACCTCGAGCTCAGTGGCGACGAGGCGACCGGCGTGAGCATCGTCAAGGTCGCCATCGAGGCGCCGCTGAAGCAGATCGCCCTCAACGCCGGACTCGAGCCGGGCGTCGTGGCGGCCAAGGTCGCCGAGCTTCCCTCGGGTCAGGGCCTCAACGCCGCGACCGGTGAGTACGTCGACATGCTCGAGGCGGGCATCAACGACCCGGTGAAGGTGACCCGCTCTGCTCTGCAGAACGCGGCATCCATCGCCGGCCTGTTCCTCACGACCGAGGCGGTCGTGGCAGACAAGCCGGAGAAGGCTGCTCCGATCCCCGGTGGCGACGCCGGCGGCATGGACTTCTAAAGCCGAAGCAATCCAACGGAAGGGCGCCCCTCGGGGCGCCCTTCTCGTTTTCCGCACCCGCTCCTGCGGCAGGTCGGAGTGCTTGGCCCCGTCACGGTCAGACCGAGAACAGCTTCGCGTTCGTGAGTTCCACCTCCGCGTAGTGCTGCCCGGCCTGACCGAGCGCCTGGTTCAGGGCGGCGAGCGATTCTTCGACCTGTTGCTGCGTGCCTCGCCATTGCGCGACCACGCCCTGGAACGAAGTGGCCGCTTGCCCGCTCCACGAACCCTGCAGACCGTTCAGCTGGCCCATCAGGCCCGCCACCTCGCTCTGGATGCGGCTCATCGATCCGCGCACGGCGCTCGTCGCCGCGATCATCTGGTCGCTGTCCACCCGATATGTGGTCATGGTTCCTCCTTCGTGCGCCGCCGGCGCGGGCGCGTGGAACCGAGAGTAGGCATCCGTCAGGGCATGGATCGGCGCCGTTCGGCACTTCGTGGATGAACATCGGAGACGCAACCCGTGGACGGCGAGACCAAGCGGGCCCTACGCCAGCAGCAGCGCCACGAGCGGTGCCGGAACGGCCCAGACGTCGCCGTCCAGATCGAGCACGGACTTCGTCGCCAGGATGCCGCGCCCGTACTTGCCATCGATGACCCGCGATTCCGCACGCCAGCCCGTGTCGATCCACTTGCTCTCGATGGGGACCGTCGTCGAATGCGTGCCCCCGACGGGCACTCGGACCGGCGCGAAGTCGATCTCGTTGTTCGACTCCGTGCGGGCGTAGCCGACGGAGTCGTCGGAGAGCCAGCGGCCCTCGTCGAGCGCCTCGATCGCGCGGGCGAGCGTGATCCCGAGCGCGGACTCCGTGAGCCGCGTGAAATCGGGCGTCGGCAGGCCAGGGCTCACGATGGAGGGGATCCAGGCGAGCAGCGGATCAGCGAGATACAGCTTGTAGTGCGCCCCGACGACGCGGTCGCCTTCGTCGCGCACCTGGTTGCAGCGGAGAGCGGCGTGGGTACTGATCAGCCGGTCGACACGGGCGGTGAAGGTGGGTCGGCTCGCGTATCCGAGATCCTGAGCCGTCGAGGTCAGGTTGATCGGGCTGTTCATGCGCTCGCTGATGCCGCGCAGGAGTGTCGTGGTGGTGTTGGTCGGCGCATCCGGATCGACATCGCGGCGCAGCCACGCGTGCAGGTCGCGGGCATAGCCGTCCGATACCGCACCGGCGCGGGTGTGCTCGAAGACGGCGCGGGGAAAACCGCCGCACGTGAGGTAGTCCTGCCAGGCGAGATCCAGCTCGTCAACGGCGAACTGGAGGCCGTCGAGCGCCCAGCGGGATTCCTCGCTCTGCAACTCGGCCGGGTTGACGACCGCGACGGTCGGCAGACCAGGGTAGGCGGCTGTGAGGAAATCCCTGAATGACATCGGCAGCAGCTGGCGAATGCGATGAGACCCCGTCGATCCCGCACGCCCCGCGAGCAGGTTGCCCTGGATGTCCTCGGACTGGGCCCAGCGACTGCCCGTGACGACGACCGTGTCGTCGCCGAACGCTGTGGTGTCGCGGGCGAGCTTGAGTGCACTCGTCCACCCGCTGACCATGCTGATCTCATCGAACAGCCAGACGCGCGGGCGCGGCTTGGGCTGGTCGACGGAGCGGGTGAGCATCCTGGCGAGAGTGAGTGTGCGGGTGACGTCGCGGCCGCGCATCGTGTCGCACGGCACGTAGATGACCTGACGAGGATCGACGCCGGGCAGCGTGCAGAGATTGGCTGCGGCATCCAGCAGGGCCACCGACTTGCCGATGCGGCGTGGTCCCGTGAGCACGACGAGTCGTCCATCGGGCTCGACGCTGGCGACGTCGTCGAGGATGCCGCTCCGGTAGCCCAGCTCGTATCGCGTGCGTTCGCGGAGCGTGCGGTTGCCGGCGACCCACGACGTGGGATCCGCGCCGCGGGCAGCGGCGGTCCACCACGGATTGCTCTCGGTCAACAGGCGTCGTAACTCGTCATCGCGCACGCCGCCACGGTAACCGCGGACAAACCTGATTCCTTTGCGAATCGCCGCAGAGTCTTGCCAAAGAGGGAGTGGTCCAGGACATTCCCGATTGCCGCAGGGGGAGGGGTCCGAGCAATAGTCGAGTACCAGAAGGGGAGGGGTATTCGCTATTGATGTTTGCCGAATGGGGAGGGGTACAGCCCTATTGCCCTTACCAGATGGGGAGGGGTATTCCTGCATTCCTGTCCGCAATGCGGTGCCGCGGATCTGTCGGCCGTGGCGCCGACCTCGCAATTACGCGCGCGTTCGCCTCTGCGTCGCGAATTCGGATGCAGATGATCGGAGCCGATGTGAGAGCCGGCGCAGGCACAATCACGGCGGACGCGGCGGCGGGCGTCCGATCGGTCGACGCGCGGAGAGCGTCACGGTGGGAGTCGGGATCGGGCGTTGAGCGGCGGGCGGTCAGGCCGTTGCGGCGGTCTTCGGTGCATGCGGCGAATCGACCAGCGGGAGGGTCACCTGGAAGGTCGCACCGCCGCCGGGGGTCTCGACGGCCTCCACGGTGCCGTGGTGGGCGCCGACGATCGAGGCGACGATAGCCAGGCCGAGACCGCTGCCGCCGGTCTCGCGGGTGCGCGAGGTGTCGGCCCGCCAGAAGCGCTGGAAGATCTTCTCCCTGATCTGCGGCGGGATGCCCTCGCCGTGGTCGATCACCGAGAGGACCGCGACATCGCGGTCTCGATCGACCGAGACACCGATCTCGATCGGGCTGCCAGACGGGGTGTATCGCACCGCGTTGCCGATCAGGTTCGCGATGACCTGCCTGAGCTTGTTCTCCTCGGCCATCACCAGTGCGCGTACGCGCGGCGGTTCCGGGATGTCTGCCAGCTCGAGCGGAGCCGTCTCCACGCCCGGATCCGCCTTGCGCGGCCGGCGCCGCAGGCGGGCCAGGGTCGCGCCGGCGAACCCGATGGGACCCTGCGATCCCGTGTTCCGGGACGACTCGCCGCCAGCGGAACGCGTGGGGGCCGGTTCCGCTGCGCTCTCCTCCTGGTGGGCATCCGCTGCTCCTGCGATCGACGGCCCCGGCGGGGGCGGAGGCAGGGGCGGCAGTGACAACTGCACGGAGACGGCGCGATCGGGGTTGCCCGCGTTCGCGTCGAGCGCGGCGTCGTGTGCGAGCGGAACGAGATCGACGATGCCGAGGTTGAGCGGCTTCGTCTCGTCGAGGCGGGCGAGCTCCAGGAGGTCCTCCACGAGGAGGCCCATGCGCACGGCCTCCTTCTCGATGCGCTCCATGGCCTGAGCGACCTCTTCCGGCGTCTGCAGTGCACCCATGCGGTAGAGCTCTGCGTAGCCGCGCACGGAGACGAGGGGGGTGCGCAGCTCGTGACTGGCATCACCGACGAACCGTCGCATCTGCTCGATGCTGCGCGCCCGGTCTTTGAAGGCCCGGTCGATGCGGTTCAGCATGGTGTTCAGCGAGCGGTTCAGCCGGCCGACTTCGGTGTTGGGCGTCGCGCCGCCGAGGCGCTGACTGAAGTCGCCGTCGGCGATCTCGGCTGCCGTGCGCTCCACCTCGCGGAGTGGCCGGAAGGTGGTCGTCACGAGGGCACGGGTGAGGAACGCGCCGATGATGACGACGATGACACCGAAGCTGAAGAAGATGGAGAGGTAGCTCGCCAGCGTGTTGTCGAGGGGCGCGGTCGAGATGGCGATGATCGCCGTTCCGTAGGTCGGCGTCTGTCCGCGCAGCTGGACGACGGCGCACACGCTGCGGAAGGATCCGGATCCGTCACGGCTCTGCACCCAGCCGGCGCCCTCGTTCGCGCATGCGGCTCCCTGCTCGAGCGATAAGGAGCTGGGCACGGCGGGCTTCTTGCCGTCCGGAACCGCGGTCCAGTTCTCCTGCATGAGCTGACCGTCTGAGCCGTACAGGGCGACGTAGTAGCTCGCGGTGCCCGCCTGTCCCAACACCGGGCCGCTGGAGGACTTGGCCTGGTCGGGGAGGATGGCGTTGATGCTGTCCGGCTGGGCGGCGATCGCCTTGAGCTGCTGGTCGAAGAGGTTGATCAGCACCGGTTTGAACAGGAGCATCGTGCCGAGGCCGGCGACGAGCAGGCCGAACGTGAGCACGAGCACCGTGACGCCCGTGATCTTCGTACGGAGCGAGATCGAATTCCAGTGATCGAGTATCACTTCGGCTCTCGTCCCTGCCGGGCGCGGCGCGGCTGGGCCGACGCGTACCTTGTTCCAGCGGCGCACGCGGCGCCGCGTCGCAGAGCGAATCGCGTCGTCGAGATTGCAGCCTGCCTCACACGTAGGAGCCTAAGCGGCCCGGGCTGGGAGAACGGCTTGTCACCGCAGAGTGGAATAGGGCCGCCACGAGTTGGCCGACACGACCTAGGACTTCGCGGCCTTCAGCATGTAGCCGAAGCCGCGTTTGGTCTGGATGAGCGGCTCGCTGGAGTGCGCATCCACCTTTCGGCGCAGGTAGGAGATGTAGCTCTCGACGATGCCGGCGTCGCCGTTGAAGTCGTACTCCCACACGTGGTCGAGGATCTGAGCCTTCGACAGCACGCGGTTCGGGTTGAGCATGAGGTAGCGCAGCAACTTGAACTCGGTGGGGGAGAGCTCGATGGGGGTGTCGCCGACGAAGACCTCGTGCGTGTCCTGGTCCATGGTGAGCTCGCCCGCGCGGATGATCGCGTCGTCGTCCGCCTGCATCGTGCGGCGGAGGATGGCCTTGATGCGCGCGACGATCTCGTCGAGGCTGAACGGCTTGGTCACGTAGTCGTCGCCGCCGACGGTGAGACCGGTGATCTTGTCCTCGGTGTCGTCTTTGGCGGTGAGGAACAGGATCGGCGCCGTGTATCCCGCGCCCCGCAGACGCTTCGTGACGCCGAAACCGTTCATGTCCGGCAGCATCACATCGAGGATGATGAGGTCGGGCTCCTCCTCGAGCACCGCGCTGATGGCCTGGGCGCCGTTGCCGACGGCACGCACGGCGAATCCGGCGAACCGGAGGCTCGTGGTGAGGAGGTCGCGGATGTTGGGCTCGTCGTCGACGATGAGGATTCGGGGTCCGGTGCTCATGCGCTCAGTCTCTGCGCGTGGGCTGGAATCTTCCTGTGAGTCTGTCGTGCGACATCCCGTGGAGTGACGTGTGCGAGCCGGGGATCGGCTTGAGGCGCGAACAGTGTGCGCTGTGCACACTCGGGCGCCGATTACTGAAGAATCGGATGCACGCGGGCGCCGTGTCGGCGTGTTCACGAGCACGGCGTCGTCGGCGCCGAATCGACAGCAGTGCAGGGAGGAACCAGATGTCAGCTTCGGAATTCGTCATCGTCGGAGGCGGTCTCGCGGCCGGCACAGCGGCATCCACACTGAGGGACGAGGGCTTCGACGGACACATCACGCTGATCGCCGGAGAGGCGCACAAGCCGTACATCCGGCCGCCGCTCTCCAAGGCCTTCCTCGCGCGGCTCGACGAGTCCGAACTGTGGGTGCAGCCGGATGCCTGGTGGCACGAGCACGACGTCGACGTGCGTTCCGGACAGCACGCGCGCTCGCTGGACACCGACGGCCGCAAGGTGGTGCTGGAGGGTGGCGCGACGGTGCCGTTTGATCGCCTGCTGCTCGCCACGGGCGCCGCGCCGCGCAGGCTGGACGTCCCGGGAGCGGATGCGGAGGGCATCCACTACCTGCGAACACTCGAAGACTCCCGCGGTATCAGAGAGGCCACGGAGGCCGGGGACAAGCGCGTCGTCGTGGTCGGTTCGGGCTGGATCGGCATGGAGGTGGCCGCCACCGTGCGAGGCTTCGGCAACGAGGTGACCGTGGTGTCGCACTCGGAGGTCCCGTTGTCGGCGGCCCTGGACGACGAGCTGGGCGAGGTGTTCGCCGGGCTCCACCTGGATCACGGCGTAAGGCTCGTGCGCGGTGCGGACGTGCAGGCGTTCCGCGTCGCGGATGGGCGCGTGACAGGTGTCGTGCACAGCGCAGGCGAGGTCGACGCCGACCTGGTGGTCGTCGGGATCGGAGCCGTTCCGCTCGTGGGCATCGCGGAGGATGCGGGATTCGAGGTGGAGAACGGCATCCTGGTCGACGCCGGGATGCACGCCGGATTCTCCGACGTTTTCGCCGCCGGAGACGCGGCCGACCCGTTCCATCCGGTGCTCGGGCGGCAGCTGCGCAGCGAGCACTGGGCGAATGCGATCGGCACGGGCCGCACCGCTGCACTCAACATGCTCGATCGCGGCGTCGAGTACGACGACATCCCCTATTTCTATACGGACCAATTCGACCTCGGCATGGAGTTCTCGGGATACGCCCCGCTGATGCCCGGGACCCATGTCGTGTACCGCGGAGACCTGGCGGCGCGCGAGTTCGTCTCCTTCTGGGTGACCGGCGAGGGACGTGTGGTGGCCGGCATGAACGTGAACGTGTGGGATGTGAACGAGCAGGTTCAGGGACTCATCCGTTCCGCACGACCGGTGGACGAGGCTCGGCTGGCGGATCCGACCGTGCCGCTCGGCGACCTCGTGGCGGACGCATGAGCGTCTACCTGCCTCCGCTTCGCACCCCGGTGCGCACCATCGGGGCCCACACCTTCGACTTCTCAGCGCGAGTGGCCGTGATGGCCGTCGTGAACCGCACCCCCGACTCGTTCTACGACCGCGGCGCCACCTTCTCCCTGGATGCCGCGGTGCACGCCTGCCTCGCCGCCGTCGAGCACGGCGCCGACTGGATCGACATCGGAGGCGTGCCCTTCAAACCGGGACCAGCGCTTCCCGTGGACGAGGAGATCGCGAGAGTCGTTCCCGTCGTCGAGGCGTTGCGGCGCGAGTCGGACGTCGTCCTCTCCGTCGACACGTTCGAGTCGGAGGTGGCGCTGCACGCGATCGCGGCCGGAGCCGACGTGATCAACGACACCACGGGCATCCATGATCGGCGGCTCGCCGAGGTGGTCGCCGACAGCGACGCGACGCTCGTCATCACCCATAGCCTGGCGGCGCCCCGCACCGTGTATCCACGTCCGCAGTACGACGACGTGGTGACGGAGGTTGCAGCGTTCCTCGGCGAGCGTGTGGACCTCGCCGTGTCTCTCGGCGTGCCGGAGAACCGGATCGTGATCGACCCTGGCCACGACCTGAACAAGAACACCCTGCACACGCTCGAGCTCACGCGTCGGTTCGACGAGATCGCCGCCATCGGGCTGCCGGCGCTCGCCGCGGTGTCGAACAAGGACTTCATCGGCGAGACCCTCGACGTGGACCGCGCCGACAGGCTCGAGGGATCGCTCGCGGCCGCCGTGTTCTGCGTCACGCAGGGTGCGCGCGTGGTCCGCATGCACAACGTGCGGGAATCGGTCGCCGCCGTGCGCATGACCGAGGCGATCCTCGGCCTGCGGGAGCCCGCGTTTCTCAAGCACAACATGGGCGACTTCAACGAGGAGGCGCTGTAGCGAGGATGACGCGCACGAAGATGGACCGTTCCGCGTGCTGACGATGAAGGGGGAACTGAGTTGAGCTCTGACGGAGACGGGGTGATCGACGCCATCTGGCCGCACGCCGCGACCGCTCTGGACGACGATGCCGTCATCGCCGGTTACGAGCACGGCGTGGCATCACGGTGGGTGCGCGTGAACTTCGTCTCGTCGGTGGACGGGTCGGCGACGCTGGCCGGACGATCCGGCGCGCTCTCGGATGCTGCGGACAAGCGCGTCTTCACCCTCCTGCGACACGTGTGCGACGTGGTCCTCGTCGGTGCAGGCACCGTGCGGGCCGAGGGCTACTCGGGAGAGCTCGTGGATGCCGAGGCGCGGCGCTGGCGCGAGGCGCACGGTTTCGCAGCGCATCCGACGCTGGCGATCGTCACGGGGGAGGCCGCGCTGGATCCCGGGTCAGAGCTGTTCAGGCGGTCGCCCGTTCGACCGATCGTCATCACTCGGGTCTCTGCCGACCGGGACAGAGTGGCGGCGTTGACGGCGGTGGCAGACGTGGTGGAGTGCGGCGGAACATCCGTCGACCTGCGTCAGGCGCTCGACGCGCTCGCCGAGCGCGGGCTGCGACGAGTGCAGTGCGAAGGCGGTCCACACCTGCTCGGGGCCCTCACCGCGGCGGATGCCGTCGACGAGTTGTGCCTGACCGTCAGCCCCGTGCTGGTCGGCGGAAACGGACCGCGGATCGCGACGGGCTCGGAGACGGACAGGTCGCTGCGGGTCGGGCAGGTGCTCCGGTCGGACGACACGCTTCTGCTGCGTTACGTTCGCGCAGACTGAACGGTCGCGCCGCCGTTCGTCTCCCGGTGATCAGGCGGCGATGGCGCCGGCATCGAGGATCGTGTACGAGTACCCCTGCTCCGCCAGGAAGCGCTGCCGGTTCTGCGCGAAATCCTGGTCGACGGTGTCGCGCGCGACGAGCGTGTAGAAGTTCGCGGACAGCCCGGACTCCTTCGGACGCAGCAAGCGACCGAGGCGCTGCGCCTCCTCCTGGCGGGATCCGAAGGAGCCGCTCACCTGGATGGCGACCGTCGCCTCCGGCAGATCAACGGAGAAGTTCGCGACCTTGCTGACGACAAGAACCGGGGTCTTGCCCTCGCGGAACTCCTGGTAGAGGCGCTCGCGCTCGTCCACGGGGGTTGCGCCGGTCAGGGACGGTGCGTCGAGGGCATCCGCGAGCTCGTCGATCTGGTCGAGGTACTGCCCGATGACGAGGATGCGCTCGCCCGCGTGCCGATCGACAAGCGACTTGACCACGCCGAGCTTGGCCGGCGCGGTCGCCGCGAGCCGATATCGCTCGTCGTCGGCGGCCGCAGCATACGAGAGGCGGTCGGATGCCGGCAGGTCGATGCGCACCTCGTAACAGGCTGCCGGAGAGATGAAGCCTTGCGACTCGATCTCCTTCCACGGCGCGTCGAATCGTTTGGGACCGATGAGGGAGAAGACGTCGCCCTCGCGGCCGTCCTCGCGTACCAGCGTGGCGGTGAGCCCGAGCCTGCGCCGCGCCTGCAGCTCTGCCGTGAGCTTGAAGACGGGAGCCGGCAGCAGGTGGACCTCGTCGTAGATGATCAGGCCCCAGTCGAGTGCGTCGAGCAGGCTCAGGTGCGCGTATTCGCCCTTCCGCTTCGACGTGAGGATCTGGTACGTCGCGATGGTGACCGGCTTGACCTCCTTCACCTGGCCGGAGTATTCGCCGATCTCTTCGGCTGTGAGGCTCGTGCGGCGCAGCAGTTCATCGCGCCACTGCCTGGCGGACACGGTGTTGGTGACGAGGATGAGCGTCGTCGTCTTCGCCGTGGCCATCGCCCCTGCGCCGACGAGGGTCTTGCCGGCGCCGCAGGGGAGCACGACCACCCCTGAACCGCCGTCGAAGAAGTTCTCGACCGCCTTCGTCTGGTAGTCGCGGAGATGCCATCCGGACTCATCGAGGTCGATCTCGTGCGGTGTGCCCGGCGAGTATCCGGCGAGGTCCTCAGCCGGCCAGCCCAGTTTGACGAGCTCCTGCTTCAGGTGGCCCCTGGCCCATGCTGCGACCACGTAAGCGCCATCCGTCCGATGCTCGAGCAGGAGCGGTGCAACGCGTTTCGCGCCCGATACCTCGCGGAGCACCGCCTCGTCCGAGCTGCGCAGAACGAGCACGCCCTCGTCGTCGCGCTCGATCACCAGACGTCCGTAGCGGGCGACCGTCTCCTGGATGTCGACGCTGACGGTCTGCGGGATCGGGAACTTCGAATACCGCTCGAGCGTGCCCAGCATGTCGGATGCCTGATGTCCGGCCGCGCGTGCGTTCCACAGCCCCAGCCGCGTGATGCGGTACGTGTGGATGTGCTCCGGCGCGCGCTCGAGCTCGGCGAAGATGGCCAGGTCGTGGCGGGCATCCTCCGCCTGGGGATGCGCCACCTCGAGCAGCACGGTGCGGTCGCTCTGCACGATCAAGGGGCCGTCAGACATAAGAATTCAGTTTATGCGGGTCGCCTGGATCGCGTGCAGCGCGTGCACAGCTCCCTGACGTGCTTCGCGCGCTCTACCGGGTGCTGACGACGTCGAGCACGCGCGTCGGGCTACGGTGTCGTCACCGCGCGGATGCTCGCGACCGGCAGCGTGCGCTCGATGTCGCTGGCCCGGTCGCGGCCGCGCAGCCGGCCCCCGCCGAGGCCAGTCGGCTCGAGCGTGTACTCCAGCTCCCGGCCGTCCGGGAGCGCCACGGTCACGGTGACGACGGTGCGCGAGCGCACAGCGGACTCCAACTGCCTGTTGAGCCACGCCTCCGCACCCTCAGGGCCGTCCGTGCGCTCGGCCGATCGCAGGCGCTGCACCAGAATCTCCGCCGTGTCGGTGTCCTCCCGCGGCTCGGGATGCCCGAGCCTGCGCCTGACCCGAAGCTGCTGTCCTTCTGCGTCCTCGGCGACCACCGGGTAGTGCGCGTCGACGAGCGCCCAGTACACGACGTCGAGCGGGAACCGGCTGACGAGGCCGTCATCGGATCCGGTTCGCAGCCCGAGCGCGGAGACCGTCTGATCCACCGCGATCGTCCTCAGCAGCTGGTCGTCGGGGGAGCGGACGACAGCGCCGGTCTCACGTGCCCTCACCCGCACCCGTCCGAATCGGCCGGCAGCCTCGTCGATGAGGTAAGCGACCGGTTGCGGCAGACCGGTGAGCGAGATGGATCCGATGAACTCACGCAACGACTCCGCCGTCTCTCCCGCTGCGATCGCGCGGTGCAGGGACGACGGCGAGATGCGGAAACTCGCGGCGAGGCCCGTTCCCTCGACATCCGCGAGGGTGCGAAGCCTGGCGTCCAGTGCCGGCAGCAGCGGACCAGGCGCCACGATCGAGAGGTCGTGCTGCACGTAGACGCGGTCCACCTCGGCGGGGAACGCGGCGCGCATGACGTCGGTGGCGGCATCCGGTCCGCGGTCGAGGAGGGTGATACCTGCGGTGCTCGGAGCCGTGCTCGCGGTGATTCCGAGGAACTCCGCGTGCGTCTCGACATCGTTCACCCGACGGTCGAGGGAGGCGTCAGCTGCGGGGTAACGCCACCGCGCGTACCCACGCAGTGCCTCGCCCCACGCGGCCTGCGAGCGCTCGACCATGAGCGGATGGATGTCCTCCGGCACCGACTCCAGCCACGTTGCAGCCAGGCGTCCCCAACGCTCGGGCGTCGTGAGGGATGCCCATGGCTCCGCAGCGTCGGTCGGCAACCAGACTGCGCCTTCGCGGGCGACCAGCCCAGCGCTGCGGGCCAGCCAGTGCACGGTCGGCACGGATCCGACCTCGATGCCGAGGGCTGATGCGATCCTTCGCGCGTCGGGCAGCGCGAGTCCGCCCTTCTGCAGCTCGCGGGCCGGTTCGTGTTCGAGCTCGTAGACGAACTCCGAGACGGCTCCGGCGGCGAGAAAGGCCCGCTCGGCGGCGAGGCGGTCGACGAAGCGCCTGTCCACGCCCGGCACCGAGGCCAGTGCCGCGGGCTTTCCGGATGCCGCGAGCTTGCGCCCCGAGAGCCCTTCCCCGTCGGCCCACGCGGTGAAGCGCGCGGCGACACCCGGGTACAGCGCGACGACCGCATCCGCTGCCCCGTCATCGATCCGGGTCGCGGTCTCCTCGCCGAGCACCGCCGGGTCCGGAGCGGGTGCCTCCTCGGCCAGGAATGCGACGACCAGGGCGTCGAGCGAGGTGCGCGCGGAGGCGGGGGAGACGTTCGCTTCGCCCCAGTCGGTGAGGACGGACGCGATGCGTGCGGCGGATGCGGATCCGTCCTCGTCGACCAATGCGGCGAGGACGGCGAGAACGGGACGGGGAAGCGGGGCGATGGCGTGCTGCACCGAGACGGGCTCGAGAAGGGCGTCGGCCAGGTCGAAGAAGTCCTCGACTCGTGAGCGACCCATGCCCCGAGCGCGGATCAGTTCCCGGAGCTCGGCATCGCCCAGCCCGCCCAACCGCTCCGCCAGCGTGAGTGTGCTGCTCATCGGGGGTCAGACTCCGCCACGCGAGTGCTCCGTTGCCCTACCGGCCGGACTTCCGGTTCTGCCGACTGCGGGTGACGAGGCTCACGATCAGTACCGCGACGATGCACAGGAAGGCCAGCGGGAGAGCCACGAGCGGGAGAAGCTCGACGGTCGGCCAGATTCCCTTTCCCGATCCCTGGTCGGGTCCGGCACCCAACCAGGTTCCGATCATCAGCACCAGGAAGCAGACGATCGAGAGGATCACGAGGCCCGCGCCGATGAATGCCAGTGTGCGTTGTGCGCGCGATACGGGCTGGGACGTCTCTTCGGTCACGAATCAAGGATAATTGACGTTGCGTACAGCACTTCCCCCACCCCGAAAGAGGTCACCCATGCCGACCGGCAAGGTCAAGTTCTACGACGAGGAGAAGGGCTTCGGTTTCATCGCCCAGGACGGCGGTGGCGAGGTCTTCCTCCACGCGTCGGCGCTCCCCGCCGGTGCCGTCGTCAAGGCCGGCGCCCGCCTCGAATTCGGGGTCGCCGACGGCAAGCGCGGCGCGCAGGCGCTGTCGGTGCGCGTCATCGAATCTCGTCCCAGCCTGACGAAGATCAACCGCAAGTCGGCGGACGACATGGCGGTGATCATCGAAGACCTCGTGAAACTCCTCGACGGCATCGGATCCGGGCTCAAGCGGGGTCGGTATCCGGACGCCGCGCACGGCCGCAAGATCGCTGCCGTGCTGCGACGCGTGGCGGACGATCTGGATGCCTGAGCAGCGCGCGGACGGCACCGATCGGGACACGGCCGGCGTGGACGAGGCGACGGCGGTTGCCGACGTGACCGAAGCGACGGAGGCCGCCGAGGAGGCGGCCGCGACGGAACCGAGCGAGCCGCCTGCTCCTGCGCTCGCCGACGAAACCCTGCTCGGCGCGCACGACCTGGCGCGGGCAGCCCTGCTGGAGATCACGACGGAGTCCAGCGTCGGAGCCGTTGCTGGGCACATCGTCGAGGGCGATCACGTGTTGTCCCTTCTCTTCGAATGCACGCTGCTCGGATATCCGGGATGGCATTGGACCGTGACGCTCGCCCGTATCGACGAGGAGACGGATCCCGTCGTCCTCGAGGCCGAGCTGCTGCCCGGTGCCGAAGCGCTGCTGGCGCCGGACTGGGTGCCGTGGTCGGAACGCCTCGCGGAGTATCAGGCCGCGCAGGAGGCCGCGCGGGCGGCGGGCGCTGAGGCGTCCGACGACGACACGGAAGACGAGGCGTCCGCAGACGAGGGCTCCGACGAAGAGCTCGAAGACGGCGACGAGCTCGACGATGACGACGAGCTCGACCATGACGACGACATCGACGGCATCGACATCGACCGGATCGAGCTCGACCGCATCGAGCTCGACGACGAGTCCGAGCCGGATGACGGGTCGGAGGACGATGCCGACGAGGACGACGATTCCGACGACTATTCCGACGAGGACGACGACGATTCCGACGACGACATCGACCTCGAGGCCGACGACATCATCGGCGCCGAATCAGCGGCGCTCGTCTCCGGGAGCGACGACGATCCGATCGGCGGATCGTCCGCGGCGTCTCGAGACGAAGGTGTAGACGAGTCCGATGACGCCGAGGACGATGCCGACGATCGTCGCGGCAACCACCCAGCCGAATCCTGACGCCCTCAGTTCGGGCGCGAAGATCCACGCGACGATCGCGGCCACGACCCAGGCGACCGTGCCCGTGAGAATGGCCGCGTGGTCGTCCGTCTTCATGGGCGGCGGATCAGGGAGCCGCTCGCTGTCCTTCAGCCACAGTCGCATGACGATCTTCCGTTGCTAGCCGATGTGCTCGACGACGTACTCGATGGCGCGGATGAGCCGGCGCACGTCATCCGGATCCACCGCAGCGTACGTGGCGACTCGCAGCTGGTTGCGGCCCAGCTTGCGGTACGGCTCCGTGTCGACGATCCCGTTCTCGCGGAGTACGGCCGCGATCCGCGACGCGTCAACGTCGTCGAAGTCGATGGTGGCCACCACCTGGGAGCGGTCGTCGGGGTTCTCCACGAACGGGTGCGCGTAGTCGACCGAATCCGCCCAGTCGTACAGCGCCCCCGACGACTCGTGGGTGCGCGCGGCGGCCCAGGCCAGCCCGCCGTTGTCGTTGATCCAACGCACCTGCTCGTCGAGCATGATCAGCGTCGAGATCGCGGGAGTGTTGAGCGTCTGGTTCAGGCGGGAGTTGTCGACGGCCTGCTTCAGGCTCAGGAAGTCGGGGATGTAGCGACCGGATGCCGCGATCCGCTCCACCCGCTCCAGCGCCGCCGGCGAGAACAGCGCCAGCCACAGACCCCCGTCGGAGGCGAAGTTCTTCTGCGGGGCGAAGTAGTAGACGTCGGCCTCGGATGCATCGAGCTCTGCGCCTCCGGCCGCGCTCGTCGCGTCGATCACCGTGAGCGCGCCATCGTCGCCGTGGACGCGACGAACGGGAGCCATGACGCCGGTGGACGTCTCGTTGTGGGGCCATCCGTACACATCGACGCCCTCGACGGGCTCTGCCGTGCTCCGCGAACCGACGGGAGCCTCGATGACGTGCGGCGCGTCGAGCCAAGGCGCCGAAGCGGCCGTCGCGAACTTCTGGCTGAACTCGCCGAAGACGAGCGCCTCGGCGCGCTGTTCGATGAGACCGAACGAGGCTGCATCCCAGAACGCCGACGAGCCGCCGTTGCCCAGCACCACTTCGTAACCGTCCGGGATGCGGAAGAGGGTTCCGAGTCCCTCGCGTACACGGCCGACCAGCGAGCGGACCGGCGCCTGACGATGCGAGGTGCCGAGGAGTTCGGTCTCAGCCGCGATGAGTGCTTCGACCTGGGCCGGTCGCACCTTGGAGGGGCCGCTGCCGAACCGGCCGTCCGCGGGCAGTAGGGACTCGGGAATCGCGATCGCAGCCATGGTGTTGATTCTATGGGCGATCGAGGTGCGCTCTGCCTGAGGCGGCTCACGCAGACGCACCCGATCGAGCCCTGGCCGTCGGCGCCGCCCGGGCGGCGCCGGTCAATGTCCGTCGGCGCGCGCCGGTAGGCTGGAATCCGCGCCATCGGCGGCGAGCAGAACACTACGAGGGGAAGCGATGACCGATCTCGTCGACACCACCGAGATGTATCTGCGCACGATTCTCGACCTCGAAGAGGAGAACATCGTGCCGCTTCGTGCTCGCATCTCGGAGCGCCTCGGGCACTCCGGCCCCACGGTGTCGCAGACCGTCGCGCGCATGGAACGGGACGGCCTGGTCGTCGTCTCAGACGACCGCCACCTTGAGCTGACTCCCGAGGGCCGTCGTCGCGCCGTGCACGTCATGCGCAAGCACCGCCTCGCCGAGCGCCTGCTCTCCGATGTGATCGGGCTCGAATGGGAGTTCGTGCACGAGGAGGCGTGCCGCTGGGAGCACGTCATGAGCGAGCAGGTGGAGCACAAGATCCTCGACATCCTCGGACACCCGACCGAGACGCCGTACGGCACGCCCATCCCGAGGATCGAAGACGAGGGCATCGGGCTGCACCGGGTGTTCCTCGACGGCGTGCGCAGCGTGGTCGATGCGACAGCGGCATCCGACGCACCCGTCACGGCCACCATCCGACGCCTCGGTGAGCCGGTTCAGTTCGAGCCGGAGCTTCTCGCGCAACTGCGGCAGGCGGGCATCTTCCCCGGATCGACGGGCACCTTCTCCCGTGCCGGGTCGTACGTCGCCATGCAGATCGACGGTTACACGGACGCTCTCGAACTGCCCAACGAGGTCGCCAGCCACATCTTCGTCACGGCCTGACGGTCGCCATGGCGGTCCTCGCCATGACCATCGCGACCGCCCTGTCGACCCGCACGGATGCCGCGCATAACGCGTCCGCACCACTCTCCCTCCACAGCCGGAACTCGCTTTCCTGTGGCGCGAAACCCCCCGAAAACGATGTGACAAACGAGTGAGGGTCCCGTATTCTCGTACGAGTCCACAGGCCGGAACCCGACCGACGGACCCGGCCCAAGACGCTCCCTCAGCCCGTCTCTTGAGCCTGCGAAGTCGAACTCGCAAGAGATTTCGGACGGGGTGGCTACCTAGTGCCAGCGGAGCGCCGGAGGTTCACACCTTGGCAACATTAGGTACGAGCGGTCCACCCGAGGACCGCGACCCGAGTACTACGAGCAAGGCGATCGATTCTCTGGGCGAGACGACGACGATGTCGCGGCGGAGCCTGAGGGAATCCGATCGCCGGGCCGCCGACGCCGGCGGTCGCCGCTACAGCCGCAGCGGCGCGACAGCGGGAACGAGTGCCGAGAAGCGTTCGCCGTCCACCTCGCCGGTTCCGGCGACCTCGGGCATGGCGAAGCGCAAGCGACGCATGCGGCCGCTCGTGAACCTCGCCGTGATGCTCTTCGCGGGTGGCATCGTCGCCACCATCGCCATCCCCGCGTACGCGTTCAATCCGGCCACGTCGAACCAGGCGTCCTTCGGCACCAACGCACTCGACAGCATGAAGAAGGCGCACTCGCAGTCCGTGCGGGTCTCGGGCGCCATCGATGGCCCAGCCGCCGCCGGTGACACGTTCAGTGCAACGAGCGAGCAGCAGCTCGCGGATCAGAAGGCTGCGACGGAGCGCGCGGCTGCGGCAGCACAGATGCAGGCGTATGCGGCGGCGTACAGCGGCCCATCGGCATCCGACTATCTCGCGAACCCGCCGTACCCGAACTTCAGCCTTGCGCAGGTGTTCTCCGTGGCGCAGCAGTACATCGGAACCCCGTACGTCTACGGTGGCGATACGCCGGCAGGATTCGACTGCTCGGGCTACGTCATGTTTGTGTATTCGCAGTTCGGCATCTCGCTCCCGCACTCCGCCGCACAACAGGGCGCCATCGGAAAGAGAATCTCGATCCAGGATGCGCAGCCCGGTGACGTCGTCATCATGCTTGGTGGCGCTCATGACGGCTTCTACGCGGGCAACGGCAACATCCTCGATGCCCCCGACGTGGGCCGCAGCGTCTCGATCAGACCGATCTGGACGAGCGACTACTACATCGTGCGGTTCGGCATCTGATCCCGGAGCGTGAGTGAACGCACACCCGCGACACGTGACTCCGGCGTGAACAGTGGGTGGCCGCAGCCCAGCGATCGGCGTGCCACAAAGGCGTGACACGCCGATCCTGCGTTAGCCTGATGCCCTGACATCGTTCGTTCGCTTCACCGACCCGGAGGATCCCCGCATGCGAACCATGCGGCATCACAGCCACTACTGCTTCCACCACCACTGTGCGTGGAATCACTAGGCGTCGTCTTCATGACGGCGCCTTTTTTGTTGCCTGAGGATGCCGGAGATCTCCGTACGAGATCTCCGAGAACGTCACGCGGACGAACACGAGAACCCGGAAAGCCATTCCGGTCTATCGAAAGGACACCGATGCGCACACTGGTGCTGAACGCGGGATATGAGCCGCTGGCCGTCGTGAGCTTCAAGCGAGCCCTCGCACTCGTCATGAGCGCGAAGGCGACGGTCATCGAAGTGGATCTCGATCACCCGGTCTGGGCCGTGGATGCGGTTTACGACAGACCGTCGGTCATCCTGCTCACCCGCTACGTGCACCTGCCCCACGGCCGGGCGGTTCCGGTCTCGCGTCGCGGCGTGCTGCGTCGCGACGGGCATCGTTGCGCATATTGCGGCAAGTCGGCGACGACGATCGATCACGTGATGCCGAAATCACGCGGCGGAGCGGATTCCTGGGACAACCTCGTCGCGTGCTGCCTGCGCTGCAACAACGTGAAGGGCGACAGGACGGCCATCGAGATGGGATGGGCGCTGTCGGTCATCCCGCGGATGCCGCACGATCCGGCCTGGATGGTGCGAGGTGTCGAGCACGCCCTGCCCGAATGGCAGGGGTACCTGGTCTCCGCCGCATGAGGCGCCGCACGCGCGCAGCCCAGCCGTCGACCTCGTCCGCTCGAGCGCCGTTCGTGGCTCCGACTGTTCGGCACCGTCCACCTACGGCGGTGCGCGATGGGTCCGAGGTAGTGTGGGCCCTGCTGACCCCACCTCACTTTTATGTTCGACGACCGGGCCGGCGTGGACGCGGCCGCACCTCCCGAGGAGCATGATGATCCCGCTGACCGTTGGAACCGCCGTCGACGACCCTGATCGCCCGGCGGTCATCGATGCCTCCCGCTTCAACAGGCACACGTTCTGGTGCGGCCAGAGTGGGTCTGGCAAGACCTACGCGCTCGGCGTCGTGCTGGAGCAGCTGCTCTTGGAGACGTCTCTGCCGATGGTCGTGTTCGATCCGAATGCGGACTACGCGCACATGCGGGATATGCGTGAGGACACCGAGGCAGCCATGCGCGAGCGATTCGACGCTTTCGATGTGCGGGTCTTCCATTCCAGCACGTCCGAGGAGCCGCAGCTTCACGCTCGGTTCGTCGACCTCAGTGTGCGTTCGCAGGCCGCGGTCGCCATGCTCGATCCGATCCGGGACGGAGAGGAGTACAACGCTCTCCTGCACTTGGACGACTCGCTGTCGCACTACCAGCGCGGCACACTCCTCGACACCCTGTTCAGCTCCGGCGATGAGGCACGACGTCAGCTCGGCATGCGCATCGACAACCTTCAGATCCTCGACTGGCCGCTCTGGGCATTCGGGGGCGATTCGGTCCTGGAGACGATCGACGAACGACCGCGCGTGACCATTCTCGACGTGAGCGGCTTCCCGCACCCGGCCGAACTTCAGACGGCCGCGCTCGCCGTGCTCGAGCATCTGTGGGAGCGGCGCATGGATCGCAAGCCGGTGCTCATCGTGCTCGATGAGGCGCACAACTTCTGCCCGCCCGAGGCCAGGAACAGCGTCGAGGAGCAGTTGACGGAGCAGCTGATCCAGATCGCAGCGGAGGGACGCAAGTTCGGACTGTGGCTGTTCCTGTCCACGCAGCGGCCGACCAAGATCCATCCGAACGTGCTCTCGCAGTGCGACAACCTGGGGCTGATGCGCATGAACTCGCCACGGGATCTTGCTGAGCTCGCGCACGTGTTCGGTTTCGTCCCGCAGCAGCTTCTGGAGCAGTCGTCGTCGTTCGCCAAGGGCGAGGTGCTCCTGGCCGGGGCGTTCTCGGAGGAGGCCCAACTCGTGCGTGTCCGCAGGAGACTGACGGCAGAGGGCGGCAGCGATCTGGCCGTCGAGCCGTCCGTGTGATCGTCCAGGCGCCGTCTCGTCGCACTCGAGGAGAGGCGTCACTCTGCGGAACGCCGAACAGCGCGGCGGTCGTCGGCCGGCGAACCGGGGTCCTCAATCGCGCTGAGCCGCGCCGCTGACGCGCAGGTACACGAGGAGCCAGCCGAAGACCACTGCTCCGGCCACCAGTTCGGTGGCCGTGAGCACGTAGTATCCGACGACGTAGAACACGGCCATCACCACGATCACGGCGAACGAGACGTAGCCGAAGACGAAGAACGATCGCGGGGCGGTCGGAAGGGCCTTGCGCACCCAGAACACCACAAGCGTGAAGGTGATCAGCATGCCCACAGCTGAGACGTTGTGCAGGATGCGCGACACATCGAGCGGAAAGATCCCGACGCACGCCAGCAACAGGCCGATCAGGATCAGCCCGACGCGCAGACGCATGGCCGCAGACTTCGTCGCCGGGTCGTCGATGGTGCGCACATCCGTGGCATAGCGGGAGATGGCGGCCATCATCAGCCCGGCCACGATCAGTGTGATGTTGAAGGTCAGCGACGAGATGCTGTTCGACATCCCCAGGGCGCTGAGGTGCAGTTTCCACCAGTGCGGGTCGGGTGCGCTGAGCATCGAGGTGAGGAGACCGATGATCGCGAACCCGGCGAGCACCGTCGACAGTCGCATGAGTCCCATGTGGGTCGCCGAGAGGAAGACGGCGTACGCAGTGACGGCGATCGCGACTCCAGCCAACGCCGTCGCCGAAAGGAAATAGACCGTCGCATCCTTGAAGCTGGCAGCCAGGAGTGCGCCGAGCACCAGCCAGCCGAGGAGGGCGATGATCCCGTGCGCGATGGCGATCACGATCGTGTCGAAGATGTCGACCCAGGACGTCTTCTGCCCGACAGGGCGTGCCGCCGTGCCGAACGGACTCAGTGACCGCCGGTGGATGAGCCGGCCAGCGATGTAGGCAGCGAAGGCGACGACACCCGCCACGATGGCGGTGTATTGCGAGAGCGACGACGGCCCCGCGATCGCGAGTTCCTGCCTCCAGAAGAACGGCAGGAAAATGAGGGCGCCGATCACGAAGGCGATGGCCGCCACGACGATCGCTGCGCCCTCCGCGTCGAGGGCGGTTGCCGGCCGAGCGATCCGGCCCGGTCGATCTTGCTCTTCTGCGATCATCTCTGCCCTAGCCATTCGTCACGGTGGCGGTGCCCGCCACCTTCGCACGCCCGGGAAGGAACCCGGACACGATGGACCCGCCGATCGCCACGACGACGAGCACGACCATGGCGAGCACGTATCCGTCGGCCCGCTGCCCGATGCCGAATCCGAGAACCGTGGCCACGATCGCGGTTCCGAAACTCGAGCCGAGATTCGAGATGCTCCGTGACAATCCCGAGATCTCGCCCTGCCGGTCTTCGTCGAAGGCCGACTGCACGATGTTCACGCTCGGCGTCAGCATGACTCCGATGCCAAGGCCGATGATGAGCAGGCCCGGCGCGAACGGCCACGCGCCCGGTACGGCGCCGACGAGGAGAAGTGCGAGCGTGCCGACGGCGGTGATGAGGAATCCGGCGACGATCAGGGTGCGCTGAGCGATGTGCTTGACGAGGCGTCCGGCCGCCAGCGATGACACCAGGATGCCGAGGGTGGCGGCGGTGAAGATCACCCCGGTCTCGATCGCGTTGTAGTTGCGCACCACCTGGAGATGGCTCGAGACCAGGAACGAGATGCCCATCAGCAGAAGCCACTGGAAGTTCTGCGTCACCAGTCCGAGATTCGAGAGGCGATTGCGGAACAAGGAGGTGGCGAGCAACGGCTCACGGCCGTGCCGTTCCAGGCGTCTGATCCAGGCGAAGAACGCCGCGATGAGTGCAGCGCCCACCACCAGCAGCACGAAGCCGAGTATCGGCGCGGTGTCGATTGCGAGGATGCCTGCGACGAAGACCACCAACCCGCCTCCGGACAGCACGGCGCCGATGGTGTCGTATGGACGAGACGGATCCGCAGGCAGCGGGTCCTTCAGCGCCACCGCGAACAGGATGATGACGACGATGATGATCGCCTGGAACACGAAGGCCGCACGCCAGCTGATCGCGCTGCAGATCCAACCGCCGATGAGCGGTCCTGTCGCCGCGCCGATGCCGCCGGCGGCGCTGACGAGTCCGAACGATCGGGCCCTGCCCTGCAGGTCCTTCCAGTACAGGGTCACCAGAATGTAGACGGGAGGGATCAGGAGCGCGGTTCCTGCGCCCTCCAGGATCGAGTTCCCCAGAATCAGCAGACCGAGTCCTGGCGACAGCGCGCTGATCACGGCACCGACGCCGTACACCCCGAGCCCGAGCAACAAGCAGGTTTTGCGTCCCAGGAGGTCCGTCAGCTTTCCGAACGGAACCATCAGGGCGGCCATCGTGAGCAGGAACAGCGTGATCGACAACTGGATGCCGGCGACGGTGGTCCCCAGATCTTTGCTCATGTCGTTGAGCATGACGTTCATGTTGGAACCCGCGAACGAGCAGATGAACTGTGCAAGCGCCAACGGCACCAGCGTCCATCCTGCGACGACGACGCGGTTGGAGGTCGTGCTCATGTTCGACCCTTCTGTTCGTCGACGGGAGCAGGTGCGTGCCGCGCGGCGGCCTTCCATCCGAAGTCGATCAGCACCGCGAGCGCGATGATCGCGATCAGTGCCCAGGCTGTCGCAGGCTCCGAGACCAGTGTCGTCGTGCAGAAGATGACGAAGGTCCCGAGGGTCGCGACCAACCCGATGAGCAGCATGATTATCGAGGCGCCGGTCTCTTTCCTGATGCGCAGGTGCGCGACGCTCACGGAGGAGAAGACGAGCAGTGCGACGGCGCTTCCGATGGATGCGATCGCGTTGAGGTTGAAGAAGGCGACGAGCACGATGGCGAGCGCCGCCATCACGAGCAGCCCGGCCGGAAATCGACCGGCTGTTCGACCGAAGAAGCGCGGAAATTGGCCGACCGACGCCAGATGCTGGGTCATGCCGATCGACGGGTACAGTCCGGCATTGACCGCGCCCGTCGTCGAGAAGAGCGCCGTGATCACCATCAGCACGAATCCCGCGTTGCCGAGCGTCGGCTTGGCCGCTTCAGCGAGTGCGGTCGTGCCGTACTTGACCACCTCGCCCGCCGTCAGCGTGCCGAACACTCCGAGCGACACCGCGACGTAGACGACGGTGGCGATGAGCAAGGCGAAGTAGATCGCCTTGGGCAGCTGCTTCCTCGGATTCGGCAGGTCCCTCGCTGTGAACGTGATGACGCCGAAGCCGAGGAACGCGAAGAACGTCAGTGCCACGCTCGAGATGATGTCGCGCCATCCCGGGTATCCGGAGGGTGCGAGGAGCGTCGGGTTCCACGACGCGATGGTGACGATGGCGAACACCACGAGAATGATGAGCACGACGGTCACGATGACGGACTGGACCCTGGCCACCGCCTTCGCGCCGATGGCGTTGAGGCAGGTCATCGTCAGGATCAGCAGCACGGCGCACACCTTTGCCCAGAACGGGTCACCGTGCGCCACCACCGAGCTCGCGTAGCCGCCGAAGGACGTCGCGATCATGGCGACGACGATGGAACCGGCGGTGAAGAACAGCCAGGCTCCGATGCCGGCCAGATGACCCTCTCCGAAACCCTTGGACAAGAAGGTCAGGATGCCACCGCCGGACGGGTACTTCGAGCCCAACTTGGCGAAGGAGTAGCCCTGAAGACCCGCGATGATGCCGGCGATGAGGAACGACAGCCACACGGCCGGGCCGGCGACCGCTCCTGCCGCACCGAGGAGCGCGAAGATGCCGGCGCCCACCATCGACCCGACGCCGATGTAGGTCGCCTGCAGAACGGTCATCTGCTTGACGGGCTGCTGCACGGTCACGGCACGTTCCCCGATGCGCTGATCGCCAGGTGTGCGCCTCCATCGCGGAGCGTTGACATGCGTTCGTCAACGGACGGTCGCCGAAGGCCATCGGCTGGAATGCTGCAACGGTCACGATCGGCACTCACCCCCCGGATTGGGGCCGATCGATCTTGTGTACGCAATTCGTCGCGCATATGATCCAGATTAGCGCGAGAATTCACGCATTCAATGGCGTAATGCGTTAAGGATTCCAACTGGCGGTCGAGTCATTAGTCGGCTCGATTTGCCGGTTCTTCCTGTCGTCTCAGTATCGTCCGGGCAGAGAACAGCAATTCCGACCGGCCGCACTGGCTACGCCGGACTCGAATGCGGGAACCTCGTCGGATCGACGGATATCCACGGAACGAATCGCGGATGATTCTGGGCTCGAAGGGGGATTTGAGTCATGGAAATCGTTGTAGTCATCGTCGAGGCGTGCATTGTCATCGGCGCAATCGTGCTCGGTGTGCGCACCGGCGGGATCGGGTTGGGCCTCTGGGGCGTCGTGGGCACGCTCATCTTGGTGTTCGTCTTCCGACTGCCACCGGGATCACCGCCGATCGACGCCTTCTTCATCATCATCGCGGTCATCACGGCGTCGAGTGCGATGCAGGCTGCCGGCGGGATCGACTACCTCGTATCGATCGCGTCGAAGATCATCCAGCGCAACCCGAAACGCTTGACGTACGTGGCACCGCTCGTCGCGTTCGTGTTCACGGTGCTCTCCGGCACGTCCAACATCTTCATCGCCTTGATCCCCGTGATCTACGAAACGGCGTACCGCAACGGACAGCGCCCTGAACGAGCGCTCGCGGCGGCGACAGTGACGTCCGGTCTCGGCATCACGGCAAGCCCGGTGTCGGCGGCGATGGCGGCCTACCTCGTGCTGATCGAGGCGAAGGGCTTCACCCTTCCGCACGTCTTGCTGATCACGATTCCATCCGCGATCATCGCCTGCCTGGTGACATCGTTCGTGCAGCAGCGCGTCGGCAAGGAACTCAAGGACGACCCGGTGTTCCGGAAGCGCGTCGAGGAGGGCGTGGTGAAGGTTCCCGCCGCGTTGCAGGAGTCCCTCACCGCTGTCGGCACCGATGGGGCGACGGGGGCTGCAATACCCGTCGCCGTCGCTGAGAAGCGCGGCGGAGGGCGGTCGGGACGGGATGCGCCGACGCCGATCGTGCACGAGGTGCCGCCAGGCGGACGCACGGCCGCGTGGATCTTCATGGTGGGCACTCTGCTGGTGGTCATCGTCGGGTTGTTCCCCGCGCTGCGCCCGGCATTCCCGGATGCAGAGGGCAAGCCGGTGCCGTTGTCTATGTCGATCGTGATCGAGATGGTGATGTTCACTGCGGCTCTGGTGATCATCCTGGTTCGCCGGGTCAAGCCGTCGGCAGTGGTCGAGCAGCCACTGCTGCGCGCAGGCTTCGTCGCTGCTGTGGCCCTCTTCGGTATCGCGTGGATGGCCGACACGTTCATCTCGGCCAACGAAGAGACCATCATCAAGCCGCTCGGCGAACTCATCCAGGCGAATCCGCTGCTCTTGGCCGTCGCGCTCTTCATCGTCTGCGGGCTCACCACCAGTCAGTCGGCGACGACCAACACGCTCATTCCGATCGCCATCGCGGCCGGTCTGGCTCCCGGTGTGATCACGGCGATGTGGCCGTCGCTGATCGGCGTCTGGCTGTTCCCGGCGAACGGCGGTCAGATCGCGTCCGTGGAGACCGACTTGACCGGCTCGACCAAGCTCACGCAGGTGCCGATCTGGCACTCGTTCACGATACCGATGCTCGTCTCGTGGGTAGCGGTCGTCGTGTCGGGCCTGCTCATCCAACTCGTCATTCCCGCTTGAGCGCGGGGAGTCACTGGTCCAAGGAGGATTCCGATGACTGAGTCCACGGAAGACATCACCGCGCAAGCCGAGGCATTGATTCCCGAAGTCCTCGATCTGCTCGACCGGCTCGTGCGGATCCCTTCGATCGCATTCCCCGGATTCGATCCCGATCCTGTGCACCGCATGGGCGAGGCGGTCGTGGAGCTCTTCCAGGCCGCCGGTGCCGACGGCGTGCGTCTGCTCGAGGTTCCAGGAGGCTATCCCTGTGCCTACGCGGATCTGCCGGGACCGGAAGGATCGCCGACCGTTCTGCTCTATGCGCACTACGACGTGCAACCCGCTCCGGAGAGCCAGGGATGGACGAGCGAGCCCTTCGTGCCGACGAAGAAGGACGACGGCAGGATCTACGGCCGCGGGGCCGCGGACGACAAATCAGGGCTGGTCATCCACTACGGCACGCTCAAGCTTCTCGGGGCCGATCGACCCTGCCGGATCAAGATCCTCGTCGAAGGCGAAGAGGAGACGATCTCGCACTTGGAGGCGTTCGTGGAGGCGAATCCCGAGTTGTTCGAGTGCGATGCCGCGGTGATCGCCGACATCGGCGGTCAGGAGGTCGGCCGAGCCGGACTGACGACGGCCTTGCGCGGCGACGTCGCCTGCACGCTCACGGTGCGCACACTGGCCAATCCGGTGCATTCCGGGATGTTCGGCGGGGCAGCTCCCGACGCGATGACCGCCATGATCCGCATCCTGGACACTCTGCACGACGACGACGGGAACACGGTCATCGACGGTGTGGACAGCGGCAGTTGGGACGGCGCCGCGATGGATGAGCCGGTCTACCGCGAGGGGTCATCGATCCTGCCGGGGGTCGACTATCTGGGAACGGGTTCGCTCGCCGACCGCATCTGGATGAAACCTTCGGTGACCGTGCTAGGCATGGACCTGCCGAACACCGCTGAGGCCTCGAACGTGCTGTTGCCTTCGGTCACCGCGAAGCTCTCCATGCGCGTCATTCCCGGCTCGGATGGCGATGCCCAGCTGGAGGCGCTGATGGCTCACCTGCGGGCGCAACGTCCATGGAACTGTGTTGTCGAGGTGGAGAAGGTGAAGGTCGGACACGCGTTCAGCGTGGACTCCAGCCATCCGGCCATCCAGGCGGCGAAGGCTGCGATGGGAGAGGCGTACGGCGGGCCGGTGGAATCGATCGGGAGCGGAGCGTCCATTCCCCTCGTCGCCTCTCTGCAGAAGGCCGCCCCCGGCGCGGCGATCGTGCTCTGGGGCGCGGAAGACACCAAGCAGTCCCGCATACACGCTTCCGATGAGTCCGTCGATCCGGCGGAGATCAAGCGGATGATCGCCGCTCAGACGCTCTTCGTGCGGCATGTGGCGTCCACCATGTGAGCCGGCGCGACGGGCGGCCCGGGCGATGCCAGGTCGGTCGGAGGTGAGACCAGGGGAGGACGGGGTAGTCGGCGGCAGCTGGGACGAGCACCCCGCCCTCCCCTTCATCGAACCCGCGATGTTCTCGATCAGGCGAGCGGAGGCGGCGTGACGCAATCAGGTCCAGTGCAGTGACGAGGATTGCTCTTGTCCGAAGAATCAGCTCGTCCTACACTTCGCGTTGGGGGGCAGGCTTCGCTCGGTACTTCCTCATCGTGAAACTGCAGCGATGAGTGGGGCACCGCTGACGCGATGGAACTCTCCTGGCGTTCGCGGCGCGTGAGCGGCACACCAACTGACAACCCGAAGTACGGGGGGAGTTCGGTAGCAAGGCGAAGAGCTTGCCCGGGCATTCACGATACGGCTGGCGTGCATTGGCGTCCGCTCTTGAGTCGTGATGACCGTCGCCTCTTTCCGACAATTGCGCATTGTTCGGATCATGCACAGACCAGTGATTGCTCAGGGGCATCGCTCACTTTTCCGTGTGTGAATTCCTGCATTGGCGTTGAGCAACGGAGAATAGTCCCGGTGAACGGGCGATGGATGCGCGGTTTTCGGAATATCGCGCATTGTTCGAGCGCATCTGGATTCGGGTAGAACTTCGCGGGGATATCTCTTGCTCCATGGGAGAGAGGAGACAAGAATGAGTGTGGGCGGTGGGATATTCCTGATCGTGATCGGCGCCATATTGGCCTTTGCGCTTCGTGTGACTCCGACCTGGATCGACCTTCAGCTCGTCGGCTACATCCTGATGGGCGCCGGGGCGGTCATGGTGGTCATCGGAATCGCGCTCATGGTCCGCAAGCGCCGGTCGAAGATCACGAAGACTTCGACCTTCAACGAGTAGACGACCAGCGCGTCGGCAACGTTCGTCGCGACGTCAACGGCTGAACGCCGGGCTGGAGCCCGGGAGAAGGAAGACGCATCATGGTTGATCCATTTCCCGACATCGCCGACCATGGCCTGATCGGAGATCTGCAGTCGGTGGCACTGGTCTCGACGGCGGGTGCGATCGACTGGTTCTGCGCGCCACGTTTCGATTCCCCTTCGATCTTTGCCTCCCTGCTCGATCGGGAGAAAGGCGGCTTCTTCCGCATACACGCCCTCGGCGAGACGGTGCGAGTGAGGCAGATGTACTTCCCGCAGACCGCCGTGCTGATCACTCGCTTCATGAGTGAGGACGGCGTTGGCGAGGTGATCGACTTCATGCCGGTCAGCGATGAACCCACTGTGGCGACCTCGCGCCGCATGATCGTGCGCGGCATACGAGTCGTCCGCGGATCACTCACCTTCCGACTGGAGTGCAGGCCGCGATTCGACTACGGGCGCAGCCGGCACACGGCCGTGGCGTCGGAGCGCACCGTGCGCTTCGCCGACGAGTCCACGAGCGCAGTCCTCTACGGCGTCGGTTCGGAGGGCCTTCGCGACGACGATGTCGACACGGAGTTCACGTTGCGGGAGGGAGATCTGCGGGTCGTCGCCTTCGAGACCGAGCCCGACTACCCGAGCGACTTCGAGGAGGACCTCGGCAGAGGACTGTTCGATGAGACGGTCGCGTTCTGGCGGGATTGGCTCTCACGCATGGACTATTCAGGGCGCTGGCGAGAGGACGTCGAACGGTCGGCCATGGTTCTCAAGCTGCTTCAGTACGCACCATCAGGTGCACTGGTCGCCGCTCCGACAGCCGCGCTCCCCGAGCAACTCGGCGGCGTCCGCAACTGGGACTACCGATACACGTGGATCCGCGACGCCTCGTTCTCCGTGTATTCGCTGCTCGCCCTCGGATACAAGGAGGAGGCGATCGCGTTCTCGCTGTGGGCTTCCGACCGGGTCGCGGAGCAGGCGGGGGAGGGATCCGGACCGCTCAAGATCATGTACCGGATCGACGGCTCCTCCGAGCTGGAGGAGCTGAAGCTCGACGGCTTCGAAGGGTACGCGGGCTCCACACCGGTGAACATCGGCAACGGGGCGGCCGATCAGCTGCAGCTGGACATCTACGGCGAGATGATGGACGCTCTCTGGATCGCCGAGCGGTATCGACCGATCGGGCATCCGGGATGGACCAAACTCGTCGGCATCATGGACTGGCTCGCCGACAACTGGAACCAGCCGGACGAGGGCGTCTGGGAGACGCGCGGAGGCCGCAAGGACTTCACGTACGGACGCATCATGTGCTGGGTGGCGTTCGATCGGGCGATCAAGCTCGCCCGCGACCGGGGACGGCCGGCGCCGTTGGAGCGGTGGATCTCGGCTCGCGACGCGATATACGAACAGGTGTTCACGCAGTGCTGGAATCCGGAGCGCAAGACGTTCACTCAGCATCCGGGCACCGACGTCGTCGATGCCATCACGCTGCTCATGCCGCTCGTCGGGATGATCTCGCCACAGGATCCGATGTGGCTGTCGACGCTCGGCGCGATCGGCGAGGAGCTGGTGACCGATAGCCTCGTATACCGCTACAACCCGTCGGCTTCACCCGATGGATTGCCTGGTGAGGAGGGCACGTTCTCGTTGTGCTCGTTCTTCTACGTGTGCGCGCTGACCGACGCGGGCAAGCTCGACGAGGCACAGTATGCGTTCGAGAAGATGCTCACCTACGGCAATCACGTCGGGCTATATGCCGAGGAGATCGATCCGACCGGGCTGCAGCTCGGCAACTTCCCCCAAGCGTTCACGCATCTCGCGCTGATCAGGGCGGCACTGAGCCTTGACAAGGCCCTGACCGCCCGTGGAACGCGTTGATCGAGCAGTTCATGGTCTGATTCGGGTCCGGCCTCCTAGGCGGCGTAGTAGCCGTCGCGGGCGGCCTGTGCGAAGAGGTCGTAGTCGATCTCCGCCTGGACGGCGTATGCGTGCGACCATTCCGCCACCGCGCGCGCGAAGGAGTCGCCCTTTCCCATGTACCCGGCGGCGTAGGACGCCTTCGGCGATCGAGCGTGGGCGCGCGCGAGTACCACCGAGCAGGCCTGCGCGTAGGTCGTGAACTGGTTGCGGTTCATGGCCGCGATCTCGAAGGATGCGTTGCGATTGCGGAACATGCGCATGTAGAAGCTGTACTGCTCGAGGTTGAGGTAGCCGAGGAACGGGTCGGAGACCGCCTGCAGGATTCGCTGGCAACCGACGACGCGGTAGCCCTGGTGCTCTGTCTGCAGTTCGGCGTCGAGATAGCCGAACGCCGGCGGGACGTGTCCGAACTCCTCGATGACGGAGAGGTTCGCTTCCTTCAACTGAAGGATCTGCACATCACCCGTCGGATCGGCCAGCGCGATGATGAAGCACCGCGTGCCCACGCTGCCGACGCCGACCACGCGGCGCGCAACATCCACCACCGTGTATTGCGAGAGCATGAGCGCGATGTTCGGCGGCAACGATCTGCGATACGACTCGAAGACCTGGTCGATCAGCGGCCGCATCTCGGGTTCGAGTCTGGTGAGGATCGGCGGCTGCTCGACGAATCGCAGCGAGCCGTCGGCGTCTTCCTCCAGCGTCCTGCTGGCCACTCGTGCGCTCGTGCGCTTCTCGGATTGCTTCAGAGTGCGTTTCACCATCCGTTCGAAGTCGGGGTCGAGCGTTTGCCGGCGGAACATGTCCGTCGGGGTGAAGTAGCGACCGTAAAGGGGGAGGTTCAAAGCGTTCCGCAGACCGTCCCGATACATCCGCGCCGCGTCGACGACCGCAGCCTTCAGGTCGGCAGGCGGCATGCCGAGCGACCGTCCGGCAAGCACGACACTCGTGAGCAGGCGCTTGACGTCCCATTCCCACGGTCCGCTGAAGGCCTCGTCGAAGTCGTTGATGTCGAACACCATGGCGCGTTCCGGCGACCGGAAGATTCCGAAGTTGCTGAGATGGGCGTCGCCGCAGATGATCACCTCGGCCCCGGAGTTCGGCCCGGCGTGCAGATCGGCCGCCTGGATCGCCGCAGTGCCGCGATAGAAGGCGAACGGATCGGAACTCATCCGCTCGATGCGCAGTTCGACGAGCCAGGGCAATCGGGACTCGTGCTGTGTCCGCAGAATGCCGAGGGGATCGCGGCCGGGCGGCGGCTGGTACTCCGCCTGTGCCGAGCGTGGTACCTGTTCCCGCGCTGCGCGTCCGGCCTCGAAGAGGTCGGCCTCGCTGAGCGGGGTCCCGATTGAGGTCATATCCCGCCTCCTGCTCGCGCTCATGGTAACTCTCGCCGTGGCGGTGGGACAGGTCCGGATGAGAATCCCTCGGTTGTCATCCAGTCGGCGGCTCGCAGCCCGGCGCCAGAAATCGGGGCGTTCGATCAGTGATGGACGACGGCCTTGAGCAGCGCCAGGACGCCGCCGAACGCCGCCGTGACGAGGGCACTGGAGATCCTGGCCCAGAAGTGCGGAGTCCAGCGCGCGACGGCGAACCATCCGAGGATTCCCAACAGCACCGTGTCGACGATGACGGCGGTCCAGATCGCCGTGTCGTCGTCGATGAAATGACTCACCCCGAGCAACAGGATGACGAGCGGGATCACGGAGGCGACGAGCATGCCGACCGTGCCAGCGGCCGCGGCGCCCAAGCTGATCCAGAGGTTTCCGTGGCCGCGGCTCGTGGCCATGTGGGCGATCGTGCGCGAGTAGACATGCGCAGCGAAGAAGACGATCACCGTCACCACCACCGTGAGGAGGGCGTTGAGCGAGGTGCTGGCGAGGCTGTTGCTCAGCACGATCATGCCGGTCACCAGGATGAGCCCGTAGATCGAGTCCTCCGACATGATGACGGCGCGGAAGCCGGTCTCGGCGGTGTCGTTCGCTGTCATCTGGTCCCCCACCGTGTGCCGAGACGTCATCTGCCCACCCCGATCGCCCCTTGGCGCAGCCGGTGCCCCTTCTGAGGCGTCACGCGGGGCCGGCGAGCGCGCCCGTTCCGGTGGCGACCGCGGTGATACCCGCGACCGCCACCATGTGCTGTCGATGCTACGACCCCGAAGACACGGGTGGAATGATCAGCCGATGGCTCTGGCCTTGAGCCGCTCGTACTCGTCCTGGGTGATCGTGCCATCGGCTCGGAGCTTCGCGGCGGCCGCTATCTCCTCCGACGGGCTCTTGCCGGTGCCCGCAACCTGTTGGATGTAGGCGTCGCTCGCCTGTCGCGAGGCCAGTTGGGAAGCGGCGGAGCGTTCGGCCATACCCCTCCCGCGCACGATCACGTAGATGAGGGCGGTGAGGAACGGGACGAAGATCAGGAAGATGATCCACACGGCCCTGAGCCATCCGTTGAGGTGCGGATCCCTGAAGATGTCGCGCAGGATCGCGAATAGCGCGTACAGGTACGCGATGAAGACGTAGACCCAGAGCATCCACCAGATGAAGTCCCAGAAGTTCATGGTGCGCGGTCCTTTCGTGGTTCACGGTTGCGGTTTGTGGTTCGTGTTCGTGTTCGTGTTGAGTTGGCATCTGAATGCCGCGGTACGCGATTCGGGATGGTGAAGTGACGCCCCGACCGGTCAGCGCCGGAGAGCGGCGTCCTGGATGGTCGCAATCGAGGGCGGCACCTCGTGGACCGGCTGGATCGTGTCGCAGGCTTCAACGGCCGTGTCGCACCCGGCAGCGGTCGCGCGCTGGCCGAGCCATCCGCTCAACCAGCCGGCGCAGAGTCCGAGCACGATGGCGAGGATGGCGCCGACGACCAAGACCAGCCACAGCGGGGGTGTGCGATGCCGCTGCAGGGGGCCATCGTCCGGCGACGGGGAGGAACCCGGCGAGCGAGTGCGGTCGTCCAGCTCAGCGGCTCCGCTCGGCGACGACAAGGCCGACTGACGACCATTCGTGGAATCCGCCACTCCGACCCCCAAAAGCTGCGGATCGCCCCGTCCAGGGCGGTCGTACTCGGGTTGTCTGAGATGAGGGTAACTCAACTAAGACCGAATCACGTGGCTCCGATCGCAATCCCGGCGTGACGTCTGGACCTGCTCGGACCGGATCGTGCCCTCGCGGTAAGCGCTACTCGACTCCGCGGACGACAGCGGGGGAGGTGCGTCGTACCCCGGCCGGGTTCACACTGCCGGTGGGGCCCCGGTTCGGGCGGGCCGAGTCATTCGGCCGACTCGCAGCATGAGTGATCTCGACGGCTCTGGTCACCACGTCGGCGAAGCTTCCCTCCCGATCGTGCACGGCGCGCTGCTTCTGGAATCCCCCGCCGTCGTGCAGCACGCGCGCCAGTCCGTCCTGCACCGTGCCGAGGTCGCCGTTGACGGTCAGAGCGGTCTCGACGTGTGCCAGCAACGCAGCGGCGACATCGGCCCCAGGTGCTGACCCTGGACTCTCAGGATTCGGCAGACGACCGGTGATGCCCGTCAGTGCCGCCTGCCACTCGGCGAGCCTCAGAGCTGCCGACGAGGTCGACACGGGCGGGATTCCCCGTCGCCATTCTGCGGCCGCCGTGTCCGCCAGGGCACGCACCAGCGCCGCGATGAGGACCGTGTCTCGCGCATCGAGACAAACGTCGGCGACGCGGACTTCGATCGTCGGATGCCTTCGCGACAGGCGGGCGTCGAGATACAGCATCCCGGGGTCCATGATCACGTCCGTTGCGAGCATTTCGCGCTCGAACCCGTCGTACGCCTCGGTGGAACCGAACACGTCCGCTGGGCCGGCGCTCTGCCACTGATGCCAGGCGCTGAAGCGGTAGCTGGCGTAGCCGGTATCGATTCCGTTCGCGAACGGGGAGTTGGCGCTGAGCGCCAGCAGGACGGGCGCCCAATTTCGAATGCGATCCAGGATGGCGACGCCCTCGTCGCGAGAGTCGATTCGCACGTGAACGTGCAGCCCGCACACGAGGGTGTTGCGTCCGACTTCTCCGTACCGGCCGACCATCTCCTGATAGCGCGGACTCCTGGTCGGATGCGGCTTGCACGGAAGCGGCGACATTCCGAGTGCCACTGCGCGTGCCCCGAACGGCTCGACGAGGGAATCGGCCATCGCGCGGCCGGCGGTCACGTCGGCGAGCAACCCTGACGCGTTCACTTGCGGCCGCGTCTGCACCTCGAGCATCTCCTGATGGATCTCCGTCTCCGCCTTCGGTCCCGCGCTCGGAGCGTGCGCCGCAGCGAGAGCGAGCTGGGCGACCGGAAGCGGCACACCGGAGTCCACGTCGACCAGGAGCATCTCCTCCTCAACCCCGAACGTTCTCATACACGAAGTATGCGCGGCGGCTGTGAGCATTCGTCAAAATGGTCGGATCCCTTTCAGGCGGACCTGAGCGTCAATAGAATTGCGACAGTCAAAGGAGCCCATCATGTGTAGATGGTTGGCATATTCCGGTGAACCGCTGAAGCCGTCGCTCGTGATCCTCGACGCGAAGAATTCACTCGTCGCTCAGTCCCTGAACTCCCCGCTCGGGGCAGAGACGGTCAACGGCGACGGGTTCGGAGTCGGGTGGTATCCCACGGACGGCATGGGCTCGAAGCCGGCTATCTTCCACAGCACGGAGCCGGCGTGGAATGACACGAATCTCCGCGAACTCACGACGACGATCACCAGCCCGCTGTTCTTCAGCCATGTACGCGCGGCGGCCGGGCCTCCCATCCAGCAGTCCAACTGCCATCCCTTCCGGTACGGGCATTGGCTCTTCATGCACAACGGCGCCATCGCGGACTTCGGCATGATCAAGCGCGATCTGACCTTCGCCGTCGATCCATCGCTGTATCCCGAGATCATCGGCACCACTGACTCCGAGGTCCTCTTCTACCTGGCCCTCTCGCTCGGACTGCAAGACGATCCGATCGCCGGCCTCGGTGCGGCGATCCAGACAGTCGAGAAAGTGGGCCGCGAGGCCGGCATCGCCTTCCCGATGCAAGGCACCGTGGCGATCTCGGATGGCTCGACGATCTGGGCCGTGCGCTACTCGTCAGCCGGCCGGTCGCGAAGCCTTTTCCATTCTGTCGACGCACCGATAGTGCGTGAGATGTATCCGGACATGAAGCAGTTCGAGGAGTTCGGCGACAAGGCCCAACTCGTCGTCTCGGAACCCTTGAACGACCTCCCGGGAGTCTTCAAAGAAGTCCCAGAGTCCACCGCCGTCATCCTCAACGACGGAAGCTACGAGCACCACCCGTTCCTCGACGACCCCTCACGCGACTGACGGGGTCCACTCGACTGTGCGGCGTTCGCCGACCGATGCCCGAGGTCGACCTGGTGCAGTTCCGCCGCCCCGTATAGTCTGCAAAAGCGAGGATTTCTCGCGCGTCTCCTGCGCACGGCCACGACCGGCAGCGGGTCACCACAGCCCTGAAAGGCTCGGTCCGCACCGGTCTGATCTGTCTCCTGGTGTGCAATCGCACCGTCCGAACCGACGCAGTACAGCCAGCACCACTCCTGCGTCGATCACCGAACCGATCGAACAAAGGATGCGTCATGAGCAAGCCCACCATCGTCCTCGTCCACGGAGCCTGGGCCGACGCCTCGAGCTGGAATCCCGTCATCACGGAACTGCAGAGCCAAGGATTCGAGGTGCTCGCACCGACGAACGAATTGCGCGGCGTGGCATCCGATGCCGCCTACGTCTCCTCGTTCCTCGCCCAGCGGACCAGCGGTCCGGTTGTGCTGGTCGGCCACTCGTACGGTGGGGTCGTGATCACGAACGCCGGAGCGGCGGGAGGGGACGTGCGTGCGCTCGTCTATGTGGACGCGTTCATCCCTGACGAAGGTGAGACTGTCTTCCAGATCCTCGGGGGCTCCGGCTCGGCGTTCGACATCCCCGATCCGAGCGTCGTGTTCGACATCGCCGGCTATCCGGGAGCTCCCGAAGGAGACGCGGACGCCTTCCTCAAGCGGAAGACGGTGTTCGACTACTTCGCCCAGGACCTCTCCGAAGTCGACCGGGGACTCATCCTGGCAGGACAGCGTCCGATCACCCTGTCCGCGAACACGGCGCCGACCGCTGCGACCGCCTGGAAGACGATTCCGAGTTGGGCGGTGATCGGTCTGGCCGACAAGGTCATCCCCGCCGCGACGCAGCGCAGCATGGCGGAGCGTGCCGGCGCGACCATCAGCGAGGTCGACGGGTCGCACGTGTCGATGCTGTCCCACCCGCAGGCAGCCATCGACGCGATCCTCGCGGCCGCAGCCACGGTAGGCGACTGACGGATCGGGCCACGGTCCGCACGACCGGACCGTGGCCACCGCGCTTGTTCTTCCGCTGTCATCGACCGGCGCCCGGATATCAAACGAAAGGCTCGAAGCCGGTTCGAGGAGTACTGCGCCGGTCGGCACCTTCGTCGATGAATCCGACGTTCGGACGGAGTCGCGGGAAGACCTGGCCCTCGCGCGGCTAGAGCTCCAGCGCGGGGACGCGGGCGGGTCGCGGTGCCGGTGCCGTCGTGAGGACCGGACAGCGGTTCAGGGGGCGTCGGGTGGTGACCCGTGACCGTCGGCGTGGATGATCACGCAGCATCGTCCGTCGCAGGGGGAGAGCTCTGCGCGGTCGGGATCGTTGTCCGTGCCTTCGAGGGTGCCCTGGATGAAGGCTCTGTTGAGGGTGCAAACCAGGTCGGTGTGATCCTGCACGACGCTGTGGAACGGGCAGTTCTGCAGCACGATCGTGCCGTCGTCCCGTTCGACGGGCTCGTAGCCCGCTGTGGTGAGCGCCGCCGGGATGGATTCGGCCTCTTTGCCGAGGTTCTTGCCTTCATGCTCGGCGGCGTGCGCGAGAGCCGCCATGAACTCGCCCGATGGTGCGCTCTCTGCGGCTGTGGCGAGGATCTCGGCCAGGAGGCTGTAATTGCGCGGTGGCAGGCTCACGGCCACTTCGCGTTGCGGTCGGGAATACCGTTTCGCGGGTCGGCCGGAGCCGGGTCCGGTTCGTCCGTTCGAGCGCGCGTAGCTCACGTCGAGAAGTCCGGCTTGGGCGAGGCGGTCCAGGTGGTAGGCGGCGAGAGTCCGGCCGATGCCGGTGGCCTTGGCGGCCTCCTCGCGTGTGGCGGGGGCGCCGTGACCGGCGACGAAGTCGTAGAGGCGGCGCCGGGCGTCATCGGCCAACAGACCGAGCTCGGCGAGATCCGTGTTCACGTGTGAGCTGTCCATGCCGTGCACCCCGCTTCTAACACCAATCTACCTTGACGAAAGCGCCGCGCGGTGGAATTCTAAAAGTAATCATCGTTGCTTATAGAGGAGTGCGGCATGTCAGAGTCGATCTGGACCGATTCGGAGCCGCTGTCGGCGAGTTCATCCCTGCGCCCGGTACCCACCGTCTCGTCGGGCTCGCGGCTGCGTGCGGTTGAGCCGGGCAATGCCCGTACCTACGTGGGCAGCGGGTTGAGCGAGCCCGATCTCGACCGGGCCGAGGCGGCTGCGGAGGACTTTCTGGAAGCCCTTGGCATCTCGCTGGATGCGGAGCATCTCAGGGCCACACCCGGCCGTATGGCCAGGGCGTGGGCGGAGATGATCACCCCACTGCCTTTCGAGTTCACCACGTTTCCCAACGACGAAGGCTACGACGAGCTGGTCGTCGTGCGTGACGTGCCGGTGCACTCGATCTGCGAGCATCATCTGCTGCCCTTCGTGGGTCGCGCATCGGTCGGGTACTTGCCGGGGGAGCGCATCGTCGGCCTGTCGAAGCTCGCCCGGATCGTCGAGCACTTCGCCAGGCGTCCTCAGACGCAGGAGCGTTTGACGAAGCAGGTCGCCGACTGGCTCCAGGACAACCTCGACCCGCGCGCGGTCGGGGTCGTCATCACGGCGGAACACTCGTGCATGACTCTTCGCGGGGCGTGTGCCATCGGCGCGAGCACGATCACTTCCACCTTGCTCGGCCAATTGCGCGAGGATCCGCGTTCGCGTCAGGAGTTCCTCGCTCTCGCCGGCGCCACCGTGTAGTCGAGCGCGGTACGTGGGCTGTCGCGGCGGATGAGAGGAGAAGGACGATGACGGACCGGTTGCTGAAGCTCACCGACGCCGGCGTTTCCATCTGGTTGGACGACCTGAGTCGCGATCGCCTGAGCTCGGGAAGCCTCCGAACGCTTGTCCAGGAGCGACAGGTGTCAGGGGTGACGACGAACCCTTCCATCTTCGCGAAGGCGATCCAGTCCTCGAACGTTTACAACGCTCAGGTGCGCGAACTGGCCGCGCGGGGTGCGGACACGGGAGAGGCGCTGCGCGAGTTGACCGCTCACGACGTGCGCGCGGCATGCGACGTGCTCCGTTCCACGTACGACGCCACCGACGGTATCGACGGTCGCGTGTCGATCGAGGTCGAAGCCCGACTTGCGCACGATGCGGTCGGCATGATCGCCGAGGCGCGCGCCCTGTGGTGGATGGTCGACCGGCCGAACCTCTTCATCAAGATCCCGGCAACGCTCGAGGGGCTTCCCGCCATCGCCGCCTGCCTCGAGGACGGCATCAGCATCAACGTGACGTTGATCTTCTCGCTCGAGCGCTACGACCAGGTGATCGACGCCTTCCTCAGTGGAATGGAGCGGGCGAGGGATGCCGGACGTGACCTGCGCGGCCTCGAATCCGTCGCATCCTTCTTCGTGTCGCGCGTCGACACCGAGACGGATGCCCGGCTGGATCGCATCGGCGGCGAACGGGCCGCGCGGCTCAGGGGTCGAGCAGCGATCGCCAACGCCCGACTGGCCTACCGGACGTACGAGCGGATGCTCGCCTCGCCCAGGTGGCGCGCGCTCGCCGCGGCGGGTGCTCGGCCGCAGCGCCCGCTCTGGGCCTCGACGTCGGTGAAGGATCGGTCGTATCCCGACACCCGTTATGTCACGGAGCTCGTCGCGCGCGGAGTCGTGAACACCATGCCGGAAGCGACGATGCTCGCGGTCGCCGACCACGGTGTCATCCCCGCCGACTCCATCTATGGCACATATGAGGAAGCCGAGGCCGTGCTGAGGGAGTTGGCAGAGGTCGGAGTCGACTACGACGACGTCGTCACCGGTCTGGAGCGCGACGCGATCGCCGCATTCACAGCGGCGTGGGTCGGGGTCGCGGCCGATCTCGCGTCGGCGCTGTCCGAATCCGCACACCATTGAAGGAGAACATCATGAGCAGTCCCGAGCACGTCGTCATCGTCGGCGGCGGCCTGGCAGGCGGAAAGGCCGCAGAAGCACTTCACGACATCGGGTTCCGCGGCCGTGTCACGCTGGTCGCCGCCGAGCCGCACCTGCCGTACGAACGACCGCCGCTGTCGAAGAGTCTTCTGGCCGGCGAGTCGTCGTTCGATGAGGCCCTGGTGAATCCTGGGGAGTGGTACGCGGAACACGGTGTGGATCTCAGGCTCGGCATCCGGGTGGGCAGCATCGACCGCGAGAGGCACGACGTGCTGCTGGATGACGACAGCCCGCTGCACTACGACAAGCTGGTGCTCGCGACGGGGTCCGTTCCTCGGCACCTGCCGATTCCGGGAGCAGACGCGAGCGGCGTGCACTACCTGCGCACGGTGGAAGACGCGGAGGCGATCCGGGCGACGTTCGGTCAGGGGAAGAAGCTCGCCGTCATCGGCGGGGGCTGGATCGGTCTCGAGGTGACGGCCGCCGCGCGGGCGGCGGGCACCGACGTGACGGTGATCGAGGCCGCCGAGCTGCCGCTGCTGGCCGTGCTCGGCTCGGAGCTTGCTCGGGTGTTCGTCGCTCTGCATCGCGAGCACGGCGTCGAGTTGCGGCTCGACGCCCGCATCGCCGAGATCGTGACGGCGGATGGCGGTGCCAGTGGTGTGCGCCTGGAAGACGGTGACACTATCGAGGCGGACGCCGTGGTGATCGGGGTGGGCGTCGCGCCGGATGTGACGCTCGCCCAGCAAGCCGGACTGGATGTGGACAACGGAGTGCTGGTCGATGCGTCGTTGCGCACCAGCGACCCCGATGTCTACGCAGTCGGTGATATAGCCAACCACGAGCATCCGCTCCTGAAGCAGCGCGTGCGGGTTGAGCACTGGGCGAATGCACTGAACCAGCCCAAGGCGGCGATCGCCGCGCTTCTGGGCGGCGACGAGCAGTACGAGGAGCTGCCGTATTTCTACACCGACCAGTACGACCTCGGCATGGAGTACATCGGGTTCGCGCCGCGCGGCGTCGAGTCTCGTGTGCTCGTGCGCGGAGACCTGGAGAAGCGCGAGTTCGTGGCGTTCTGGCTCGATGCTGACAGCCGGATGCTCGCGGCGATGAACGTCAATGTCTGGGACGTGATCGACCAGCTGAAGCCGATCATCGCGAGCGGCCGTGCGGTGGATGCCGATCGCCTCACGGATCCTGCTGTTCCGTACGGCGACCTCTGACCGTCGCCACCCTCGCATCGCCGGGGCGACGGATCGTGACGTCGGAGCACGACGCCGATCAGCCGCACAGCTCCACGGTGAGGGAGCCTTCTGGAAGTGTGACGGTGAGGCACTGGACGTCGGCGGGCACCGGGTCGGCGGTCGAGATGAACGCGTCGCTCGCAATCCCGACTGAGCGTGCACCGCCGCCGCTGATTCCGTAGTCGACGCCATCCTGGTCGACGACCCAGCGCCAGTCGACGCCTGCTGCGAGAGGCCCTCTGTGCGATTCGAACATGGGCCAGGTGTAGCGGATCACCGCTCGTGTCGTCCAGAACTCCACCGACGTGACGATGAGTCGGCGGCCGGCGACAACGTGGTCGCAGGTCTTGGGGAGCTTCACGGCAAGGAGGTCGGCTCCGAAAGCCACGTCGGTGAAATCCAGTTCGAATTCGTTCGACTCACCCAAGCTCTTCGAGCGGTCGGTCGGCCATTCGTTCGCTTGCATAGGGCGAGTCTGTACCCCGATTACACACGTCTCTACCCCCTTTTAAGGGGTGTAAATCTTGAGCGAATCTTGAGGAACTTTCACTCCAAGCAGTGGATGGAGTCGAAGTGGTCGGCGCCGGGAGGTGAGCGGGGCAACTGGTGCACCCTGATCGCCCTTTTACGTGTACCGGCGCGACCATCATCAAAACAGGACCATTTCGTCCAGTTTGAGCTATCATGAATGCATGGCAGAGAGCACGACCACCGTGGCATCACCGGTGCGATTGACGGCGCGTGGCGCCCAGACACGGTCTCGGATCGTCTTCGCTGCAGCCGAGTTGATGCGCGTTCGTGGCGTCGGCGGAGTCACACTGGACGATGTCGTCCTTGCCAGCAGCGTCAGCAAGTCGCAGCTGTACCGTCATTTCGCCGACAAGCCGGCGCTCGTGCGAGCCGTCGTCGAATTCGTGGGCGAGCGAACGGTCGGCGGTGAGCGCGAACGCCTCGGAACGGTGAAGTCGCTCGCTGGTCTGCGGCGCTGGCGCGACGGACTCATCGCGCACAACGCGTTGGAGAACGGCCGATACGGATGCCCGCTGGGCTCGTTGGCGAACGAGGTGGCCGATCACGACGTGGTCGCGCGGGCGCAGCTGCAAGCGCTCTTCATAGCCTGGGAAGAGTTGTTCGAAGACATGCTCCGTCGCTTCCAGGCCAACGGGACGATCCCGTCCGACGCCGATGTCGTGCAGCTGGCCACGGGATTCGTGGCTGCGGTGCAGGGCGGCTATCTGCTCGCTCAGACCGCGCGTGACGTCGCCCCGATGGCCTCCGCCGTCGACATGGCGCTGGCGCATCTGCAACTGCTCTCCGACACAGGCGAGAGCAGCGGAACGACCACCGCCACAAGGAGGAACCGATGAAGGCGATCATCGTGACGGATCGCGCCGCCGACGGCGCGGGTATGACGTTGACGGAGCTGCCCGAGCCGAAACCGGCTATCAACGACGTCGTCGTGAAAGTGCACGCGTCGGGGTTCGTGCCCGCAGAGTGGGAGTGGCCATCGACCTGGGCGGACCGCGCCGGTCACGACCGCACCTCGGCGGTCATCGGTCACGAGTTCGCCGGAGTGGTCTCAGCACTGGGATACGGCACAACGGGCCTCTCGCTCGGTCAACGGGTCTTCGGGATCACCGACTGGCACCGCGACGGCACGTTGGCCGAGTACACGGCCGTCGAGTCGCGCAATCTGGCACCGCTGCCCGGCGACGTGGACTTCACGGTAGGCGCGAGCCTGCCCATCTCCGGCCTGACCGCATGGCAGGGCCTCTTCCAGCACGGACATCTTCGGTCCGGCCAGACCGTCATCGCCCACGGAGCCGCAGGCGCGGTCGGATCCGCTGTCGCACAGCTGGCACGCGAGGCGGGCGCCTACGTGATCGGCACCGGCCGGGCGGCCGACCGCCAGGCGGCGCTCGACTTCGGAGCCAACGAGTTCCTCGACCTCGGAAGCGACGACCTGCGGGACGTCGGTCAGGTCGACCTCGTCTTCGACGTCATCGGCGGCGACATTCAGAAGGCGTCGGCCGACGTCATCCGGGCGGGAGGAGTGCTCGTGACCATCGTCGGACCGCCGGAGCACAAGCCGCAGGACGTGCGTGCTGTCGACTTCGTGGTCGAGTCCGATCGAGCGCAGCTCACCGAGATCGTCCAGCGGGTGCGCGACGGGCGGTTCCGAACGAACATCGGCACCATCGTGCCCCTCGACGATGCCCTCGCGGCACTGAACCCGACGGAGCGGCACAAGGGCAAGACGATCATCACCGTTCGGGCGTAATTCCAGGGCGACACCGGAGCGACTGTGCTGTGCGCACGTCGCGCGATTCGTCGCGCCCGCAAACCCGCCGGCGCGTCCGGAGCGCCGATCGCTCGGCTGCCTTCCACCAACACCTCGACCAAGGAGCAGACATGACAACCCTCACCGACAGAACCGAGGACCTTGCGATCCTCGAGCGGCTCAACCTCGACTACAACGCCGCCGATCAGGCCAGTGACGCCGAACGCTTCCGCACCCTTCTCTCCGACGATTTCGTCGTGCAGACGCCGGGAGTCACCCGCACTCGAGACGAGTACCTGGAATACATCGCTGGGCCACGCCCCTTCAAGGACCTGGCGCTGAAGGAGTCCCGGGTGCGCTTCCTCGGCGAAGACGTCGCCGTGATCCACGGTCGCGCCAGGTACACGGTGATCGCCGACGGCTCGGTGCAGGAGGCGCTGTACACCGACGTGTACCAGAGGCGTCACGGGAGCTGGCTTTGTGTCGCCGCCTGTGCGATTGCGCCAGGGGTGTGACATGGCGATCGATCTGGAGGCCGAGGCGGATGCGCAGCGCGAGAGGAACGCGTCGCTCATCGCCGTCGTCGACCGCACCGACCTCGCGGAGATCCGGTCCGGCTGGGAGCTCGACGTCATCAACGACGACGAGCACGGACGCTGGGAGGCCGTGCTGAACGAGGACACCGTCGCGGAACTGCCCTACCGGTATGTCGGAGGTCGCGTCGTCCTGCTCTCCACCTGGGTGGCGCATCCCTATCGACACCAGCGGGTCGCGACGGAGCTCATCGCGCGAGTGCTGGACGCGATCCGCGAGACCGGCAAGAAGATCACGATCATCTGTCCCGTGGTCGGCGAGTTCATCGCGCGGAATCCCGAGTACGCCGACCTCATCGACGACGTCCATCCCGGCTCCGGCGCCCGTCCCGGCTCCGGCGCCCGCCCGTCTGGGCAGGATGCCACTTCTGCTACGGATGACACCCTCGCCGACTTCGAACACGACGTCGGATGACAGCAGGAATCCATCCGCTCCGCCTCGATTCTCGAAAGGCACGAACATGACCGATCGGACAACGCATCAGCATCTTCAGTTCGAGTACCCGGACCAGGCCGGCTACCCGGACGGGGTCGGTACCCTCACCGAGGACCAGGTCACCATCATCGATCAGCTCCTGGAACCGGACCAGAGGGTGGACATGGACATCACTGTCGTCAACGAGGAGAAGGAGCAGGTCTACACCGCGATCGTGGGTGACACCGCGCTCGGCGCCGTCACCTACAACCGCATGGCGGACCGCATCGTGCTGCTCGCCGCCGCCGTCTACCCGGAGTTCCGCAGACAAGGCGTGGCGTCGGAGATGATCCGCCAGGTGCTGGACGACGTGCGCGAACAGGGCAAGAGGGTGACCAACCTCTGCCCCATCGTGCGGACGTTCATCGACCGGCATCCGCAATACGAGGACTTGATCGACCCCAACAATCCGGGGATCCTCACGAAGCGCGGCGGTTCGGCGCGGAGGTGAGGTCGGCCCGGGATCACGTGGGTGCGCACGGAACGCGACTCTGGCGGGAGGCAGCGCGCCGCCTGCCGGTCGATGGGCGACGCGGCATTCGAGCTCGAGGCTGATCTGCCAGAAGGAATAGAGGACAGATCCCGTCCTGTATCACTCCTATTGTTCGAACATCACGAACCGTCAGGAGAGGGACCGAACATGTCAGAATGTCAGAATGCCGCCCCGGCCGGATACACGAGCGTCGCTCCGTGGATCGTGACGGATGACACGGGAGCCTTCCTCGACTTCGTTGCGCAGGTGTTCGACGGGGTGGAACTCGCCCGCGTCGCCACAGAAGACGGGGCGATCGGTCATGCAGAGATCCAGGTGGACGACACCGTTCTGCTGGCCTTCGATCGCCGTCCGGAATGGCCGGTCATGCCGAGCCTGCTGCGAGTGTGGGTCCCGGATGCCGACGCGGCATTCGCGAAAGCCGTTGCCGGCGGTGCCACAGTGGTGACGGGACTCTCCAACAGTGCCTTCGGACAACGCGGTGGGCGCATCAAGGATCCGTTCGGCAACATCTGGTGGGTCGTCAGTCAGGTCGAGGACGTTCCAGAGGACCTTATGTGGCAGCGCCTGAAGGATCCGGCATATGCCGAGCAGATGCGCGTCACGCAAGAGACCCTCGACGCCGAGCTGAGCGGGGGAGCGCAGGGACGCAGTAGCGCACCGATCCGCTGAGGCGGATGTGCCGGCTCCCACGCGCGTTTCTGCCCTGGGGAGGGTCAGCACGCCGGTGGATTCCCTGGCCAGAATGCCTGACAGGTGTTCCAGGGCGCAGCACCGGCGATACTCAGCGCCCCGCGAGCTGCCCGACGGCCGGGGCGAGCAGTTCGGCGAATGCCGCGCCGAACACGTAGTAGCTGAGGCCGATCTCCTCGCGTCTGCGTTGCAGCTCGTCGACGACGGCTGACGGGTCGTCCGGCAACCGGAACAGCGAATCGGCGGCGCGCAGGGCGGCCGTGTCCGTGCCGGGCGCCGCCATGAACGCGGCCCTGGCGTCGCCGACGACACCGACATGCTGGGCGAGCTCGATGTCCCGGCCGGCGGCGAACTCACGCACACTCCGTTCGATCAGAACCCGATCGTCGCCCGCGTCCAGCACGAAGGTCACGGTGTCGGCGACCTCTGCAGCGAGCTCCCGCGATCGAGGTCCGCGCACCGCCATGACGACCGGCGTTCGTTGCTCCGGTCCGTCGAGTTCTCGCAGGACGGAGATGGTCTCCTGCACGCGGCGAAGCCGCTCGGCGCCGGAGACCTTCGGCAGTCCCTGCTCCGTCTCTATGCCGGGACGGCCGAGCCCGATGCCCATCTCGAAGCGACCGCCGGTGAGCATCGTCAGCGAGTGCGCTTCTCGTGCAGTGCTCCATGGCTGCCGCAGGGCGGCGGCGTACACCCAGCTGCCGACTCGCAGGTCCGCGGCCGCAGCGGCGATGGCCAGCGCGGGCCCGGGAGCGGGCTGAAAGCCCGGAACGTCCGGCATGAGCAGGGTCGAGTAGCCGAGATCCGCGATGCGCCGCGCGCTGTCCTGCCACGACGCCAGGTCGGTGAGTATCGGTGCGACGACTCCGAATCGGAAGGGTCTCATGGTCATCACCTCTGTGGTTGCAGCCCGCGGTAGACGGCGGTGCGCAGTTCGATGGCGTAGGGCTCGGTGGCGGGCATCCCGCTGGCGACGGCGACCGCGATCTCCGCTTCCCGGTCGTAGGGAACTCGCACGAACTCGATCTGTAGCTCTGGTCGGTCCGCCGCGGGCGTGAGGATGACGTAGGAGGCGGTCGTCTCGTCCAGTGCGTTGCCGACGCTGCCGACGTTGATGAGAGTTCTGCCGTCAACGGTTTTGGTGTACGCGCTGTGGATATCCCCGTAGCAGACCACGTTCGGGAGAGGACCTTCCCCGGTCAGTTCCGTGTTCAGGAACATGGCGTCGAATTCGGGATCCGTGTGCCACGGCTGTAGACGCTCGTGGCCGAGGCGTGGAACATCCGAATGCGATGGTCGCCGAGCGCGAGGTCGTGAGACTCGGGCAGCGATCCCAGCCAGTGCCGGTCGTCGGCGCTGAGCTCCGTCGCCCACCATTGCATTTCTGGAAGGTCTGTCAGATCGCGGGTGCCGAGCATGTCATCCCAGTTCCCGCGGACGGTGACGGTGCACCGCTCGCGACTGAGTCGGACGGCCTCCGATCCGCGCGGTCCTTTGCCCGCCACATCGCCCAGGTTGTAGACCGAGCGGATGCCGCGGGAAGCGATGTCCGCCAGCACGGCTTCGAAAGCCGTCACGTTTCCATGGACGTCCGAGAGGAGCGCTACCTGCGAAATCGGCACCCAGTGATTCTCTTCGAGCGAGCTGCGCAACGAAAGCGGACGCGCGAAGTGCGACTCGAATCCGCGGACTGGTGTCCGCCATCTCGACGTTGCCGACGACGAGGCTCGGTTTCATTGCCGAGTCGGCGTGGGCGTGGGCGCATGGATCTTCGCGACACCAGGACTCGACTCGGGAAAGGAAGAACCATGCGGCGAACGACTGCTCAGCCCATCGTCTTCTCGACCTCTCTGGAGCAGTCCTGTGTCGTTTGTTTCTTCGCCCACGCCTCGGGGGCACGCGGTCACCGCGAACTGGGGCATCGTCGCGCATGTTGATGCCGGCAAGACGAGCCTGACCGAAAGGCTCCTGTTCAGTTCCGGCGCCATCGACGCGCTCGGCAGCGTCGACGCCGGAACGTCGCTGACCGACTCGATGGACATCGAGCGGCGACGCGGCATCACGATACGCACCAACGTCGCATCATTCCTGCTCGATCGGCATGACGGCGACGCGCCCGCCCAGGTCAATCTGATCGACACCCCAGGGCATGCCGACTTCATCGCGGAGGTGGAACGCAGTCTCTCGGTGCTCGACGCGGCAGTGCTCGTCGTCAGCGCCGTCGAGGGAGTCCAGCCGCAGACCGTCGTGCTGTGGCGCGCTCTCACCCGCCTCCGCCTGCCCGTCGCCGTTTTCGTCAACAAGATCGACAGGCAGGGCGCGGATCCCGATCGCGTCGTGCGCGAACTGCGACGACGCCTCGCGGACCGCGATGGCACCAGTGTCGTGCCGTTCACGGAGGTCGGCGGCCTCGGCACGAAGGATGCAGCGGTCGCAGAGCTCGAGCTGTCCCGCGACGAGGTGCGGGAGCGGCTCGCCGAGCACGACGCATCCCTCCTCGACGACTTCGTGAACTCGCGGACGACGTCTCGTGAGCGGGCGCGCGCGGCGTTCCGATCGGAGTGGGCCGCCCGCGACGTGGTGCCGGTCGTCTTCGGCTCCGCGATGACGGGCGCCGGCATCCGTGAGCTGATGTCGGTGATGGCCGAGTTCCCCGTCGGTTCGCCCCACGCTGACACCGATCCGCTGTCGGCGCGCGTGTTCAAGATCGAGAACGACGAGCGGGGTCGCATCGTCTGGGCGCGCGTGTTCGGCGGACTCCTTCGCGAACGGGATCGGGTGGACGACGAAGGCGTGCGCTCATTGGTCTCATGGCTCGAGGTGAGCGCGCCGTCCGGCGTCCGCCCGCCAGAGGCTGCACGGGCGGGAGACGTCGTGCGGATGCGCGGGCTGACCCGCGCACGCATCGGCGACTGGCTGGGAACCACGAGCGCTTCGCGGCCGTCCGTGCGCTTCGCCGCACCCACGCTCGAGTCCGTCGTCGATCCCGTGCATACCGCGGAACGCGGTGCCATGTTCGCAGCGCTGTCGACGTTGGCCGAGCAGGATCCCCTGATCGCGCTGCGCGTTGACGACGATCGCGCTGAAGTGGCCGTCACCCTGTTCGGCGACGTGCAGAAGGAGGTCATCGCCGCGCTCCTCGACGAGCAGTTCGGCATCGCCGTCGTGTTCCGTCCCACCACCACGCGCCAGATCGAGCGGATCTCGAACATCGGGTCTGCCCACGCGATCATGAGCGAGCACACCACCGGATACCTCGCCACGCTCGGGTTCATCGTGGCGCCGGGCGAGATCGGGACGGGCCTCACGGTCGAGTTGGCCGTTGAGCGCGGATCCATGCCGCCGGCCTTCTTCTCTGCGACACGTGAAGGCATCGAGGCCGGCCTCGCGCAGGGTCGATACGGATGGCCGATCCCCGACGCGCACGTCACCATCACGCACACCGGATACGCGCCGCGGCAGAGCCACTCCCACCAGAAGTTCAACAAGGGCATGTCGTCGGTGGGCGCGGACTTCCGCCTGCTCGCGCCCATGCTCATCCATCGGGCGCTCGCACAGGCGGGCACCATCGTGTGCGAGCCGGTGGACGCCTTCACCGTGGACACGGGGGCCGACGCGGCTGATGCGGTCATCGCGCTCCTGCGACGCAATGAGGGCATCATCCGTTCCATGGAACCCGAGCACGACCGGGTCGCGCTGGCCGGCACGGTACCCGCGCGGATGGCACGAACGCTGGCCGTCGCGCTCCCCGACCTGACGCGCGGCGAGGCCGTGCTCGCCCTCGAACACGACCACTACCGGCCGGTGACCGGGCCGCCGCCGACCCGTGAACGCCACGGGATGGATCCACTCGACAGCGAATTGTGGGAGCGGGCGAACCCCCGATGAGCGGGCGGACAGTGGCGTCACAGGAGGTTGAAATGGCGTTCTCTGTGGATTGTCTGAAGGCGCGTAACATGTCCTCTGACATCGGGGGAGTCATGAGCCAAGGGATTCGTGCGGCCGCAGCCGTCTTGACAATCGGTGGAATCGTTCTTCTCGCCGCCGTTTTCTCAGGGCCGGGGGCCACTGCGGCGCCGGGTGCGAACGTCATCGATGCGCTGACCTCGACGGCGAATGCCGACAGTGGCAACGGGTGGGCGATCGATCCGGCGAATCCTGGCGGCGGTGGTGTCGAGCAGCTGGTGGAGGGACCCGCGACCCCGCCGAGCGGTCGGGGGAGTCTCCAGCTGACGACGCCGACGTCGGCTGACCGCGCCCAGGTTTACACCAATCCGGCCGGCGCCGTTCCATCGCCATGGGACACCTTGCTGGGCGCGAGCTTCTCCACGTTCACGTTCGCCACCTCGGGCGTCGCAAGCAGCCTCCCCGTCATGCGTTTCGCTGGGTGGCAGGTGGGCACGACGGCTGGAACGTTCACCACGGTGAGCTTCGGCGAGCCCGGTAACGGCACCGCCGCCAGCGGTCAGTGGCAGACCTGGACTCTGAGTGCCGACTCCATCGTGTTCCAGTCCAATGCGGGGGACGGAGGCTTCTGCGTGCAGGCAACGCCGTGCACCTTCGGCGATTTCGCGGCCCGCTATCCGACCGGCGTGTGGGGTCAGGTCCAGGTGGGCCTCGGCAGTGGTGCGGCCCCTGGAGCGACCGGATACGCCGACGCGGTTTCGGTGACGCATGGCACCACCGCGTTCTCCTACGATTTCGAAGTCTCCGCCGCGGAGAACTCGACGGCATCCGTGCAGCAAGGATCGGCCAGCAGTACCGGAGGGCAGGCGGTGGTGACGCTCAATGCGTCATCGGTCGCAGCCGGCCCTGTCACCTTCACGATCACGGCAGCACTTCCGGACGGGACGACGCAGACCACCCAGCAGTCGGTCCCGGCCGGCGAGACCGCAACGGTGGACGTCGACGTGCCGTTCGGTGCCACCAGCGTGTCCGTGACGGCCCAATCGGTGAGCATCGCCACGGGAACCGTCAGCTTCACGGCTCCCGCGGCAGACACGACTGCGCCGACGCCCACTCCGGCCGAGGCATCTTCGGAACTCGCAGCAACCGGCAGTTCGGTGCCTCCGCTGTGGCCGGTGGTGCTCGTCGTCGCCGTTGGAGCGAGCCTTCTCACCGGAGCAACAGTTCGGCGGCGCCGCGCTGGCCGGCAAAACGGATAGAGACGTCACCAGTCGAGCTACTGCGCGGCCGCCCTCAGAACGCGGCGGCCCCGGCTTCGGCGACCGTCTGGTCCTGCTCGCCCGAGCCTCCACTGACTCCGACGGCACCGACCACGCGGCCGTCGCGCACCAGTGGCACGCCGCCGGCGAAGATGGCGACGCGGCCGTGGTTGGTGGCGTGGATGCCGAAGAACTGCTGGGTGGGCTGCGAGTTGTCGCCGAGGTCTTTGGTGGAGATGTCGAACGCACGTGACGTCCACGCTTTGCTGATCGAGATCTCGACGCTGCCGATCCACGCGCCGTCCTGGCGCTCGTGCGCGACGAGGTTGCCGCCGGCGTCCACGACGGCGACGTTCATGGGCTGGCCGATCTCGTCGGCGCGCGCTTCGGCGGCGGCGATGACGCGGCGAGCGTCTTCCAGAGTGACGGACATGAGTGTTCCTTTCATCGGGGATGACCGGATGCCGCGAGCACGGGCATCCGGAATCGATTCAGCGAATCCCTACGCGGCCTTGATGTAGCCGTTGGGGTTGAGCACGTACTTGCGTGCGGCACCCTTGTCGAAGTCGGCGTACCCCTGCGGCGCCTGCTCGAGCGGAATGGGCGTGGCGTTGACCGCCTTCGCGATCTGCACCTTGTCGTGCAGGATCGCCTCCATGAGCTGCCGGTTGTATCGCATGACAGGGCACTGACCCGTGGTGAACGACAGCGACTTCGCCCAGCCGAGGCCCAGTCGCAGCGACAGGGATCCGGTCTTGGCCGCCTCGTCGATGCCTCCGGGGTCGCCCGTGACGTAGAGCCCCGGAATGCCGAGCGCTCCGCCGGCCGCGGTGAGGCCCATGAGGTCGTTGAGCACGGTCGCCGGCGCCTCGTGCGAGGAGTCCGCACCGTGACCCTTCGCCTCGAATCCGACCGCGTCGACGCCGGCGTCGACCTCGGGGACTCCGAGAATCTGCTCGAGCTGATCCCGGGGATCGCCCTTCGACACGTCGACGGTCTCGCATCCGAATGAGCGCGCCTGCGCCAGACGTTCGGCGTTGAGGTCGCCGACGATCACGACGGCAGCTCCCAGGAGCTGGGCTCCGGCCGCTGCGGCGAGCCCGACCGGCCCGGCGCCGGCGATGTAGACGCTCGAGCCGGGGCGCACGCCTGCGGTGAACGCGCCATGGAATCCGGTGGGGAAGATGTCAGACAGCATCGTCAGGTCGAGGATCTTCTCCAGTGCCTGGTCGCGGTCCGGGAACTTCAGCAGGTTCCAGTCGGCGTAGGGCACGAGCACGTACTCGGCCTGTCCTCCGACCCATCCGCCCATGTCGACGTAGCCGTAAGCACTCCCCGGCCGATCCGGATTGACGTTGAGGCAGATGCCGGTCTTGCCTTCCTTGCAGTTGCGGCAGCGGCCGCACGAGATGTTGAACGGCACCGAGCAGATGTCTCCGACCTTGATGAATTCCACGCCGGGACCGACCTCGACGACCTCGCCGGTGATCTCGTGTCCGAGCACGAGCCCGGCCGGCGCCGTGGTGCGCCCTCGCACCATGTGCTGATCCGAGCCGCAGATGTTCGTCGACACGGTGCGCAGAATGGCTCCGTGCGGAACCTTGCGGCCCACGTTCGCGGGATTCACCCCCGGTCCGTCCTTCAATTCGAACTCGGGGTACGGGGTGTCCTCGACCTCGACCACACCCGGTCCCTTGTACACGACGGCCCTATTGCCTGACATCGTCGTCCTCCACCGTTCTGCCGCTTCGCGACCGGCATCGCCGCCGCCCGCTGTGATCGAGCTTCTGCGATGTGCCGCTGCGCGGCCACCATTCCTGAGGACCGTTCCGCCCACCCGAACGGGTGGGCGATCCAGGTGCAGCGCGACGGCCTAGGGTGGGAATCGTGACCGACGGGGGTGGGTCCTGCACCGAAAAGACGCTGCGCGATCTCGTCACCGTGGTCAGCGCGCCCGCTTACGCGCTGGCCGACCGGCTCTCGTCGTCGCTCGTCGGGTTCGTTGCGCACGATGCGCTCCTGATCCTCGCAGCCGACACCTCGGGCGCCGCGCGACGCGGCTCGGGTGATCGGGCGTTCATCGACGGCGTGTCGTTCCTCGATCTGGATGAGCTTCGCCGGGTGCTCCCGCCAGGATCCGCCAGGCGCGGCGAACTCGAGGTCGACGGCGAGCACGTGCCGACGTTCGAGGCGCTCTCGCGCAACGGGGCTCTGCTCGTGATGGCGCATCCGGGCCCGCCGCGCGATACCGATGGGATCGTGCTTCAGGCGTGGAACCTGGTCGCGATGCGCGTTCAGCAACTCGCGGATGCCGCCCCTCCCGACTATCTGCAGCGCGCACGTGCGGCATCCGGCGAGCGCATGGAGGCGCTGAGCGAGCTCGCCGACGAGTACTCGACCACGCTCGAATCCGTGCTCGCCGCACTGCGGTCATCCGCACTCGACGACCAGGCGGCACGCACGACGGCGACGGGCATCGCCGCGCAGGGGATGGTGCACCTGCGCACGGCCAGCGACCGCGTGCGCACTTTCACCGAGGAGCCCGTGACGACGGCGTTCGAGCGGCTTCGCGACGACCTGCGCCCGCTCGTCAAGTACCGAGAGCTCGACGTTCAGTTCGTGGAACCGCCTGCGGATGGGCGCCCGCTGCCGAGCGAGGTCGCTCACGGAGCGCGGGCCGTCGTTCGCGGGTCCATCCTCGCGCTCGTCGACCGGCCAGAGGTCGGCAGGGTTCGGGTGCAGTGGGGATGCGACGGTACGAACCTGCTCATCGACATGCGCGACGACGGGCCGGGCGACTTCACCGACGCCTCGACGCAGCTGCAGCTCGTGCGCCAGCGCGTTCACGCGCTCAACGGTCAGCTCGAGATCGAGGCGACTCCGGGTTGGGGAACGGAGGTGTCGATCGTCATCCCGCTGGATCCACCGCACGCGACGGCGGCGCTCGCCGCAGCGTGGCAACTGCGCCCACGTGAAGTGGACGTGCTGAAGCTGCTCGCGGCAGGCAGGCGGAACAGGGCGATCGCCGGCGAACTCGGCATCAGCGAGAACACCGTGAAGTTCCACGTCGCCGCGATCTACCGCAAGCTCGGGGTCACCTCGCGCGCCGAGGCGGCATCCGTGTTCCTGGCGCAGCCGGCAGGCATCTGACCCGCACGCGGCGTCCGCGTCGCGCGAGCGGATGCCTCAGAAGCGGTGGCGGGTCTGCCCGAAGTTCCCCTTCGCCTGCGCAAACACCTTGGTGGGTGTCACCTTGAACACCTCGCTCTCGACGCCGTCATTGCTGCCGGCGTCGTGCTGCGCGAAGTGGCCGTTCTCGACGGAGTAGTGCCAGCTGTCGCCGTCCCACTTGCCGCCGAATGCTGCTGCGACGCGGGTGAGCTCGATCTCGTCGTGGAGCGGCACCGCCTTCCCCTCGACGATCGCGTCGACGCCCCCGTTCCAGGTCGCGTTCCCTGTCGTGACGACGACGTAGGGGTTCGCCTGCAGGTTGCGGTACTTCTGCTCATGGAATCCGGTGGTGAAATACAGGGCGCCGTCCAGCCACACGGCCACGAGCGGGGTGACGTGGGGGCGGCCGTCGGCACGGACCGTCGAGATCCACGACATCTGGGCGTCGAGCAGGATCTGCTCGGTGTCGGCCCAGCTCGTCGGCCGCGCCTGCGGCATGCTGAATCGGCGGTCGATGGTGGTGATGGGTTCGGTCATGGAACACCTCCACTCAATGGTCGTCTCACACCCGGGGAATCCGACAGTCCCCTAGTCGCCCGAGCTGCTGACTCTGTTCTGGTCGCGCGCGCGGGAACACGACCTTCACCAGACGGCACCCCGCTTCGACAGCACGGCTCAGGCCTGCTCGGCGCCCCAGCGTTGGAGCGCGACGATCGCTTCGCTCAAGGCGAGTCCGCGATCCGTCAGGGCATAGGCGCGGGTGTTGTGCTTGAGCGGCAGGCGAGACAGTACACCGGCCTCTTCCAGCTCTCGCAGACGGGTCGCGAGCACGCTCATCGGCACGCCGAGGTCGCGCTGCAGGTCGCCGTAACGCTGCGGGCCGTCGAGCAGCCGCTCTACCAGGAGCAGCGCCCACCGTGCTCCGACGATATCGAGGGCTGCGGCGAGGTCGCTCACGCGGTCGGAGCGGCGTCCGGCTTCATCCAGAACGGCGAATAGTGGTAGCCGTCGGGGTCGTCGAACTGACGCTGATACATGAAGGGGTAGTCGTCGGTGTCGCCGATCCGCCCGCCTGCGGCTCCGGCACGCTCGACGAGGTCGTCGACAGCCTCGCGGCTGTCGAGGTCGAAGGAAACCGTGACCTTGGAAGGCGTGTCGGGTCCTCCGACCAGCTCCTCGACGCCGCCGACGCTCGCGTACATGGCGCGGCTGCCGAGCATGACGTACTGCTCGGGTGCGATCGTGAAGCACGACACGTTGTGATCGGACATTTCCGCGTTGAAGCTCCATCCGAGCGCGGTGTAGAAGGCGGTCGCGCGCTCGACGCTCTCGACGGGACAGGTGATGAAAAGGCTCATGGAGGCAACACTTTCAAAATCGAAGTGTAGCGTCAAGCCCCGGGAGCGAACTCCTCAGGTCCGTCGGCGGCGAGCCAGCAGGACGAGCGCCAATCCGCCAAGGGTGACGATCAGGGCCGGGATCCACGGAACGTCGGATCCGGTGCTCGGGAGCATTCCGCTCGGCGGGACGGGAGGCGCCGCCTGGTCGGTGTTCGTGATCGTGCACGTCACATCCGCCTCGTACGCGATCGTGAGCGCGGTGCCGCTGATGTCGCCGCCGGTGCACGTCCACGCCGACGCCGAGTATCCGGAAGGGCCGGACTCCGAGAGCGTGTACGTTCCGGCGACCACGGGAGCATTCGTCACGGCGTCCGTCCCTGTGGTGCCGCTGATGGTGGACGGCCCGGTGGCCGAAAGCGTCCAGTCGGACGCGGTGGCCGTCCCACCGTGTTCGTTGTGCACCTCTTTCACGAGCGTGAGGTGGGCCGGCCGGTCGACGTTCTCGAAGGTGCACACGCCGTACTGGTTCTGCTGCAGCGTGATCGTGTCGCCAGGCAGTGCGCGCAGGACCGGATCGGTGCCGATGGTGCAGTCCAGAGCCGAGAGGTCGTATCCGTCGGGTCCGGACTCGCTCAGGGTGTACGGCTGTCCGGGACGCAGCCAGACCACTTCTCCCGTGGAGGAGCCGGTGACGCTCTGCGATGTCAGTCCGAAGTCGTTGTCGCCCGGGTCGGCGGTGAGCGTCCAGTCACCGGGCGCGGCGGATCCGCCGTGGGTGTTCTGAACCGTCTTGACCAAGGTCAGTTGAGCGCTCTCGTTCCGCGCCTGGCATTGCACGTCGAATCCCGGCGGGATCGTCACCCCGCCGTTCAGGCCGTCGCTGAAGCCTGCGATGATCTCTCCCGTGGCGGGATCGATCTGATTGCAGAACCAGCTGACCGTCGAGCCGGGAACCGGAATCGCATTCGGATCGGCCACTTGTGTGTAGCGGGGGTCGCCGAGGCTCTCGGAGAGCGCATACGTGGCGCTGGGCGTCACGGTTGCTTCGACACCGCTGACACCCGACGGGCCGGGGAGCGCGCCGTCGGGTGCTGCGGCGTTCAACGTCCAGTCGGTGGCCGCGGCAGGTCCGTTGAGAACATCTTTGTAGAGGGTGAGGTGTGCCGGGCAGGTCACGACGTTGGTGATCTCGTAGGTGTTGGCACCCGGCTGCAAGGTCGCGGTGAAGGGCAGTGCCGCGCTTGTCGTGATGCCGTTCGCCGTCGTCAACAATTCGCTGTCGATCGTGCAGAGCGAGGTCTCCGCCACCGCCGCATTCTCGGTGATCGCCGCGGAATCCCCTGCGGAGAAGCCCGTCTGCACCGTCGACCAATCCGCAGACGAGCCGTCGATGAGCAGGCTCGTGGTCAGCTCTGCCGGCTGTTGTCCCTCGGGGAACGTGACTCCGTCGACCACCCACTGTTTCGACACGAGCAACGTTGCCGGCGGCACCGGTGCGAGGTTGTAGACAACGCAACTGACCGGGAAGTCGGATGCCGCGTTCACCGTGAATCCGTCGCCCACGTTCGTGATGGGCACGCCGGCGCCGGTGTCTATTCGGGTGCAGACGGCGTTGTCCCCATTGATGGTGTGCAAGGAGAATCCGGCCTGCTGGGTCTCGCTCACATTCACCGCTGCTGTCGTGGTTCCCGTGAAGGTCAGTGCGAAGTTCACGGCGCCGGTGCCGTCGGCCGTCACGCCGCTGGCGGGGTTGATGGTCACACCGGTCGTGGTCGTCGAGGCGCCGAACGTCCAGCCGCCCGCCGGCTGTGCTCCCGCGATGGAGTTCACCGGAGTACCCGGCGGCACGACCTGCTTCACGATGGTCAGGCTGCCCGCGCAGCTGCCCAGTGCGAGCGCACGCAGCGCGGCGCCCGCAGCGCCGTAGTCCGTTGCCTGGTAGTAGTCGCTGTCGAGCGTCGGACCGGAGATGGCGCGGAGGTTGTCCGGAGAGCCGGAGACGCCAGCGCCGACCCCCATCGCGACGATGCGGCTTCCTGACGCCTTGACGGCATTGGCGGAGAAGATTCCGTTCTCGACCTCACGGAAGCGGGTGCGGTTCCCAGGTCCCTGAACAGGGTTCCCGTAGTATGTCGGGTTGCCGTCGGTGATCATCACGACGACGTCGTAGTGCTGCGAGGCGCTCGCGACGGCCTGGAATGCCTGGTCCCAATTCGTGCCGCCGTCTGCGCCCCCTGGAAGTGCCCACCCGTTGATCAGGCCGTCGACCGTGGCCGCCCCGGCCGGGGTCGAGACGGGCATCAGACCGGGTTGGTTGACGTTCGCGGCACCCGCGGCTGGAGCGTTCGTGGCGAACGTGAAGAGCGACACCGTCGACGGCGTGCCCGTGAGCGACCCGACCAGAGTGGTGGCCGCGCCCTTCAGGTTGACCAGGTCTGTCGCTGTCACGGAGTTGGAGAGGTCGGCGATGATGGCGACGCTGAGGCCGCACTGAGCCGGGAGCACCGGGTTGTTGCGGCTGTCCTGCCAGATGCCGCCCGATGCGGTGTCCGTCGTGTTGCCGGTGCTGATCATGAAGTTGGACAGTGACGTGTACGTCGTGCCGGCGCGCAACTGCGTCCCCGTCTGGAATGAGTAGCTCGACGACGCCGGGGTCGTCCCGATCGCGAGCGTGGAATTCATGTAGTACCCAGTAGGCGCACTGATCTGCCGCACTGTGTAGCGGACATCGCGATTCGCTCCGCCGACCTCAGTATTCGGAACGGTGATGCTGCAGTCGCCGTCGGCATCCGACGTGCACGTGAACAAAGGCGTCGTCGAGGTCGCGGAACTGTAGAACCCGAGCACGGCGCCCGCCAGGTTGCTCACGGCGCTCGTACCGCTGCGATCAGAGCCCACCTTCACGGTGATGACGGCGTTGTTGCCCGTGGCGGGAGGCACCGCGGCCTCCGCTGCAGGTGCGATCGGCACGACCGTGACGGCGAGAACCGCCACGACGACGGCGAGGATCCAGAGTCGGCGCACGCTTCCCCCCGAAACGTCCCTGCTGTGCCAGTCCGACGTCGGTCGTTGTCCATCGATCGGGCGCAGTTGCGAAAATAGTACGGCTCAGCGTCGCAACTCGAAAGGTAGTGAGTCGATCGAGGTCGTCATCCGGCCGCAACAGGATGCTGGTGCAACAGGTCGCATTCCCCTGCCTCGACCCCTCGCCCGAGGATCGGATCGCACACACCGGGGGGCGGTGGTCATGGGCATGGCGGGATCCGAGAAAACTCGGCTTCGTGGGGAACTTCGTCCTGGTTATCGCGGACGCGATCGTCGGGGCAGCTGTCGGCGTGCTCGCCGTCTACGTCGTCGTGCGCAGCCTCATCGCCTGAAGCCACCGTCCACGGAGAACAGTGGCAGCTTTGCCACCCGTCGTGATGTCATGGGCGCACGGGGATCATCCGATCGTCCGTGATCCACAGGACCCGCCGCATGGCGCCTCGGATGGCGTCGATGTCGCGGCCGGAGTGGAACCGTCGAGTGGGCGAATGGGGTCAGCCGTGTCCGATGCAGTCCTTCCAACTCCGATTCAGAGGTTCATCGACGCGACGAATCGTGGCGATACGGAGGCGTTCGTCGCGTCGTTCACCGAGGACGCATACCTGAATGACTGGGGTCGCGAGTTCGAGGGCCGAAGCGGGGTCCGCTCGTGGGATTCGACGGACAACATCGGCGTCCGGGCGCACTTCGATCCGGTGAGTGCTCACCCAGGCGATCAGGACGGCGAGTACGTCGTCACGTTGACCGTGACCGGCGATGGCTTCAACGGGACAGGTCCGTTCCTGTTCACCATCCGCGATGGCCTCATCTCCCGACTCGTGATCAGCTGATCCGACCGGGGTCCACCAGCGCCGCGATCGTGACCGCGATCCTGTTGCGGCATCACGGGAGCGGATACTCTCCGGTATGAGCCCACCGGGACGCCCGTCACGGTGGCGCGGTTCCAGGGGTGAGGCGACCGGATGAGGGCACCTGTCTTCGGCGACCGGGATCCATCGCGCGCGCACTGGATGGAACTGTTCTTCGACCTGGTCTTCGTCGCGCTGTTCGCGTCGGTGTGGTGGTCCTGGGTGAATCTGACGTTCGTCGTGAACGTGTCCCCGGAGTTGAGCGGTAGACGGCTCTCTGTGTTGATGCTGATCGCAATGTTCGCCGTCGGGGCGCTCGCACTCGCGGCGCCGGAGGCGATCGGCGATCGCGCGTGGCTGTTCGCTGCAGGGAATGCCTTGCTGCGCATCCTGCTCCTCGCGGTATGGATCCGGATGTCGTGGGCGAACGGGACAGCCTCGCGAATCCGCATCCTGGCCTACAACGGTGCGACGGCCGTGCTCTGGCTGGTCTCGATCGTCCTTCCCGCCCCGGCGAACTATGTCCTGTGGGCGCTGGCCATCGTGATCGAGATCCTGCTTCTCACCTTGACCTCGGGCAGTTGGTCATCTCTGGCGCTCGACCGGCTGAACGTCGAACATCTCTCCGAGCGGTTCGGGCTTCTGGTCATCATCGTTCTCGGCGAGTCGGTGCTCAGCATCGTCGCCGCGGTCAGCGCGACCTGGACGCTCGCGGCCGGCCTGGTCGGGGTCCTCGGCCTGATGATCACCTCGGGGCTCGCGTGGTCGTTCTTCCTCTACGGGGTGGACGTGATGCGCAGCGGATTGGAACGGCTGCTGGCGGCAGGCGATGCGCGCACGATCCGTGACACCGTCGCCTTCCTGCCGTTCATGCTGTTGGCGGGCGTGACCGCGCTGTCCGGCGCGCTCGCCGAGGCGATCGCGCATCCTGGCGAACCGCTGCCTCTCGTTCTCGCTGTGTGTCTCGGCGGCGGCATCTCACTGTTCTTCCTCACGAACGCGATCATTGCGCGCCGGTTCGGCGATGCCTGGCGGTCGGTGCTGCGTTGGGCGGTGCCGGCGGTTGTGCTCCCCCTTCTCGTGATCATCGTCGGTGTCGTCATTCCGGCAGCGGCGGCCGTCGCGTGCGCCACGGCGATTCTGGCCTTCGTGGTCGTCTCGGCCGAGGTCAGCGCGCGGCGCCGCGCCACCGCTGGCTAGCCGTGCGGGATCCCGCGGTCGCGGCGCGAGGGATCACCACAGGCCGACATCCGGTCGCAGCGCGTCCGCCGGCATCCTGCCGGGCGGTGCGGTCGAAGCTCACTCCGTCCGTGCGGCGTGGTTCCGGATGAGGTCGCGACGGAGGCTCCGACGCCTCGTCTCGATCGCCGTTTCACCGCCGGGCGGCGGTCCCTCGCTGGAGTTCGCGATCGGGACCGGACGGGTGGGCGTCCCATTGCGCGAGCGGGGCGTGCTGGTGGCGGGCATCGAACTGTCGGAGCCCATGCTCGCAGTGCTGCGCTCGAAGGCCGACGAGGGCACGATCCCGGTCGTCGTGGGCGACATGGCGACCGCGACCGCCCCTGGAGTCGGCGGCCTCACGCTCGTCTACCTCGTCTACAACACGCTCTCGAACCTGCTGACGCAAGACGAGCAGATCGAATGCTTCGCAACGCGGCCCACCATCTCGCGCCAGGCGGGCGCTTCGTGATCGAGCTGGGGGTGCCGGAGCTCAGGCTGCTCCCGCCGACCGCCGTCGCGGCGCCGTTCGAGGTGAGTGAACGGCACCTGGGCTTCGACACCTACGACCTCGTTCAGCAGCAGGTCGTCTCCCACCACCATCTCCGTGAGGGCGACCGGTTCCGGTACAGCTCCGGCACCTTCCGGTACGCCTGGCCGGCCGAGCTCGACCTGATGGCGAGGATCGCCGGTCTGCACCTCGAGGCGCGGTACGCGGGCTGGGATCGCAGCCCGTTCACCGACGAGAGTCGGAGCCACGTGTCCGTCTGGCGCAAGCCGATGAACGGTCGCACCGAGGTGTCCTGAGCGCGGCCACCGAAAGGGGTCGCGCAATCCGGCACGAGCCTGCGAGCATGAGCGCATGGCCGACGACGAACCTCCGCAGGCAGCCGCAGACGACTCGGACAGCGCTGCCGAGGCCGAGGCGGAGGCGGAGGCTCTCGCGATGGCCGAGATCGCCGATGATCCGGCCTACGGCGAGGAACTCATCCGACAGAACAACCGCACGTATGCGGCGCTGGTCGGCGCGGGTCTCATCCTGATCCAGCCGTTCGTCGGTTCCGCCCGCCTGGATGCCGCGGGTCTCGTGTGCGTGATCGGGTTCGCAGTCGCGATCCCCCTCCTGGCCGGGCTGATCCTGCTCAACGCACAGGAGTCGTTCCGCCACCGCACCACACGATCGATGATGGTGACCGTCGCGCAGCAGGCGGCACTGGGAGCCGCCTTCATCGGCGTGGCCGGGGCCTTCTGGCACATCGAATGGATCGCCGGGGTCGTCGTGATCGTTGCTGCGGCCGCTGCGATCGCGGTGCACTCCGTCGGCTGGACGCGCCTCGAGCGCGACTCGGCGAAGGCGGCGCGCCCGGGCCAGGGCTGACCGCCGGCACGCATCCGGCGCATCGCACTCCGAGGTGGGCGCTGCACGGCGCGGCCCTTCGGCGTCGGTGGTCCCAGACATGCTGGGGTCATGCCGCTCTCGGTTGCGGACCGCGAGGAGTTCCTCGCCCAGCCGCATGTCGCCGCCGTGTCCGTCGCTGCCGGACCGGATCGCGGGCCGTTGATCGTCCCGATCTGGTACCACTACGTGCCGAGGGGTCCGCTGTGGATATCCACCCGTCCCGACTCCCGAAAGGGTCGGCTCATCTCCGCGGCGGGCCGATTCTCGCTGCTCGTCCATCGGATCGCACCGACGACGCGGTACGTCTCCGTCGAAGGAGCGGTCACGACGATGCGACCCGCGACGGATGACGACCTCCGCGTCATCGCGAGCCGGTACCTCCCTGCCGACAGGGTCGAGCCGTACGTCGACTTCGCCAGGGGCGAGTATCGGATCGAGCTCGCGCCAGAGCACTGGTTGTCGTCGGACCTCGGCGCACCGTAGGCACCGTCGGGCCGCGCTTCTGCGTTCAACGGCGGAGCCGGGTGGCGTGCCACGCGGTGTTTCGACGACGGGCGACACGGATTTCCATGGTGCGAGGTGGGTGCGCGGGCTTACGGTATCCGCAGGGTGCCGCGTTGTGAGCGGCCACAATGGGGGAGACGACATGGCTGATCAGCCGTACACGGCTATTGCCGCGCAATACGCGAGCGAAGACGAAGCGGTGACGGACTTCGACGCTCTGCACGAGTTCTACAAGGGTCTGGGCAAGCACACCGCATTCGACGCCGCTGTCGTGGTGCGTGACCTGGAAGGCAAGGTGTCCATTCCGAAGCGCGACGACAAGGCGAAGCACCACGGTGGGCGGAAGGGGCTGGCCATCGGCCTCGCCAGCGGAGTCGTCGTGGCTCTGTTCCCGGCCGTCGCACTCGGCGGCGCGCTCCTGGCCGGCGGCGGTGCCGGGGCCGGCATCGGAGCACTGGCCGGACACATCTCGAACAACTCGTCGGCGGAGAGTCTCAAGAAGATCAGTGAGACCCTTCACGCCGGCAGCGCGGGAATCGTGGTCGTGGTGGACCCAGCCGAGGCGGACGAGGTCGAGAAGCTGCTGACGCACGCGTCGAGCGTCACGCGCAAGGAGATCGCCGTCGACGACGAGAAGCTCGACGAAGAGGTGCAGGACGCCTACGAATAGGCCGGCAGAAAAGGGTGCCGGTCGAGTCGCCGTTCGACGACCCGGCCGGCACCCTTTTCACGGGCCGGCGTCACGAGGCCGGCGGAGCGGCAGTGGAACGCCGCAGAACAACACTCGCCGGCGTCGGATGGCGTTCGACGGGTTCCCCGGTCATCTGGGCCAGCAACTGGCGGAACGTGTCCCGGCCCTCTTCTTCAAGACTGAGGCGGATAGTCGTGAGCGGGGCCCTGGCAGACCAGTCGGGTAGACGTCCTGGTCGAGCAGGATGTCGGGATAGGGCTGGGAGTGTGAAGGGTTAGCCGCTGGAGGGTGTCGACCACGACGCGCGGTGCGAGGGACTGAGTACGGGTGGCCTCGCGTCGCGGCCGTTCGGGGATGATCGCGGTGTCATGATGAGGGACCATGCGGAATGAACGTCTGATCCCGAGACGAACCACGGAGTCCCGTACTGTCACCGAACGGACTCAGATCGTGATGGACCTGACCTCGCGGCTCAACGTTCTGCGCCACAGCGACATCGACGGGCGCGCGGCGCTTCTGAGCGAGATCCTCGGCCGGCCGGTGCCCGAGACGCTCACCCTTTACCCGCCGTTCTACTGTGACTACGGCCTCAACCTTCAGTTCGGCGATCGGGTGTTCGTGAACCAGAACTGCGCGTTCTATGACATAGGCGGGATCACCATCGGCGACCGCACCATGATCGGACCGGGCGTCACGCTCTGCACCGCCGGGCATCCCGTCGAGCCTGCCGAGCGGTTCGACGGCATCACTGTCGCGCCCATCGTGATCGGATCCAACGTGTGGATCGGCGCGAACGCAACGGTGGCCCCCGGCGTGCGCATCGGTTCTGGATCCGTCATCGCCGCGGGAGCCGTCGTCGCAAAAGACGTCCCAGCCAACTGCGTTGTCAGCAGCAACGGATACATCAAACGCCGAGACCTCACACCCGCGCCATAGACCGAGGAAACAACACGGGATCGGCCACTCATAGAGCGCTCCCGCCGCGCTGCCGCTGCCTGCACACCAAGGAACCCGTTTGCGGGGGAGCGGGCTGTTCGAGCGGCGGTCTACGATCGGCCGCGTGAGCGCCGAACTGGTGAGCGTCATTGTTCCAACCCATAACGGGGTTCGGTACCTGCGGCACACGCTCGACAGTTTGAGCGGACAGACATATCCCGACGTTGAGGTGATCGTCGTCGACGACGGATCCACCGATGACACCGTGGCGATGGCACACGACCACCCGGTACGGCCACAGGTGCTCGAACAGAACAACAGTGGTGTTGCAGTGGCACGAAATCGTGGGCTTGCCGCCGCCGGTGGTGACTGGGTGGCGTTCATCGATCAGGACGATCTTTGGCATTCGGAACGCGTGGACGCGCTCCTGGAGCTCGCACACAGGCGGCATGTGGACGCGGTGGCGACGACAGAGACGAGCTTCTCGTACGCCTCAGATCGAATAGCACTCGCAAGCGTCGGTGACGGTCGTGAGGGATGGGCGAAGTTCTGGATAGCAGATGATGACGAGGATGCACTCCTGACGGCGGATCTTCCGGCCGAGGGAGAAGAGGAGATTCCATTGGCACGCCTGTTGAAGGGCGCGGCGATGGTCACGACAGCTGTCATGTATCGTCGCGAACTCGCCATCGCGGCGGGTGGGTGTGCACCGCATGCCCGCGCTCTTGATGACCACCTCCTCAACCTGAACGTCGCCCGAATCGCTGGACCCATCACCCGTGCCCGCAACGGCCAATTGTTCTATCGAGTGCACTCCGGGTCAGCCTCGACGTTTTCGCCCATGGTTGGACCTTTCCTTTCCACGCAGGCCGCTCTCCGGCTCGGCGGGATCTTCCCAACCGATCATCAGATCGGGTCGAACATCGATCACACTCTGTTCGGCATCGGCAGGTCTGAACTCTCCTTCGCCGACAAGCTGGGACTTCTGCTGCTGACGACACCGAAGGGCACGCGTGCACGCTGGATGCTCCGCTGGGCGACCCGCCAACTCAGAATCAGGCGCTAAGCCACTGATCCAAATTGTCCGGACACGAGTGCGGTGTTGCGCGATCGTGAAGCCGCCAGCAAGCTCTGGCGAACCATCCGGTGCCGGGTAGCCATCGTCGACATCGAACCGCACGCTCTTGACGCTAGAGCCGGCCCGGCGACCGATACCTTCTCGCGATGCACGGATCGGCGGGTCTAGTTTCTGCGCATGAGCGATGATGTCCGCCTGCCAACCATCGCGCATCAGCATCACCGGTATTGGTTGCTCCCTGTCGCGGTGGGAGCTTTGCTCACGCTGGGCGGGCTAGCTGGGGGCTTGGTCGCTAAGGCGTTGGCAGATCATGCCGACGGGCTGAGGCTGACAACCGCTCCCTGCCCGCAAGGTACTTCGTGCCTCGGGCTCGGCTTCAGCGCACCGGACTATTCGGGCCTATGGATGGGCATGGTTGTCGCCGGCATTGGTGTCCTCGTCGTGGCGGTCGCACTGCTCGCAAGGTACGCGCAGCGGCCTCGGACGTGAAAAGAGTGCGAGCCCGGGCGCTGGCGTGACGTCCGCATCGACGTGGTGCGTCAGAGTCGACGTGGGTGTCGTGCGGGCCACGTCCGAGACGGTGGAGGACTGCTCTGCGTGGTTCTTTCCTAGCCGCGTGCGGCGATGGAGAACGTCATCGGCATGCGTTCGCGACCCCTGGGGAGAACCCAATTGCCGTCCTGAGGCCCACCCGGGTCGGTCTCGATCATGAAGGGCAGAGCCTTCCAAGGGAGGGTGTCTTGCTCGCCGTACGCTTCGATCAGCAGGCCTTCGTTCAGCAGGGCGCCGAGGATCTCCGATAGAGAGTGCGGCCATTCGTACGTCACCGTGTTCGACAAGACCGCTGATCCGATATAGCTGGTCGCCTCGTCAACGCGCAGTGGCTCTCCCGTCGCGAAATACGGATAACGGACGACGAGGTCGTCGTCCGTTTCGTCATCCATCGTCCACAGCATCGGGTGCCCGTCGCGCACGTAGAACAATCCGCCGGGCTTGAGGAGGCGACGGATGCTCCGTGCCCACGCACCGAGGTCGGGCAGCCAGCCCAGCACGCCGATGCTCGTGTACACGACGTCGAACTGCTCGCGCACCGCGCTCGGTGCTTCCTCGACGGTCGATTGGACGAATGACGCATCAAGGCCGGCACGCTCGGTCAGTGAACGTGCGGCTGCGATCGCTGCGCCGGAGAAATCGACGCCGGTCACCCGGGCCCCCAGCCGCGCAAAACTGAGCGTGTCGGTGCCGATGTGGCACTGCAGATGCGCCAACGACAGCCCACGTACCGATCCGTTCGGGAGATGGCCGGCCATCAGCGCGAGATCGTCACGGACGACTGTCGAGATGCGCGCGGCATCCGCCACGAAGCCGTCCGTGTCATAACCGACCAGGTGGCCCGCGACGCGCTCATCCCAGTTCGCACGGTTCGCTTCCAGGTGTCCGCTGTCAGACATCGGTGTCCGCCTCTCCATCGACACGAGTTTCGGGTGTCGTCACTCCGCGTTCTTCGCAAGCAGCGCGCCTGTTGGCACGTTGTTGTCTACAGTCCGGTCAACGAGGCGGTTGCTGATCAAGTCGCTGAAGCTTCCGCGTGGTGAACGGCGAGCCGATCGTGCCTACTTCTTGCGCGTTTTGAGTTCCTGCTTCGCGGCGTGCTCGACGAGAACGGGAATGAAGTCGCGGAGTCGCGCTTCCTGGAGCTTCTCGTATTCGCGTTGCACAACCTCGCGTACATCCTTGGCCTTCAGCTCTGGATGCTTGGCCGTGAGGCGTTTGGCGACCTCTTCGACCTCTTCGACTTCCGAGCGCTTCTCGGGTTTGCCCTTCGACATGGGCACATTGTCGCACCCGCCGTCGGGCTGCGGGGAACATGGGACTTGCTCAGCGAGCGTGCCTCCTCACCACATCCCGACCGAGTCGCGATGCGACACTGGCTGGATGGATCTGCGGGTCGGCGATTCCGTCGTTCGGCGACTGGATATAGTGCCAAGACGTTCATCTGAGACCTTGAGCGGCTTCCGGGCGCGGTGCCGCGGTGCCGGCCGTGCTGCACTCGCAGAGCTGGTTGGTCACATCGCACAGGTGAATGCTGACGCCGTGCGCGTGGAGTCGAGGTGCCCGGATTGCGGTGAGCACACACACGGTCGACCGATGGTGGTCGGACCCGAACGAGCTGTATCCGTGGGCGTGTCCGTCTCGTATGCCGGAGCATCCATCCTGATGGCGGTTCTGCCGGGGAGTGCGGTTGGTATCGATGCCGAATCGAGAAGCACTTCAGAAGCTCGTCTGGAGGCAGTTCGTGACCTCCTGCGCGGCGACGACGTGCTCCAGGGCTGGACTCGGGTGGAGGCGGTGCTCAAGGCTGACGGGCGAGGGCTCAGAGTCGATCCGGGTGCTGTGTCCTTTACCCGAACCACAACGGGTGCGTTGGTCGGAATGGTGCCCGGCGCGCCGCGTCGTTTCGAGGTGACGGACGTGTCTTTGGGTGCTGACCTGGCCGTCAGCGTTGCTCGGGAGGTGCCGGAAGCGCGTGCATAAGCGGGGGTAGCGCCTTCGAATCGAGCCACGATCGGAAGAAGGCATCCAGGTCGCGCCCGGTGGTCTCGCCTGCGAGAGTCTGAAAGTCCTGGGTCGTCACGAGGCCGAAGCGGTGGCGATCCGTCCAGGTGCGGATGAGTTCGAAGAACGGTGCATCGCCGAGCAGCACTCGGAGCGCGTGAAGGGTCAACGCACCCCGTTTGTAGACGCGGTCGTCGAAGAGGTCGTCGGGGCCGGGATCGGAAAGCACCAGGTCTCGAGGCTGCATCAGAAGGGCGGCGTGGAATCGATGGGCGAGGACGTCTGCAGAATCCCGTCCGTCGTGTTCTGACCAGAGCCACTCCGCATAGCACGCGAAGCCCTCGTTGAGCCAGATGTGCTGCCACGAAGCCAATCCAACGCTGTTGCCGAACCATTGATGCGCGAGTTCGTGTGCGACCAGACGTACCGAGCCGGACTCGCCGTCCATGTGATTGGCCCCGAAGATGGCGGCTCCTTGCGCCTCGAGCGGGATCTCCAGTTCGTCCTGCGTCACGATCATGCGATACGACGGGAACGGGTAGGGGCCGAAGATGGTCGAGAAGTACCCGAGCATTCGCGGCACCACTCGCACGTCTGAGGTGACTCGTGACTCGAGCGAAACCGGGTAGTCGACCTCGATCCGGGTGCCTTCGTCGCCGATTTCACGTGAGAGGTAACGGCCGATCTGAACCGTCGCGAGGTAGGTGGCCGTCGGCTCCGGGCATTCGTACGTCCAGGTCATGCGTCCAGACGCTACGGTTCGCGAGACGAGCTCGCCGGTGGCGACGACGGTGTACGCCTGTTCGGCCGAGACGCGGATGCGGTAGGCCGCCTTGTCCGATGGGTGGTCGTTGCAAGGGAACCAGGTGGGCGCTCCTGAAGGCTGCGACGCGACGATGACACCATCCGTCAGCTCCTCCCAACCCACCGCGCCCCACCGGCTCCGGCGCGGTCGAGGGGAGCCCGCGTAGTCGATGAGGACCGTGAAAGCCGAGCCGGCCGTAATCGGGCGTTCCGGTGTGACGATGAGCTTTCCGGTCGTTTGCCGAAACCGGGTCCGCTTGGCTGCATCAACCGAAACCTTGCCGGCCCTCAAACCGTGCAGGTCGAGGCTGAACGAGGAGAGTTCCTGCGTGGCGACGGCGGTGATGATCGCCTTGGCGTCGAGTCGATTCGTGGACACCCGGTATCGCAAATCCAGGTCGTAATGCTCGACACGGTAGCCGCCGTTGCCCGAGCGTGGCAGATAGGGGTCTCCAGCGGTGTGGGCACCCACCGATTGCGCGGCGGTCATCGCGAAGTGGCGTGATAGTCAGCGAACGAGACCTCGCGCCAGGGACCGATCGGGTTGCCGCTCCAGCGACTGCGATCGGGGACGGCCTCACCGCGCATGACGAGCGAAGCAGGGCCAACGGTGGCGTGTTCGCCGATGCGGGCAGCGGGAAGGATGACACTATGCGGGCCGAGGGTCGCGCCGTCAGCCAACGTGACCGTATCCATGCTCATGATTCGATCATGGAACAGGTGGGTCTGCACCACGCATCCCCGGTTGACAGTGGATGCGTCGCCCAACGTGACGAGGTCGGCCTCGGGCAGCCAGTACGAGTCGCACCAGACCCCTCTCCCGATGTGCGAGCCGAGGGATCTCAGCCACCACACCAGTGCCGGGGTTCCGGCAGCGGATTGCGCGAACCACGGCGCGGCCACGATTTCCGTGAACGTGTCGGAAACCTCGCTGCGCCACACGAACGACGACCAGAGCGGATGCTCGCCCGTCCTGATCCGCTGCACGAGGGCCCACTTCGCACCGGTGCTCAAAAGGGCCGCAACGGCGCCGGCGGCAAGAAGCACGAGGCCGCTGAGGAGCGCAGCGAGGAGAGTGCCCCACGCCTGGTCGAGAGCGGCCAGTGCGTACAGCACGCCCAGCCCGATCGCAGTGGTCACGAAGACGGGAACGATCCGACACAACTCCCACAGTGCACGTGCGACTCGAAGTCCCGCAGACGGATGGTACGTGCGGTCATCCTCACCGATGGCAGATGCCCGGCGTAGCCGAACCGGCGGAGATCCCAGCCACGAAGAGCCAGGCTTCGCGGACTCCGGGGCGGCGGACAGCACGGCAACCAGCCCGTCACGGGGCACGCGATGACCCGGACCGGCCATGCCGGAGTTGCCGAGGAACGCCCGTGTGCCGATCTGCGCCCTGGCGACTCGAACCCGCCCACCGCCCATCTCATATGACGCGACAAGGGTGTCATCCGCGAGGAAGGCGCCGTCCTTGACCGTTGTCATTTTCGGAAGCAGGAGCACCGTCGATGCTTCGACGTTGCGGCCGATATCGGCGCCGAGCATCCGCAACCACACCGGGGTGAACAGCGACGAGTAGAGCGGAAACAGCAGAGTGCGCGCCAGGTCCAAGAGACGTTCGGTCGCCCATACCTGCCAACCGACCAGGCCGCGGACCGGATAGATGCCGGGCGCGAGGCCGATGCCCAAGAGACGGGTGCCCAGCACGACCAGCCCGGCCAGCACGACACCCGTCACCAGTGTGGCCGGGACCAGCGCGCCGAGCGACCGGATCGCCGCCTCGGCCAGGGACTGCGATCCTGCGACGAACAGGGCGACGATGACACCGCCCACCGCGAAAGAAAGGATTGGAAGGAGCGCGATCGAGACTCCCGCGGCAGCGTAGGCGAACAGCCAGCGGGTGCGTATCTCCGGGCGGTCATCATCCCACCACCGTTCGGCCGGCCCCACACGCACGGCCGGAGAACCCTCCCAGCGTTCCCCGGAACGGACCCTGCCGAATACCGACGACCCGGGAGCGATCTGTGCGTTCTTGCCGATCCGTGCACCGGGAAGCAACGTGCTGCGGGCTCCCACGACGCTGTTCGCCCCGATCCGTACCGCACCGATGCGCAGCAGATCGCCGTCGATCCAGTAGCCGGAGAGATCTACCTCGGGTTCGACGGCCGCACCGGATCCGATGCGGAGCATTCCGGTGACCGGCGGGAGAGCGTGCAGGTCGACGTTGCGACCGATCCGCGCGCCCAGCGCTCTGGCGTAATACGTGATCCATGGCGCGCCGGCCAAGCTGACCGCACCCACCTGGTGTGCGACCTGTTCCGCCAGCCACAGGCGCAGATGCACGCCGCCGCCGCGTGGATAGTCGCCGCCGCGCACCCCGGCCAGCAGGACACGAGCGCAGACCACAGAGATGGCCATGCGGCCGAATGGGGTGGCGAAGATGATCAGCCCGATCACCAACAGCCAGGGCGAGCTCTGCGGCAGGAACTCGAAGCCTTGGAATGCCGAGAGGATGGTGCTGGCCGTGAGCAAATAGAGCAGCCAGCGAAGGCCGGCGAGCACGAACAACGGAATGCCGAGCAGCGTTTGCAGCCATTGCATCCGTAGCGGCGTGCGCGGCACGACGTGCGTGGAGATGCCTTCCGACCGGACGTCGGACGCCCGCTCCGCCAAGTACTCGGCCATCGCCGCCAGCCGCGGATGCGAATAAATGTCCGCAACGGTGAACTCCGGATCCCGTTGCCTGATGCGCGTGACGAGCTGTGCGGCTGACAACGATCCGCCACCGAGGTCGAAGAAGTTGTCGTCAGGACCGGAGACCGGGACTCCCAGAACCGCATGCCAGTCGGCGGCCAGGCCGCGCAGACCGGGTTCCAGGTGGGCCCCTGTCGGATCAATGTCCGGCAGCGGCCATGGCAGAGCCGCCTTGTCCACCTTGCCCGAGGTCCGCGTCGGCAGGTCCGCAACCACCGCCAACAGCGGCACCAAAGCCGCCGGAAGGTCATGCCGAAGCAGCTCAGTGGCGCGGACACGATCGAAACCCTCGTGGTTCGTGCTGGTCACATATCCGACGAGCACCTTGTTATCGGACGCTGTGGTCCGGACAGCGGCCGCCGCGCCCGAGACACCAGGAAGCCGCAACAGCGCCGCTTCGATCTCACCGAGTTCGATCCGCCTTCCCCCGACCTTGACCTGGTCATCGGCCCGGCCCTGGAAGATCAGCCCGTCTCGATCGAAAACGACCAGGTCACCGCTGCGATACGCGCGCTCCCAGCCCACTGATGTCAGCGGGGCGAACTTCTCGGCATCCTTCTGCGGATCCAAGTATCTGGCCAGTCCGACCCCACCGATGACCAGCTCGCCGACCTCACCGTCTCCGACCGGGTTGCCGTCCGGATCCACGACGACGAGGTCCCACCCGTCAAGCGGCAGACCGATCGTGACCGGATCGCCCGCTGCCAAGAGCGCGCCGCAGGAAACAACTGTCGCCTCGGTCGGACCGTACGTGTTCCAAACCTCCCGACCCTCAACCGCGAGGCGAGAGATCAGCTCAGGCGGACACGCCTCACCACCGAAGATCAGCAGCCGCACGTTCTCGAGCGACTCCGCCGGCCACAGCGCGGCCAGCGTCGGAACGGTCGACACGATGGTGACACCCTGGGTGATCAGCCACTGCCCCAGATCCACACCACTGCGCACAAGCGAGCGCGGAGCGGGCACGAGGCACGCGCCGTTCGCCCAAGCGAGCCACATCTCCTCGCACGACGCATCGAACGCGACCGAGAGGCCGGCCAGCACTCGGTCATGGGGACCGATCGGTTCCGCCTGCAGATACAACCTGGCTTCGGCATCGACGAACGCAGCGGCCGAGCGATGCCGCACAGCAACACCCTTCGGGGTACCCGTCGAACCCGAAGTGAGATGATCCACGCGTCGTCCTCCGTCGTCGGAGACTGTGCATCGACCGTGACCGTTCGTCTGTACGAGGCCGCCTCACCGAACAGGACCACGGTCCTTGAAGTGGCCGTCGACCCGACCGGCACGTACTCGCCGCGACCTGAGACCACTCCGGCAACCCGGGCCTCGCCGAACACCAGCTCGGCACGCTCATCGGGATCATCCACATCGACAGGCACGTACGCGGCACCGGCCGCCATCACAGCCAGAATCGCTATGTACAGCTCCTTCGTGCCCGACTCCAGCCGCACCCCGACTCGGTCGCCACGAACGACTCCCGCAGCGTTAAGAATCGCCGCCACCTGCGACACGCGCGACGCCAACTCGCGATAGCTGATCGCACCTCGGCCGTCATCGATCGCCGATGCATCCGGGTGCCGATCCGCAGTCTCGGTCAGGATGTCCATGAGGGTGCGCGACGGCGGCGTTCGCGTGCTGCCCTCAAGTAAACCCGGACGGCGATCGATCACAGTAACTCCGTGGGTCGGCGGAAGCCCAGCGCACTGGACAACTGATCACGGAGAGTATCCGGCCGTGGTTGACGAAAGGTGAACAACCACGCCAGCAGCGGCCACTTGGAACACGGTGACTGCACCGGCCGAACTCTCCACCGAGTGGGCTCGAAACACGCCGTGGAGCACCATGCGAGCCGGGAGGACCTCGCTGGTGCCGTCGGGCGTCCGCAGAGTCGACCTCGGTCCTCCTGCGCGACACAGCCCTTCACGCTCCCCGGAAAGCGGTCGTGTTGGCGGCCGCGTACTCCGAACGGAGTGGTCGTGCCGCGCAGGTCGCTCCGTCAGGACGATTCGGCGTCCTCCCCGCTGGCGGCACGATCGTGGCATGGAAACGACATCCGCTGCCCTGCACCTGGGCGGCGTCACGAAATCGTACGGGGCGACGTACGCCGTCCGCGGCGTCGACCTGACGGTCGAGCGCGGGAGCACCGTCGCCCTGCTCGGACCCAACGGCGCGGGCAAATCCACGCTCGTCGGAATGATGGTGGGCCTTGTACGACCCGACACGGGCACCGTGGCGGTCGCCGGGCTGTCCGCAACGGAGGCCGTCGCGTCCGGTCGCATCGCCGTCATGCTGCAGGATGCCGGGCTCATGCCGGGCATCAGGGTGGGCGAGCTCGTCAGGCTGGCGGCCGCACTCTACGCGGAACCGTTCCCCGCGGATGAGGCTCTGGCCATGGCCGGCGTCTCCGAGATCGCCAAGCGCCGCGTCGACAGGCTCTCCGGTGGACAGGCGCAGCGCGTGAGGTTCTCTCTTGCGGTGGTCGGCCGTCCCGAGGTCCTTGTGCTCGACGAGCCGACTCGGGCGCTCGACGTCGAGGGGCGCAACGCGTTCTGGGCTGCCATCCGCGCGTACGCCGGCACCGGACGCACCGTGCTGTTCTCCACGCACTACCTCGACGAGGTGGAGGGCAACGCCGACCGCGTCGTCATGCTGGCCGCCGGGCGGGTCGTCGCGGACGGAACCCCGCACGAGGTGCGGTCGGATGCCGGGGTCTCGCGCGTCCGGTACCTCCTCGACAATGAGCCCGACGCGGATACAGGCGATGCCATCGATGTGCTCGGCGACCGTGAACTCGTGCTGTCTACGGCGCGGCGCGGCGACCGGCTCGAGGTGACCACGGCCGACTCGGACGAGCTGGTGCGCCGACTCGTGGGGTCCGGACTCCCGTGGCATGGCCTGGAAGTGACGCCGCCCGACCTCGACGACAGCTACCTCCGACTGACCGGGGCCGCAGCGGCCACCGGATCCACCGCATCGACGACTCATCAGGAGCGATCATGAAGACCACTGCCATCCTTCGCCTGGAGACCGTGCGGATGCTGCGCGATCCGAAGTACCTCGCGCTCGCCGTTCTCGCCCCCATCGGCTTCTACCTGCTGTTCGCCACCCTCTTCGGCGGGGGTCCCACCCGGCCGGGCGAGCTGCCGGGCACCGTCGAGATCATGGTCGCGATGGCCGCCTACGGAGCGATCTGGGCCGTGCTCTCCACGACGGGTCCGCGCATCTCGGAAGAGCGCCAGATCGGCTGGCTGACCCAGGTGAGGGCCATGCCGTTGCGGGCATCCTCGGTGATCGGCGCGAAGATCGTCGCCAGCGTGCTCACGGCGCTTCCCGCCATCGTGCTCGTGTGCCTCACGGCAGCGATCGTCAAGGGCGTGTCACTGAGCGCCGGTCAGTGGGTGTCGCTGGTGGCCGCGATGTGGGTCGGCAGCGCCGCGTTCGCCATGCTCGGCATCGCCATCGGCTTCGCCGTCGGAGCGGATGCCGCATATCCGCTGAGCTACGGGCTCTACATGGCGCTCTCCGCACTCGGCGGGCTGTGGGTGCCGCCCGACATCCTGCCCGCCGGGATGAAGGATGCTGCCGTCTGGCTGCCCACGTACAACCTTGCGAAGCTCGGCTGGGACATCGCCGGGGGATCGGTGCCGACACTCGCCTCGGTCGCGAATCTCTTCGGATGGACCCTCGTCTTCGGATGCCTCGCCCTCCTCGCCTATCGCGCACCGTCGCTGAGGCCGCGTCCCCGACGAAAGCGCAGGGCAGTGCTCGCCGCCGCGACCGCGGAATAGGCTGGCCGCGTGAACGCCGTCTCGGGCACGGCATCCGCTGGCAGGGTGGACGCCGCCGGCTCCACGTCAGCACGTGCGACGCGGATGCGCCGGGTGGTCGACGGCTCGATCGCCCTCGTCGTCGCCGTGCTCACGACGATCGGCGTCTGGGCTGAACTGACGGCGGCGCAGCCCCCCGTCGCGTTCCCCGCCGGTGCGTACCTCATCGGCCTCGCCGCGAGCGCGGTGCTGCTCCTGCGCCGCGACCGGCCCTTCGCCACCGCGCTCATGGTCTTCCTCCTCGTGGCGGTGTACCACTTCGTCGGATACCCGGGCGCGGCCCCTGCGATGGCGCTGTTCATCGCGCTCTTCACACTTGCGGAGCTCGCGTCGTCGCTGTGGTGGATCGTGATCGCGGTGCTGTTCGTGCCTGCCTGGCAGGCGGTGCAGTCGCTTCCGCCGAATGCGACACCGCCCGCGTCGTACGCGCTCACCGGCCCCGCGATGGGGATGCTGTGCCTCATCGCCTTCGGCGTCGCTGCGCGGCAGCTGCGCCGCAACAACGCGCGCGAGGTCGCCATGGCGCGCCTGGAGAGCGAGGCAGAGGCGAACGAGCGCATCGCGGCGGACCGGCTGCGGATCGCTCGCGAGGTGCACGACGTTCTGGCGCACACGATCTCGGCCGTGACGGTGCAGAGCGCCGCCGCACTGGACGCGTTCGATGCCGGTGAGCCGCAGCGCGCCCGTGAGTCCGTCGAGCGCATCCGCACCTTGACGAGACAGGCCAGCCCCGAGGTCCGTCGCGCCGTCGAATACCTGCGCGGCGAGGAGGAGCCGTCGCGCTCCCCGCAGCCGGGACTCAGCCAGCTCGACGACCTCGTCGCCGGAGCGCGGGATGCCGGCCTCGACGTGGGATTCCGTCTCGGCGCCGATCCCGAGCGCGTCTCGCCGGTGACGGCTTTGACCGCTTACCGCATCGTGCAGGAGGCCGTCACGAACGTCGTGAAGCATTCCGACGGGACTCGGATCGACATCGACGTGCGGTCGGTCACCGATCGGCTCGTCATCGATGTCGTGGACGACGGTACGTCCCACAGCGGCACAGCCTCGACCGGCACTGCCGACACCGGACCGATCGACGACCCGGGCGGCGGCACCGTTGCGTCCTCCACCTCGCCTACGGGAGGGTACGGGCTCCGGGGCATGCATGAACGCGCCGCCGCCGTCGGGGGCAGCGCCACGGCCGGAGCACGCGCGGCGGGAGGATTCGTCGTGCACGCCGAGCTCCCGCTCACCGGAGCACCGGAAGGGGTCGCGTGAGCATCACCGTGCTTCTGGTCGACGATCAGGCGATCGTGCGCGAGGGATTCCGCGCCATCCTGGAACGCGACCCTGAGATCGCGGTCGTTGGCGAGGCTTCCGACGGCGCGACAGCGCTGATGCAGGCCCGGGCACTACTGCCGAACGTGATCGTGATGGATGTGCGGATGCCCGGCGTGGACGGCATCCGCGCCACCGAGGAGATCACCGCCGACCCCGTATTGGAGCACTCGCGCGTGCTCGTCGTGACCACATACGACGTGGACGCGAACGTCTTCGCCGCGCTTCGCGCCGGGGCCAGCGGCTTCCTGCTCAAGGATCTCGACGCAGCCGAGCTGCGCCGCGCCGTCCACGTCGTCGCCGCGGGCGACTCCCTCCTCGCCCCCAGCGCTACACGGTCGCTCATCGCCTCGTTCGTCGCCACTCCGCCCCCTGCCGATGCCGGCCACCCGCGGGCTGGAGAAGCGCGTCCGCTCGCCCAGCTCACGGACCGGGAGCGCGAGATCGTCGGACTCGTCGCCAGGGGGCTGGGCAACGACGACATCGCCGATCGACTCGTGATCAGCCCCACGACGGTCAAGACCCACGTGTCCCACGCCCTCATCAAGCTCGGGGCACGCGACCGCGCGCAGCTCGTCGTGTTCGCATATGAATCAGGTCTCGTGATCTAGTCGGACACCGCTGACGAGTAGGACGAAGTCCGAGCTCGTCGGGTTCGAGTGACCAGAAACCAGGGGAGGAACGTCCTCGCTCCACGGTGATTGTGTGGCGTAAGACCGCCACCATTCATGTCGGTCGCGGAACAGTCGCCGAGATCGGGTTCGGATGGGGTGGATTCGCTGATCCGGAGGATGTACGTATGCGGATGGGCGGATTCTGGCGGTCATCGCAACAGGGTGTTCTCGAGTACTTCGTTCGGGGTTTGGAACTCTAACCGTTTCCGGGGTCGATCGTTGAGTTCGGCGGCGACGGCGTCGAGCTGCGCTTCGGTGAGGTCGCGGAGGCTGGCGCCGCGCTGCCTTTCCCAACCGTTGCCACTGTCGTAGGCGTCGATGCTGCAGCTGAGGGACTCCCAGGCTGTGTCGGTCTCGAGTCGCTTTGTCCATGCTTCGCGGCCGTATGTGTATGCGTCGCTGCCTGCAAGGATTCGCAGTGGTGGATTGTCGAGCTCGGCGACTCGGATAACGAGCTGGGCGACCTTTCCGGGGTCGCCGTTGGCGGTCTCCTCGAAGTCAGCCATCGCTTGGGCGGATGCTCCGACGGATTGCTCGTATGGTGTGCGTGTCCTCAGGCTTGCGGTCCAGCGCCCCCTCAGAGCCCGGGACAACCACGCCGCCGGGGTCAGGACGCGCGGACCGCAGCGTTCACGGCGGGCCCGTGGGTGTGGGGCCGGCGAATTCACCTTGCGTCAGATGAGAAGATCGCCTCTGGCGACCACGATTCCGTCGCCGTGCAGCGTCACATGGTCGCCATCCACGTCGACCGAGAGCAGACTGGGCCGTCCTACGCGGTGTCCCTGCGCGATCACCACTGTGCGTGCGGGCGACACGAGCCCGTCGCGCAGCAGCTTGACGGCGAGTGGACCGGCGGCCGTTCCGGTTGCGGGATCCTCCGCAATACCCATGGCCGGGTTGAAGAACCGCACGTGGGCGGCAGCACCCTGCTCGGCGGGATCCAGGCTGAACACGGCGCACCCCTCCGCCCCGATGGACGACAGCAGCCGGGACAGCGCTCCTGGGTCGGGTCGTGCCGCATCGACGTCGGCACGGGTGCGCAGCGGCACGAGGAGGTGCGCCGCCCCAGTGGAGACGACCTCGGGCACGAGTTCGACGAGCACGGCGTCGGACGCGACCCCAAGCGCGAGCGCGAGCGCGTCGCGGTCGCGGAACGTCGCGAGTCGTGTCGGCGGTGCCTGACGGATCGCAACATGAGCCTGCTCCGGGGTGACTTCGGTGACCGTCACTGTGTAGTTCTCGCCTCCGATCGCCTGGATGAAGGATGCGCGTCCTGGCTCGAGGCGTTCGGATGCGGCCAGCCAGACGGCGGCGCCGAGCGCGTTGTGCCCGGCACCGAACACTTCGGCGCCGGTCGGTGTGAAGGAGCGCAGCCTCCAGTCGGCCTGTCCGTCACGTGTGACGTCCGCTGGCAGCACGAACGCGGTCTCCGACTGATTGAACTCGCGCGCGAGGGACTGCAGCACGGCATCCGGATGCCCGGCAGCGCCGTCGACGACGACGACGGGATTGCCCGAAAGCGGTCGTGCCGCGAACACATCCACGTAGGCGAAGCGCATGCCGCAACGCTACGACGGCGGTTGGCCAGCAGACCGCGTATGTCGCCCGGAGTCAGGAGGGCAACGCGATGACGCTGGGTCCGACAATCCGTCCTGCCCCTTGGAAGGCGCGAGCGACGATGCTGAAAACCTTTCCGACCGTTCTTTCGACGTGGTGCCAGACGTGCGTAGAACCATACCCACCGGTGGCGGGGCCGAAATGGAGTCGAAGGCATCGACAAGAGGCGTGGTGCCCCAGCGGTGTGCCGTCAACGGTTCAGTCGGCGAAGCCTCATGTAGGTGACAAGGGCACCAATCGCGATCCCGAACGCGAGTGCCGCACCCGCGACGACGAGCACTCCCCAACAGTCCGGCACCCTGCCAGGCTCGCTGTACCAATGCCCGGACCGCCACTCCCAGAACTGGGGCGTCCACAATCTGAGTGCAGCGCCGAATGCCGGTCATTCGGTGACATCGGTCGGCTCACATCGGCCGCAGCAACGCTGGATCGGGTGCTCCGTCTGCCTCGTCGGAGACCTGCGGCAACGCGTATCGGGGCTGGTGCCGGTATCCCGCATCCAGGCCTCGAGGACGAGGTCGTGGCACTCGCGGAAGACCCTCGGTCGGTTGTTTCGTATGCCGCGACCTTGTGGTCTGAAGAGCGAGTGCCGCTGTATCAGCTTCACACCTGATGATGTGTGATGGGCGGGTCGAGCCAAAGCTTGGAAGGCGGGAGAAGGTGTGCGGCCTGGTTCCAGAATTGATCGGGGATCCGGGTTTCGAGGCCTTCGAGAAGTTGCGGGATCCGTGCGGACTTCGAGAAGCCGACGACTGTCGCGGTGACGCGTTGATCCGACAGCGAGTGCTGCACGGCGGCGTTGGCCAGTGCGATGCCATATTCATCGGCGAGGTCGTGCAATGCAGCGGCGGAGTCCAAGATCTCTTGTGCCGGTGGCCGGTATCCGTAGAACGGTTTTGCGCTGCGGGAGCCGAGAAGGCCTCCTCCGAGGACGGCCGCATTCATGACTCCAAGGCCGAGGTCGACTGCGCGGTCGACAAGGTCATCGGCGGAACGGTCGAGCAGGGTGAGTCGGGAATGGGTGAGGATGACCTCGAAGACCCCGGTGTCGAGCATGCGATGCATGGTGGGAATATGGCCGCCCGCCACTCCCAGATGGCCGATCACACCCTCGTCGCGAAGCGATACCAGCGCTTCGATCGCGCCACCCGGTGAGTCCAGTCCGGAGCCGGGATGACCCTCAGGATCATGAAGATGCACCAGAGGGAAAGTGTCCAAACCGAGACGGTCTTGACTCTCTCGAATGGAGTCCCGGATTCGTGTGGCGGAGTAGTCGTCTCCGCGCGCGTCGACTTTGGTGACGATGAGGTGGTCGGCCGGCAGCCCTCCCATCTCGCGCAGAGCGGTGCCGATGCGCTGTTCGCTCTTGCCGACGGAGTAACCGTTAGACGTGTCGATGACACGAATCGGGCTGGCCAGTATGTCCCGGACGAGGTCAATGCCCTGGCGCTCCGGCACATCGTATCCGAACAACTCCGGCTGTCCGCCGATCGGTCCGCCGCCTGCAATCACGGCCGAGACGCTGATCCCGGTCGATCCGAGTGGGCGCAGCCAAGTGGGTGAGGATGGCGTGGGGATGGTGTTCATGCGTCGACCCCAGGGTAGGACACGTAGGCGAACCGGCGTGCGTCCGGCGCCCAGCTGTTGACGTTGATGGTGCCTTGGCCGCCGGTAATGCGGATGCGTTCCAGTGATGTGCGCCAGTCGGAGGTGTCGACGACGACGACCGCTACGTCGAGGTCGGCGGGGTGGCCGTGTGTTCCGCGCGGGAACTCGAGGTAGGTGGCGTGTCTGCCTTCGAGGGCGAGGTGTGGGAACCAGTCCACCGTTTCACTCTCGATCAGCCGCTGGAACTCGCCGCCGCCGTCCGAGATCCGTGCGAGGTCTCTGATGAGTTGGGAGGTGAGCGCTTCCGTACCCGGATGCTCGTCGTTCGAACACCTTCGGGCGTCCAGGTCTGGTTCGAAGGGCCGAACACCGCAGCAATCGACGACGAACACACGACTCCGAAGTAGTAGGTCACGAGCCTGGCCCGAGGACCGGTCTGTATTGGTGAATGGGCGAATCCGCCGAATCACCGGACGAGATTCGGAGACCTGTGTCGAGACGCAGCGTCACGTGGCTGAAAGCGACCCCCCGAACGCATTGAGAGCGCCAGTCCTCATATCTGTTCGGGTTGCGGTCGAGCACTGGCATCGAACCGGCCGGTTCTCGCCTACGGGGTTGGCTCGCTGTTCATCTGAGGGCACTAACTTGAGTCCTCCCATGCAGGTGACGCGTAACTACTTCCGGCCCGACATTCAGGGGTTGCGTGCCATCGCGGTCGGTGCCGTCGTCGCGAATCATGCCGGGCTGCCGTTCCTGCCGGGAGGGTATGTCGGCGTCGATGTGTTCTTCGTGATCTCCGGCTTCCTGATCACTTCGCTGCTTCTCCGGGAACTCGACGAGAAGGGCCGCATCGATTTCACCGGTTTCTACTCCAGACGAGCCCGCCGGATTCTCCCTGCCTCGTTCGCCGTGCTGGTGCTCTCCGTGATCGGGGCGGTCATCTGGATTCCGCCGCTATTGCGTGTGCAGATGCTGCGGGATGCCATCGCGACAGCACTGTACGTGCCCAATTTCGCTCTGGCGATACGCGGCACCGACTACCTGAACGCGAGCAGCGCACCGTCACTCTTTCAGCACTACTGGTCCCTCGGCGTGGAAGAGCAGTTCTACGTCCTCTGGCCGCCGATTCTCGCTGCCGTATTTTTCGCCCGTCGGTTCCGCGGCGTCGCGACGCTGACAGTCGGTGTGCTGGTCGCCGTCAGTTTCGTCGTGTGCGTTGTAGAGACGTTCCACGCCCAGCCGTGGGCCTTCTTCTCACTATGGACTCGCGCATGGGAACTCGGCATCGGCGCACTTGCCGCCCTCGTCTTGCGACGATGGCAGCCTCGGCAGAGATCCCGTAGCGCAGCGATCGCCTCCTGGCTGGGGCTGGTCGGGATCGTGACGTCGTGCGTTGTCTTGAACGAGCAAACGACCTTCCCCGGTTACCTCGCAGCCCTGCCGGTGATCGCGACTGCGCTTGCCATCGTGGGAGGCGCCTCGGAATCCCGCTGGAATTCCAGCTTCGTGCTGTCGCGTCGCCCCTTTCAGTTCATCGGTGCCATTTCCTATTCGCTGTACCTCGTGCACTGGCCGATGCTGGTTCTGGCACAGGCCATCGTCGGCTATTACACGCCGCTGCCGCTGTGGGCCGGCTCGCTCATCGCAGCATCCGCCGTCCCTATCGCGTGGCTTCTGTATCGCTTCGTTGAAGTCCCCGCGCGTCACCCTGCGTGGCTCATCCGCGGGCGCCCGCGTCGGAGCCTGGGACTGGCCGCGGCGGCGACAGCGACCGTGGCCTCGGTTGCAGCTCTTGCGATCGTCGCCACCATTCTGGTTCCCCTCGACAGTGGCAGAGCCATCGCGGCGTCTGCACCGACTGCCCCACCGATTACCTCCGGGTTCGTGCCCTCCAATCTGACTCCGAGCTTGGCTGCCTCATCGACTGACAATCCCGCGATCTACGCCCAGGGCTGCGAAGTCGGTTACACGCCCTCGACCCCGCATCCGTGCAGTACCGGTCCGGAACACGCACCACGCATTGTTCTTTTCGGCGATTCGCACGCCGCAGCGTGGTATCCGGCCTTGGAGAGAATCGCAGCCGACAACGGCTTTCAACTCGTGACAGAGACGAAGAGTGCGTGCCCATCGGTCGACGTGGAAATCAGCTGGGCAAGCGCCCCATACAGCTCCTGCGACGCGTGGCGCGCCAGCGTCATTCACCAACTACGAGACGATCCACCCGCGATGGTCGTCATGTCGAATTACACGAACCCTGATTTTCAGGACAAGTCTCATGAGTCGACGCAATGGCAGCGCGGCCTCGAGTCCAGCCTCGATCAACTGAAAGACGTCACCCAGGTTGCCGTGATCGCCGACACGCCGGACCTCCGCGTGAGCCCGACCGTCTGCCTCTCCGCGAACCTCCGGTCCGCCGACGCGTGCGCACGACCTGCCGCCGTCGCGCTGAATACCCCGGGACGCGTGGCAGAGAGCGTGGCCGCGAAGCGCGCTGGAGTCCCACTCATCGACATGACCGAATACTTCTGCACAACGCGCCAGTGCCCGGTCATCTCAGGAAACGTCCTCATGTATCGGGACTCCCACCACATCACCGCCACGTACAGCGCCAGATTGACACCGGCCTTGGAACATCGACTTGGCCCGTTACTGGCTGCCCGTCCAGGGCAGGCCGACTAGCACCCATCGACGCAGCCGAGGGCGGTAGAGCTGCGCTGGAGCGGAGCACGTCGATGCGCTCCCATCGCACCACGACTCGCTTCCAGTCCGCCGTCCGGTCTGTCGGATCCCAGTCGTTGACGCCCATGTTGATCGGGACGGTACCCAAGGACGATGCCAGCACGAACACCACTAGAGATGCCATCGCGGCGATTCGCCACCAGATGTACGGAGGCGGATACGCTCACGTGCGGGTTGACGTCCCCACCAACCTGACCTCGTGCGCGACGCGTTGCACACTGGATGGATCGAGTACGCCGCGAGCGTCGACCATGATCGCACTCTCGGTCATCGGCGCATCGAACGTCGCTAGGTGCTCAGCCATGACCTGATCCGTGACGTCGTGACGTTCGTTCGAGCCACGGTTAGCGATAATCCGCGAACGCTGAAGTTCTTCGTCGATGGTGACCCACACGATCCTGAAGCCGGCATGCTCACGATCGGCGATCTCTCGCCATCGGTCTCGGATGAACCGCGGCGTCCCGGTGTCATCGACGATGGCATGACGCCCAGTACGCAATAGGGCCCTCACGCGTTCGCGCGCGATTTCGTGCGTCTTCTCCCATTGATCAATCGAGATGCCCTGGCCGCCGTGCAATCCGCGTTCTGCATTGATCGCATCCAGGCTGACGACGGTTGCGCCGAGTTCCGACTCGAGTTGCTTGGCCAGTGTGCTCTTTCCCGAGAACGAAAGACCGCACATCACAACCAACGTCGCAGCATCACTCATGCGCCCCAACCTACTGACCAGCGCAGTACACGCTTGTCGATGATGCAGCGGGCCGCGTGATCTCGGGTCTGCCGTGTCGGAATCATGGTGTGGAATTGCGAGACCTCGCTTCCGTGCCGGAGCGATGTCCGGGGCGGAAGCGCTCACATGTGCATATGCGTGTTCGCGTGTTGGCCGGCGTTGGTCGCTGCCAGTGCGGGGACGGTGACTCCCGTGACGAGGGCTGCCCCGAGCACGATGCCCGCCAGTGACTTACTGATCCGTGGCGCTGATTCAGAGCGCGGAACGTGGCGAAGGGCCGAGGCGCAGGCGAGGGCGACAACCAGGTCGAGGATGGCTGCCGCTCCAAGGGGCAGCACCATGCCACCTGTGGCGGTCATCGGCATCCGCATCGTCATTTCATCGTGCTGAGCGGAGACGGAGATCAGAGCCCAGAGGCCGACAGCTGCCGTCGGTGACAGCGTGATCGCAAGTGTCAGACGAGGTGCTGGAGGGCGCTGCAATGCTAAGGCGGTGACTGCCCAGCCGAGTTCCGCAAGCCCGAGGACGATCACGACGGCGACGATCCACGGCGTGAACGAGGACGCGACAGCGAGGTGCACGAGGCCGGCGCCGAGAGCACACAGCGCCGGCCAGGTGCGTATGAGGGTGACCATTTTCAGGCGTTGACCGTTCGGCGGTCCGTCACCTTGTCCATGCTGAGCCCGACCGCGAGCAACACGATCGCACTGGCGAGGTGCAGGAAGTGGTCGGGCGTGTTCAGCGCCAGCACATTTGCCGCGGTGTTGACGATGAAGAATCCGACGATGCCCAGCAGCAGGTATGCGGCACCGATGATGATGTTCATGGCCTTGGCGGCGGGAACGGAAATCAGTCCGGTGATCAGCAGGGCGGCGCCGATCAACAGGTGCGCCACGTTGTGCAGCGGGTTCACTTCGAAGATGCCCAGGAGCAGTCCGCCCTGGGCGGACACGAACCCGACCCCGGAGGTCACGAAGAAGCCGAGGACGCCGACGAGTAGGTAGACCGCGCCGAAGATCGTCGCGAGGATGCGGTTGGGGGATGACTTCATGATGGTTCCTCCTTGAACAAGCGGCACGTCTCTCACCGTTCTCCTGGCATTCGGAGACGCGCTGCGTACGGATTGTGAAGAGTTGGATGGTCGCAGGGACTACTTCGTCGGAGGCATCAGTACCGCGTCGATGAGATAAACCGTCGCGTTCGCCGTGTGCACCCCACCACAGACGACGTTCGCGTCGTTGACCTTCATGGCGTCGCCGCTGCCGGTCACGGTGAGGTCTTGGCCTTCCACTGTCGTGTGTGTCCCGTCGATGGCGTCAGGGGCGATCTGTCCCGGGACGACGTGGTAAGTCAGCACAGTCTTCAACGTGTCTGCGCCCCCAGGAGTCCCGAGAGTTGCAACGGTCGCGGGGTCGAGCTTCGCAAATGCGGTGTCGACGGGTGCGAACACGGTGAACTGGCCGCCGTCGAGCGTGTCGATGAGATTGACATCCGGGTTCAACTTGCCCGAAACCGCCTTGACCAGCGTGGTCAGCATGGGATTGTTCGAGGCTGCGACCGCGACGGGATCCTGAGACATGCCCTTGATCGACCCGGCGCCGCTAGGCACCTGCTTGGCGTAGGCAGCACAGCCGGGCCCAACCAGGTCGGCTGCCGGGTTCGCGGTTGCCGTTGCGCTGGGCTTGCTGTCCTTCATGGAGCTGCTCTTCTGGCCGCTGTTCCCACTTCCGGAGCATCCGGCGAGGGTGAGCACCGCGAGCGCCGTGACCGCGGCCGCGGTGATGGTGGTGCGCTTCCTGGTGAGCATGGCGAGTCTCCTTCGTCTGTCGTGCATGCGTGGCCGTGATTTCGGCCTCCACCACTGACTTCGGAGCCGTCGGCTAGACGGTTTGGATCTTCTTCGCACCCGACCGGAATCAAACCGTTCAGCTGCGCGCACCGAATACACCTCGACCGCCCCGTGGCGGAGAAGAAGGAGTTCCGCGTGTACGCAACCCTTGCTCTGATCGGCCTTCTCGGTGGACTGATCACCGGTATCTCACCGTGCATCCTCCCGGTACTGCCGGTGATCTTCTTCTCCGGCGGTGTGCAATCCGCCACCGGTGCCACCGACCAACAGGTATCGAGGTGGCGCCCCTACCTGGTGATCCTGGGCCTGATCACCAGCTTCAGCGTGTTCACCCTCCTCGGATCGCTGCTCCTGGCGGTGCTGCACCTTCCACAGGACGTGCTGCGCTATGCGGGCATCGTCGTCCTCGTCCTGATCGGGATCGGCCTCATCGTTCCTCGGTTCGAAGCGCTGCTGGAGAAACCGTTCGCATGGATCCCTCAGCGCAACGTGGGCATGAACCGTGGCGGCTTCATCCTCGGCATCGCTCTCGGTGCGGTGTACGTGCCGTGTGCGGGACCTGTGCTCGCTGCGATCACCGTCGCGGGATCAACCGGACACATCGGGTCGGAGACAATCGCGTTGACCGTGTCGTTCGCCGTCGGCGCGGCGGTGCCGCTGCTGATCTTCGCCCTAGCCGGTCGGGGCGTCGCCAACCGTGTGCGGTCGTTCCGGAAACATCAAAAGGGCATCCGCATGACCGGCGGCATCCTCATGATCAGTCTTGCGGTCGGCCTTGCCTTCAACCTCCCACAGGTGCTGCAGACGCTCGTACCGGACTACACAGCCGGACTGCAGAACGGACTGTCCGGGTCCAAGCAGGTCTCGAAGGCATTGGATCTCGGTGGCCTGGTGAACAGCCAGAACAAGGACCTCTCCAAGTGTCGCAATGACGCCAGCCAGCTCGAATCCTGCGGAACTGCCCCCGATATCACCGGGATCCAGCAATGGTTCAACACACCAGGGGACAAGCCTGTGAACCTGAAGAGTTTGCACGGCAAGATCGTGCTCGTGGACTTCTGGGCCTATTCCTGTATCAACTGTCAGCGCTCGGTTCCGCACGTCGTCGCCTGGAACAAGACTTACGCGAAGGACGGCTTGCAAGTGATCGGCGTCCACTCACCCGAATACGCATTCGAGAAGGTCGTCGGCAACGTCGAGTCCGGTGCACGGCAACTGGGCATCACCTATCCGGTGGCGATCGACAACAACCTGTCCACCTGGACGAACTACCGCAACCGCTACTGGCCGGCCCACTACCTGATCGACGCGAAAGGCACGGTCCGCAATGTGCAGTTCGGGGAGGGCAACTATGCCGACACCGAGGGCATGATCCGCACGCTGCTCACCGATGCTCACCCAGGCTTGCACCTCCCACCGGCAACGGAGACACGCGACACCACCCCCACCCACGCCCTGACACAGGAGACATACATCGGCACCACCAAGCAGGTGAACTACAGCGGACCCCAGCCCTATTCGGCCAAGACGACTGAGTTCAGTTTCCCGAAGAACCAGCCGGCGAACACCTTCGCCCTGATCGGTGCATGGATGCTCGGCACTCAGGATGCGCAGCCGGCGGACGCTGAAGCGGGAATCCGGCTCGCCTACACCGCCTCACGCGTGCAGATGGTTCTCGGAGGACACGGCACGGTCACCGTGCACGATGGCGGCAGCGTGAGAACCATCCTTGTGTCGGGCGTCCCCCGTGAGTATCTCGCGCACACGGCGGCGTCGACCGTGACGGGGACGCTCGAAGCGACAGTGGGCCCTGGTGTGAAGGTGTACTCGTTCGCGTTCGGATGATCCGTATTCGCCAGGTGCTCAGCTCGCGATCGTGACGACGGGCTTCGTCGTGGGCTGTTTCGACCCTCCGGCGGGCTCTACTGTCACACCGACGACGTCACCGGACTGCAGAGTCCCCTGAAGAACCTGCCACCCGCCGGACATGAGTCCGGCCGAAGTCGCATGGCCGTCCCTGATGTACCAGAGTTGGTAGGTCTTACCGGCAGGCGCCGTCCCCACACCGTCGACGATCATCGCCGACTTACCCACGGATGGCGCCCACACCAGGGTTGCCGTTCCCCCACCGGTCACGCCAGCAGTGGCCCGCTGAGCATCCGGCGCCGAAGTGATCGACGCGAGCGTATCCGCCTGCACAGTGGACTGCGAATGCTGGGCGACCGCGAAGCCCACCACCGTCCCGCCCGCGAAGAGAACAACAGCCGCAGCCGCAGCAGCCACCACAACAGACGGGCGGCTGTACCAACGCCGCTGGGCCTTTCGTTCCGCTTCCGTTACCGCAGGCGAGTCATCCGGTGGTGCCGTTCGAGGGGTCTGCGGGGTCACCGCAATCTGTGCCATCAGACGCGCCTTCAGATCAGCCGGCGGGTCCGCCTTGGGCGGCGAAGCCTTCAGGGCCGCAGCGACCTCGGCGAAATCAGAAGCCTCACTGCGAGCATCAGGCGAACTCCGCAGGAGTCGCTCGTAGGATTCGCGTTCCTCGGGCGACAACGATCCCAGGGCATGACCGGCAGCCAGGAGGCGGGCAGCGTCATGCACGGTGTCGTCCTCGCGCTCGTCGCTCATGCTCTCACCCCCAGTTCGCGTCTGAGCCGAATCATCCCATCGCGTAGCCGTGTCTTCACTGTGCCGACGGGCACACCCAACAACCCGGCGATCTCCGTATGGGTAAGACCACCGTCATAGGCGAGCCCAATGGCCTGACGCTGAGCCTCCGGCAGCCGCTCCATCGCGCCGGCCACACGTTCACTCTCGACCAGAGTCTCCGCCACATCCGCCACGTCATCCGTCACGTGATAATCGGCAAGACCCACCCGCAGGTCGCGGTCCCGCGCGGCCTGCGCGGAGCGGATCCGGTCAATAGCCCGCCGCTTCGCAACAGTCATGATCCACCCGATCGCTCGTCCTCTATTCGGATCGAACGCCCCCGCGGATTGCCAGATCTCGAGGAAAACCTCCTGCGCCACCTCTTCCGCCTGCGACCGGTCGATCACCAAACGAAGCACAACGCCGAAAACCCGGGCAGCCGCCACGTCATACAGCTCACCGAACGCCGCCTGATCCCCAGCAGCAACGCGCACCAGAAGACGATCGACAACTTCCGCTGACTCGGCGGCACCGTCCGTCCACACGTCAATCGGCTCTACTGGCACACCACCAGCATTACAGCAAGTGAAGCATCCTGCCGGAGGTCGTAACGGGCGCCACCGCACGATCCAGCCAATCTGTGCGGTGGCACAGTTCGCGGATTCGAATGCGTCGTACGGCCGTCAAGCCAGGATCTCCCGGCGACGGACGCATGCAGAAGCAGGTCCACCCGCACGCCTTGACCTCGATATGGTCGGCCGAGATGCGCGGCGCGCCCGCACGAGACGCTGCGCTTATGCCCCTCGGCCTCCGGCACCCTGCTCGGTGCTGCGCGCGACGTACCGAAAGTCGCCTGCCGGCGCCGTGCCCATATGCCAAAGAAACAGCATATGGAACGACTCAGACGGGCAGGAGAAGAAATAAAGTCCTGGTCAGAGCCAAGAACTGAATGGTGCCCCTGGAGGGACTCGAACCCCCAACCGTTTCCTTAGGACGGAACTGCTCTTCCATTGAGCTACAGAGGCTGGCCCGTCAAGTTTAGCGGGCTCGACGATCCGGTCGTGACGCGACGCTGACGCTGTCGAGGAAACAGAGATGGGCACGCCGGCCGGGTTCAGCGATCGGCCGCCCCGAGACTCACGCGCTCGACGGCGAAGCCCCCGAGCGTTGTGGTGCGTCCAGGTAGTTGCACGGTGACGGCATCCGGCTGCTGGTTGATGAGCACGACGCCGTCGGTCGTCGGCACGGCCTCCACGGCATTCGGCAAGCCGTCGATCGGTGCGGAGACTCCGGCTGAGGCGAGTGCGACGTCGAGGACGCATGCCGCTCCGGCCTGATCCGTCAACGTCGTCACGTGCAGCGACAGGCCGTCGCCGTAGGGGTTCCGCACGAGTACGGCGCGGCCACCGAGCACGCTCGTGACAGCTGGATCCGTGACCTCGGATCCGGTGGTCACGACGAACTCCTCGCGGATGCCACGCGTGGCCGAGGCTGCGTCGCCGTCGGCCGGGAGACCCTCGAAGTCCACCGGGTATCCGCCGAAGACCTCGCGCAGCTGCACGGCGAATCCGCCGGGACGGAAGGCGTCCTGCTCGTCGACGACATCCGTGAACGCGGTGGTAACGAGCGTGCCGCCGCGGGCGACGAAGGACCTCAGCGATGCGGCGCCCGCCTCGGTGAGGAGGTACAGCGCCGGGGCGATCACGAGGTCGTATCCGGCGAGGTCGTGGTCGGCGCGGACGATGTCCGCGAAGACGTGCCCGGCGTGGAGTGCCGAGTACCAGGCCTGGATCTCGGCGAGGTAATCGATCGTTGCTGGGTGATCCGGCTGGTCGAGTGCCCACCAGTTCTCCCAGTCGACGACGATCGCAACGCGCGCTGCGGGCGGGAGGTCGACATCCCGTTCGCGCAGCGACGAGCCGTACTCGACGACCTCGCTCCAGGTGCGTGTGGCCGTTCCGGCGTGGGGAAGCATGGCGGAGTGGAACTTCTCGGATCCGCGAACGGACTGCCGCCACTGGAAGAACATGATGGAGCCGGCGCCCCTCGCCAGGGCCTGGTCGCTGAGCGCGGCCATCTGCCCAGGAGCCTTGAAGGCGTTCGCCTGACGCCAGTTCACGGCGTTCGCAGCCTGCTCCATGAGGATCCACGGAGTGCCCGGCTTGAGCGAGCGCATCAGGTCGCGTGTGAACGCGGCTGCGCGGAACGAAGCGGGATCCGCGGGGTCGGGGTAGCTGTCGTCGGCGATGACGTCGACCTCCTGCGCCCAGCGCCAGTAGTCGAGGGGTTCGAACGCGCCCATGAAGTTCGTCGTGATCGGCTGCGTCGCGCCGGCAGCACGCAGGATGTCGCGTTCCATCATGTACAGCTCGAGGATGCTGTCCGAGGTGAACCGCCGGAAGTCGAGCAATCCTCCCGGATTCAGGGAGTACGGCGCGCGCCGCGGCGGCTGGATCTCGTCGAAGGATCCGTAACGCTGCGACCAGAACGTGGTGCCCCATGTGCGGTTCAGAGTGTCCACATCGCCGTAGCGGCGCTCCAGCCACGCGCGGAACGCGACTGCGGCGTGATCCGAGTAGTCGGCGTGCACGTGGCAGGCGTACTCGTTGTTCACGTGCCACATCCGCACGGCGGGGTGCGCGGCGTAGCGAGTACCGATCCGCTCGACGAGCCGGGCGGCAAGGCGGCGGTAGTCCGGGCTCGTCGGGGAGTAGTGCTGCCGGCTGCCTGGTCCGAGCGGAACGCCGTCAGCAGTGACGGGAACGATGTCGGGGTAGCGCCGCACCGCCCACTGCGGAATCGAGGCGGTCGCCGTCGCCAGGTTCACGCCGATGCCCGCCTCGCCGAGCAGGTCGAGGATGCGGTCGAGCCAGGCGAAGTCCCACTCGCCCTCGTCCGACTGGATGCGGGACCACGCGAACACCCCGAGGCTGACGAGGTTCACGCCGGCCTCCAGCATGAGCCGCACGTCCTCCGCCCAGACCTCTTCGGACCATTGCTCCGGGTAGTAGTCGCCGCCGTATCCGATCACGCCGCAGCACCTGTCCTTCCGCACCGCGTGAGAGGCCGCGGCGCTGTGGTTCGCACACGCGGCGTCGCCGCGATCTTCCAGCACGTTAGCCCGTCGTGCGGTGGGGTCGAAAATCGCCCGGATCGCGACTGCCCGTCCGCCGCGACCCTGCGGTCCTCGCCACCGGAGTGCGCCATCGGCGAACTCCGACACCACCTGAGACCGGCGGCGCAGACTGATGCCGTGAACGAGACCGATCCGGATTCCGAAGCGCTTGATGCCTATTCCGCCAGCATCATGCACGTCACGCGCGTGGTGCTGCCGTCCGTCGCGGCGGTGGAAGTGCGCACCAGGCGCGGTGGCGGGGCGGGCAGCGCGTCCGTGATCAGCGAGGACGGTGAACTGCTCACCAGCGCCCACGTCGTGGAGGGCGCGCTGGACGTTCAGCTGTCGTTCTCGGACGGCACGACGGTGGCGGCCGAGGTCGTTGGTGCGGATCCACTGTCCGACCTCGCCGTGCTGCGAGCCGACGGTCCCACTCCGCCGCCGGTGCTCCTCGGGGACGCCGCGAAGCTCCAGGTGGGGCAGCTGGTGGTGGCGCTCGGCAATCCGCTTGGACTCGCGGGCAGCGTCACCGCGGGAATCGTCTCGGGTCTCGGCCGGTCGCTGCCGACGCGATCGGGACGCGTCATCGACGAGGTGATCCAGACGGATGCGGCGCTCAACCCCGGCAACAGCGGCGGCGTGCTGGCGGACAGTTCAGCTCGGATGGTGGGCGTCAATACGGCCGTCGCCGGCGTCGGCGTGGGACTGGCCGTGCCGATCAATGAGAGCACTAGGGCGATCGTGGACTCGCTCCGCACGACGGGCCGGGTTCGCCGCGCCTGGCTGGGCATCGCCGGGGCGCGCGTGCGACTCAGCCCGCCGGCCGCGGCGAAGGTGGGATCCGCCGCCGGCATGCAGGTGATGTCCGTCGTCGAGGGGAGCCCAGCGGCATTGGCCGGTGCACGGGAGGGCGACATCGTGATCTCCCTCGATCACGTACCGGTCCTGGATCCGACCGGCGTGCAGCGCGCCATGGTCGCGGCGGCCATCGGCCGACGCATGGAGATGACCGTGTGGCGCAACGGTGCCCTCGTCGACGTCGTGGTGGAGCCGGAGGAGCTCAGGGTTCCGTGAGTACAGCGAAGCGTGTCGTGCGCTCGCTCCGCCGGAACGCCTCGCGTCGCACCCCGTAAGGTGGGGGACTGATCGGGAGGTGACCGATGTCTGAACCCGACCCGGCATCCGCGTCGGTCCTGTTGGCAGGGCGATACCGGCTGGCGGATGCGCTCGGCCGCGGCGGGATGTCGACCGTCTATCGTGCGTGGGACGAGAAGCTCGAGCGTCCGGTCGCCGTCAAGGTCTTCAGTCCGGACGGGGCCATCTCCACGGACGGCGAGCGTCGGCTGCGCGAGGCGCGTGTGCTGGCAGGGGCGAGTCATCCGCACCTGGTGACGCTGTTCGACGCGGAGTGGCCAGCGCATGCCGACGACCGCCGGCCGGCGTTCCTCGTCATGGAGCTGATCGAGGGCGAGTCTTTGCGCCGGCGCATCGAGCGGCTCGGTCCCGACCCCGACCTGGCGGTGCGGGTGGCCGGTGAGCTGGGCGGCGCGCTCGACTACCTGCACGGCAGGGGCATCGTGCATCGCGACGTCAAGCCGGAGAACATTCTGATCGAGGATGCCGGTGGTGCCGTCAAGCTCGTCGACTTCGGGATCGCGCGACTCAGCGGGTCCGAGCAGCTCACCACCGCCGGCCTGGTGCTCGGAACCGCCGCCTACCTCAGCCCCGAGCAGGTCTCGGCCGCAGAGGTGGGATCGGCCACGGATGTCTATTCCCTCGGTCTCGTGACGCTGGAGTGCCTGACCGGGCGCCGCGAGTACCCGGGCCCGGCCGTCGAAGCGAGCGTCGCCCGGCTCGTGCGGGATCCGGTGTGGCCGATCGGGCTGTCCGACGGATGGCGGCAGCTCCTGGCGTCGATGACATCGCGGGATGCCGCCGCACGTCCGACGGCGGCGCAGGTCGTTGCATCCGTCGATGCGTTGCGCGCGCAGGGGGAGCCGCCCATCGCAGACGACTCCCCGACCGTCGCGTTCGGCGCCGCATCATTCGGTCCCCCGTCGCTGACTCCCGATCCGCTGAGCACGGCGCCGACGCTGCGCCTGCCCGCCGACGCGGACGCGACGACGCAGCGCATGGCATCCGGTTCCGGTGGCGACGACGTCACCGCCGAGCGTCGACCGGTGAGTCGGACCGGCGACGCCGAACGGCCGCGGAGGCGGCGCATCGCACTGCTGCTCGGGGCGATCACCATTGCTCTCGGCATCACGGCGACGGCCGTCGCATGGTCCGCGGCGAACGTGTCGTCGCAGTCTCCGAGGCCGACCACCATTCCGACCGTCGTGATCACGGTGCACGAGACCCCGACACCGACGCCGGCCCGAGGACACGACAAGTCCGAGGACCACGGCAAGGGAAACGGCAACGGCAACGGCAAGGGAAAGAACAAGAGCGGCGACGAACAAGGCGACGACTGACGTCTTCGAGGCCCGCGCCGCAGCAGGGCGGTGCCGGACACCGTTCGTCCGACCCCGCTGAAGCGAAGCTAGCCGGTGGGCCGAACCGGGCAGGGGGAGCGGCCTCATATCACCCGAGTCGAGCGGCCTCGGGTCACGCCCCTGCACCGCCGTCGACCGGCACGATGGCACCCGTGACGGCGGATGCGCGGTCGCTCAGCAACCAGCACGCGGCCTCGGCGACCTCCTCAGGCGTCGCCATCCGTCCGCGCGGAATACTCGCCGTGATCCGGGCGACTACACCGGGAGTGGCCGCCTCCCACGCGTCGATCATCTCGGTGGCCGTGCCGCCCGGCGTCAGCCCGTTCACCCGGATGCCATCGTGGCCCCACGTCACGGCAGCGGTCTCCGTGATGCTGTTCAGCGCGCGCTTCATCGCCGCATACGCGGGCAGGGCGGGATTCGCGCGGCGGCTCCCGATGCTCGAGGTGTTCACGATCGCCCCGCCGCCACCCTCTCGCATCAGTGCGGCCTCGAGGACCATCGCCTGCCAGTGTCCGCGGAAGTTGACGGCGAACTGCTCGTCCAGATCCTCCTCGCTCGTCTCATCCATGGGTCCGGGGTGCTGGATCGCCGCGCCGTTGTTGAACGCGCCGTCGAGGCGCCCGTGCAGTTCGCGTACGCGGTCGATCGCTGCACGGATGCTGTTCTTGTCTGCGAGGTTGCAGGCCACGGCATCCGCTGTTCCTCCCGCGTCGCGGATGCCTGCGACCACCTCCTCGAGAGCGCTCAGGCCACGGGAGGCGAGCACGACCTTCGCTCCCTCCCTGGCGAACAGGCGTGCCGCAGCCGCGCCGATGCCTCGGCTGGCTCCCGTGATGAACACGACCTTGCCGTGCAGCAGGCCGATCCGATCGTCGATGTCATTCGTCATGATTCGAGCGTCGGCGCTCGAGGATTCCGGAGGCAGGCACAGCCGGTACCAGGATGAGCGGCGGCGAGCCGCGCACACTGGAGTCGTGGACAAGCGCGAACTGGGGATGTTCCTCCGAAGCCGTCGCGAACGGCTGCTGCCTGAGGATGCGGGACTGGCGTCTTCGTCCAGACGCCGCACGCCTGGACTCCGCCGTGAGGAGGTCGCCGTTCTCGCCCACATCTCGACGGAGTACTACGTACGCCTGGAGCAGGGGCGAGCCCCGTGGCCGTCCGGCGAGGTCCTCGGTGGCATCGCGCGGGCGCTCCGGCTCACGGAGGCGGAGAACGATCATCTGCACGTGCTCGCGGGGGCGGTCAGGACCGACTCCCTGCGGCATCGTCGCGACGTGCGTCCGAGCATTCTCGCGCTGATCGAGCGGATGCCGGCCACGGCCGCGATCGTGACGTCCGCCGCCTTCGAGGTGCTCGCCTGGAACGACCTCGCCGCGTCGCTCATGGTGGACTTCTCCGAACTGGATCCGCAGGAGAGGAGCCTCGCCCGCTGGGCGTTCCTCCCTGCCGCGCCCGGACGGCCGGACTTCCGCGTGTCGGACATCGCCGAGTTCCGAGTGCACGTCGTGATGGAACTCCGCGCGACGGTGGCGCGGTATCCGGACGATCCGGACATCGCCTCGCTCGTGGAGGAGCTGCGCCGCGGGAGCGAGCAGTTCGCCGACCTCTGGGAACGCCGCGACGTGCAGGGCGCGCCGCGGATGACGAAGACCTTCGAGCATCCGTCCGTCGGCTCGGTGACGGTGGACTGCGACTCGCTCGCGATCGCCGACCAGGATCAGCACCTGGTGCTGTACACGGCGCCGCAGGGATCCCACGACGCTGAAGCCCTGGCACTTCTCGCCGTGCTCGGACCCGGATCGCGTGACCGCTATCCGACACCGGAAGGCGCCTAGGGCGCCGACGTCGTGGCGAGCGTGCGCACCGGTGCACCGTCGTCCCACGCGAGGACGTCCTCGGCGGCGTCGGTGTAGAAGCGTTCGTACTGCTCTGTTGTGACGTAGCCGATGTGCGGAAGCAGCAGAGTGCGGGGCGCGCTGCGCAGCGGATGTCCGACAGGCAGCGGCTCGACGTCGAACACGTCGAGCGCGGCACCCGCAAGGCGGTCGCCCTGAAGCGCGGAGACCAGCGCATCCTCGTCGACGATCGGACCGCGTGAGGTGTTGATCAGGTACGCGGACGGTCTCATCAGCGCGAGTTCGCGGGATCCGACGAGCCCCCGGCTGCTGTCGGTGAGCGGCAGGTGGATGGTGATGATGTCCGACTCGCGGAACAGCCCGTCTCTGTCGACGACGCGTGCGCCGTGCGCATCCGCCCGCTCAGGGGTGATCGAGCGGTCCCACGCGATCACGTGCATGCCGAGCACGTTCGCCGCATCGGCGACCGGGCCGCCGAGCCGTCCGAGTCCGAGGACGCCGAGCGTGAGGCCGCCGAGACCAGGACCTATGGTGTGCTGCCACCCGCCCGCGCGAACGGCGGCATCCTCCTCGACGAAGTGGCGGGTCAGTGCGATCATCATGCCGATCGTGAGCTCAGGGACCGGGTTGCCCGCGCTGCGGGTACCTGTCACGACGACACCGTGCTCGGCCGCCGCGGTGAGGTCGATGGAGGCGTTCTTCATGCCGGTCGTGACGAGCAGCCGGAGGACGGGCATCCGCTCGAAGAGTGCAGCGGGGAAAGGCGTGCGCTCGCGCATCGCGACGACGACCTCGGCGCCGGCCAGACGGGCGACCAGTTCGTCGCCGTCGACGTGGTCTCGCACGACATCGACGTCGAAGCATGCGGCGACCGACGACCAGTCGGCGCTGGTCAGCGCCACGCCCTGGTAGTCGTCGAGGATCGTGAGGCGGCGCATGCGCATTCCTTCCCGAGAGTTCCCGACGTCTTCTCGATCGTATGGCGGGTGGCAGGACGCCGCGCACGAGGACTGCTGAGCACCATCGCATGTCACGAAGGGCCGGCCGCCGATGGCTCGGGTCTGTTCAGGGCACGAAGGGTGCGGCGGAACCGTTCGGATTCGGCATCGCTGAGCGGCGCGAGGAACTCCCGCTCCGCCTCGGCGTATGCGGATCCGGCGTCTCGGAACGTGCCGCGGCCGGATTCCGTGAGCGCGATGGCGTTGCGCCGCCGGTCGGCGGGATCGGGTGTGCGGGTGACGATCCGCTTGGCCTCGAGGGCGTCGATGACCGCGACCATGGTGGTCGGATCGATGCCGATGAGGGATCCGAGGGCCTGCTGCGAGAGCGGCTCGTGCGCCGCCAGCACGGTGAGCACCCCGAACTCCTTGCGGTCGATGCCGAGCGGCTCGAGCGCGGCATCCGCCTGGGCGATCAGGCTCCGGAGCGCGTGCTTGAGGAGGTAGCCGAGCGCATCGGTCGCGTCACCGGATGATGGCCTCACGTTGGACATCCGCTAATCCTACCTTCAACGAATCATCAGCAGTACGAACTATTATGTGATGGAACGTTTCGTGCGATCGCGACGTCACCAGTGAGCGGCGGCACGGTCTCGCCAAGGAGAGAAGAACATGAGCATCGAACTCGAAGACATCCCAGCCCTCGTCGTCATCGATCTGCAGACGGGCATCCTCGGGCAGCAGACCGCTCATCCGATGGAGCAGATCATCGCAAACTCGGCCGCGCTCGCCGAGGCGTTCCGCGCCAAGGGCCTGCCGGTCGTGCTGGTGAATGTCGTGGGTACGGCGCCGGGGCGCACGGAGCGCGGTAAGGCGACAGGGCGCGTCGGCGCTCAGACGCTTCCCGAGCAGGCGACCGTGCTGCTTCCGGAGCTCGGGCAGCAGCCGGGCGACATCACGGTCACGAAGCGCACGCTCGGCGCCTTCGGTTCGACCGACCTGCACGCCGAGCTGCAGCAGGTAGGCGCCACGCAGATCGTGCTGACCGGCGTGTCAACGACGTCCGGCGTCGAGTCGACTGCCCGCGCAGCCTACGAGCTCGGCTACCACGTCGCCTTTGTCGTCGACGCGATGAGCGATGCGGCAGAGGCGCACGAGGCATCCGTCACGTACCAGTTCCCGAAGCTCGGCGAGCTCGGCACGACGGCCGAGGTGCTCGAGCTGCTCGCGGCGCGCTGAACCGGCTGCCGGCCGGCCGGCGCAGGCTAGACGGCGACCGATGCGGCCAGCCGCAGTGCTCCCTCGACCGGCGGCACGTCGAGCAAAGACAGAGTCAGCGGATGCTCGTGCCCGGCCAGGCGCGCGCGCACCGCATCCCTGAGCATGGGCTGGTTCACGATGACGCCGCCCGCAGCGACCACTCGCTCGCCCAGTCCACCGCGACGGATGACGGCGGCGACCCCCTCTGCGAGGCGGTCCGCGGCGAAGTCGATGGTAGCGCGCGCCAGTGCGGATCCGTCGCGGGCGGCGGCGAACACCAGCGGTGCCGCCTCGCCCAGTTGAAGCGGGTCGGTGACGGTGGTCGCTGCCGCTGCGAGTTCCGCGGCGTTGCCGCTGTCGAAGTGGTGGAACAGGGCGAGTATCAACCCGTCGTCCTCCGCGGCGCCGCCGGCATCCGTTGCCGTGAGCACCCGGCCGATCGCGTCGCGCACGAGGCCGGGGCCGCTGCCCCAGTCACCGAACAGCCAGCCGTAGCCGTCTGCGGTGATCCGTCGTCCGGCAGCATCGCGCGCGCTCACGATGGCTCCCGTGCCCACGACCATGGCCACGGCGTGATCGACGCCCATGGCAGGTCCGAGCAGATCGGCGTCGTTCTCCACCCGCACCGCATGGCCGAGCGTCGCGGAGAGCGTGGAGCAGGCGAGCTCGATGTCGGCATCCGTGTCGCAATCGCGGAGGCCGATCACGATGGTCGTCGCTTCGTCGATGCGCGTGCGGGCGGCGATCCACGCAGCCAGCCGCGGCAGGTTCTCGCGATCCGAGAAGAGGTGGCCGCAGCGCCAGTCCGATGACGGGCCGACGACGTCACGTCGGTCGCCGGCGTCGTCGATCGCGGCGAGCTGGGTCTTGGTTCCTCCGACGTCGATGCCCACGAGGCGATCGGAGAGCGGATGCGCGTTCACGCGAGATACGTCGCGGTGCGCGCCCGGTCGATCGCCAGATCGCCGATGCCGGTGATGGCCGCGTCGAAGCCGAGCCGGCTCGGCACGATGGTCGGCACCGACGGGATGCGGCCGACGAGCCTGCGGGTGATCTGATCCGCCGACAGGCTGCTGTACTGGGCGAAGGCTCCGGCGAGCACGATGACGCTGGGTGCGAGCACCACGGTGACGGCCGCGCAGATGAGGGCGATGTTGTCGAAGAACTCGTCGCGGGCGCGGGCGGCCTCGGCATCCCCTTCCGCCACCAGGCGCATCATGGCGCGGAAGGCCGGGCCGATCCGACGGTCGATGTGGCCGTCGCCGCCGGTCATGTAGGGCTGGATCTCCGCGGAGATCGTGCCCTCGACATCCCCGAGGTCCGTGAAGTAGCGACTGAACGAGGCGGACGAGGTGAGCAGGTAGCCCACCTCGCCGGCGGCGGATCCGAATCCGCGATGGATGCGCCCCTCGCTGACGATGCCGGCGCCGATGCCCGTGCCGAGCACGAGCGCGACGGCGCTCTCCGCGTCCCTGGCTGCCCCGTGCAGCAACTCGCTGTACGCGGTGGCGTTCGCGTCGTTCTCCGCGAGCACCGGCAGACCGGTGCGCTCGGCGATGATCCTGGCGACGGGGACGTTGAGCCACTCGAGCTCGATGGCGTTGAGCACGACGCCCTCGTCCGTGATGCCGGGCAGCGCGACGCCGATGCCGGTGAGGGGCGAGCTCAGCCCGGTCTCGTCGGAGGTGATGCGGTCGACGAGCCTCAGCAGGCCGTCGAGACGGGCGGTGGACGCATTGGCGTTGCGGAAATCGAACGCCTCGTACGTCTCGTAGAGCACGTTGCCGCCGAGGTCGATGATGCGGCCGCGCGCGTTGTTCTCCGTCACATCGACGGCGGCGACGGTTCGGATGTCCGACACGTACTTCAGCAGGCTCGACGGGCGTCCGGCCGACGACCTGTCGAGGCCGCCTTGCTCGATGGCGCCCTCCTCGAGCAGGGCCTGACAAAGCCGCTCGACCGTCGCCGAGCTGAGACCCGTCCTGTGCCGGATGTCCCGCCGCGACAGCGGTCCGCTCGAGCGCAGCAGGTCGAGGATGGCCGTGCGGTTGATCAGGGTCACGTCCCTGGTCGTCGCCGTGCGGCGCGGACCTGGCTGCTGGGCGGGCGCGACAGCCGATGCTCCGTTGCTGTCGGCCTTCGTGCTGTCGCCGTTGCGAGACGTGGTCACTCGGCTGTTCCCTTCGTGTGACGGTCGCCCTGACCGGCGATGTTCTGCGGCGCGCGCCCCACGGCGGCGAAGCGCAGCGTGAGCACCTCGAAAGGTGTCAGCCGAAGCGTGCCGTCCGGCGCCGGAGGCGCACCGACGGCGATGTCGGTCGGCTCTTCGAGCAGCGACACCGCCTGTCCCGGACCGTAATCCGCGTCGACGGTCAGCCGTGCGACGGCGCGCCGACCGTTCGGTTCGTACAGCCGCACGATGAGGTCGCCCGAGCGATCGGCGGCGAGCTTGAGCGCCGAGACGAGGATGCCGTCGCCCTCGACGCGCACGAGCGGTGCGACCGCCTTCGCGCCCCTGAACCGCCGCAGTGGCGTGTCGAGCTCGATGGCGGATCGGGTCGCATCCGCCACCTGAGATCCGACGACGAGGGCGTATTCGTGGGTGTGCACGCCCTGGTCGGCCATCGGATCCGGGTACCTGGGCGACCGCAGGAGCGAGAGCCTCACCGTTGTGGTGACGCCTGTCGTGTCATCCGAGTCGCGCAGCACGTCGTAGCCGTAGGTCGAATCACCGACGAGGCTTGCGCCGAATCCCGGCTCCTCGGCGTGCACGAAGCGGTGCATGGAGTGTTCGAACTGCGCGGTCTGCCAACTCGTGTTGGCGTGGGTGACGCGCTTCACGTAGCCGAACTGCGTCTCTGCTGTCGTGTGGTCGGCGTTCAGCGCCAGCGGGAACGCCACCTTGAGCAGGCGCTCGTGCTCGTGCCAGTCCGTCTCCTGCGCGATGCGGATGACGGCCGATGCCGGCGGCACCGTGATCCGCTGGCGAACGCAGGAGTCGGAGAAGCTGCGCTCCACCACGACGTGCACGCCGTCGGCATCCTCCTGCACGTTGATGGAGTCGGCCGCGGTGAGGTCCTCCACCCTGTTGCGGTAGTGGGCATCCACATCCCATGCATCGCGCGTGTTCGGGAAGTCCTGGTGCATCTGCAGAAGGCCGGCTGCGCGACCGGATGCGATGGCATCCCGCCCGCTCGTCTTCTCGACGGCCGACGTGATGAGGCCGTCGGCGGAGACCGTCACGCGGAGCACGCCGTTGTCGATGACGATGCCGTCGTCGGTCTGCTCGATGGTGGGTGGCTCGACGTCGGCATGCCCAGGCACCGCGATGCCGAAGGCGGGAACGCCCGACCGTTCGAACGGAGATGCGTTGGCGATGAGCTCGGTCGCTCCGGCGCCGGCAAGCGCGTCGAGCGAGCGCCGGATGAGGTCTACCGCGTTCCTGGCGAGAGCGGCGTACGACTCGACCGCCTCCCTGTGCACCCACGCGATGGAGGTGCCGGGCAGGATGTCGTGGAACTGGTGCAGCAGGAGCGTCTTCCAGAGCGAGTCCAGTTCGTCGTACGGATACGCGGCACCGGCTCTCGCCGTCGCCGTCGCCGCCCACAGCTCGGCCTCGACGAGCAGTTGCTCGCCGCGCCGGTTGCCCTGCTTGGTGCGGTGCTGACTGGTGAGGGTCCCGCGGTGCGCCTCGAGCACCAGCTCGCCGACCCACACGGGCGGATCCGTCACCTCCTGCTTGGCACGATCGAAGAAGTCGTCAGGTCGTTCCCATGTCACCCGCGGGCTGCCCTCGAGGGATGCGAGCCTGCGCGAGCGTCCCACCATCTCCCTGGTCGTACCGCCTCCGCCGTCGCCCCAGCCGACGGCGGCGATGGACCCCGATGCGCGATCCGCCTGGGCGAACCTGCGCCTGGCGCCCGCCAGTTCGCCGACGGAGAGCCGTGCGTTGTACGTGTCGATCGGCGGGAAGTGGCTGAACATGCGGGTGCCGTCGATGCCCTCCCAGTGGAAGGTGTGGTGCGGGAACGTGTTCACCTGGTTCCACGACAGCTTCTGGCTGAGGAACCACTCGAACCCGGCTCGACGCATGAGCTGGGGGAGTGCGGCCGAATACCCGAAGCTGTCCGGGAGCCAGACGCCCTTGCACGTGATGCCGAACTCGCGACGGAAGAAGCCCTGACCGTAGGTGAACTGGCGCACGAGCGACTCGCCGGAGGGCAGAACGGCGTCGCTCTCCACCCACATGCCGCCGAGCGGCACGAAGCGCCCATCGCGCACGGCTGCGGCGACCCTCGAGTAGACCTCCGGGCGGTTGTCGCGCAGCCATTCGTACTGCTGCGCGCTCGACATTCCGTAGAGGAATTCGGGTTCCTCCGACAGCAGCTGGGTCATCGAGGTGGTCGTGCGCGCCACCTTGCGCACGGTCTCGCGCACCGGCCAGAGCCAGGCGGAGTCGATGTGCGCGTGTCCGATGGCGGAGAGCGTGTGCTCGCTGGCGGATGCCGGGCGCTCGAGCAGCGGACGAAGCACGGCGCGAGCATACGCAGCGGTCTCCGCAACACGGTGCAGGTCGATGGCATCCATCGCCCTGTCGATCCCGCGCAGTACGGATGCCCGCCGCGGCCCGTCCTCGAGCTCGGCCTGCAGCTCGAGCAGCACCTCGACATCGAGGGCGAGCTCGTGGCACTCGACGTCGAAGGCGGTCAGATCCGCCCGTTTCACCGCGTACAGCGGCTGATCGGATGCGGTCGACCTGTCGCCCTGCCAGGTCGGGAAGAGCGGGAGGTGGTCGAGCAGGTTCGGATTGGCCGCGGCCTCGATGTAGAACTCCACATCCTCGCCCGGTGCCGCCTCGATGGGGACCCACTGGTTGCGCGGGTTGATCGCCTTGATGGGCTCCATGGCCGGTGTGTAGGCGAGACCCTCGCACTGGAAGCCGGGCCAGGTGGTGTCGAATCCGAGGTCGACGACAGCCTCGATGCGTTCGCCGAGCCAGGCATCAGGGATGCGTGCGCTGGCCCTGAACCACGCGGTGGACCACGCTGCGCCCCAGGGATCGCCCGGGCGGTACGGCGTGTACTGGAGAGCGAGCGCCTCGGTCGGGGCTATCGGCTCACCCGGCACCGGGGCGATGCGGAGTTCGAGCGCGACGCTGCGCGCGGTGATCGCGGGTCTGATCCGTTCATCGAGCACACGCTGTGCGCGTTCGACGACGAGTGCATCGGCCGGTTTCATGCCTGTGACCGCCTTCCGCGTTGAGGGTTTCACATCAGGGTGAGATGCCTGTTCGCCGTTGCTATGACTGGGGTGAGCGCGTCTGTTATCTCATTCGCGTTGCCACTTAGACATCATAGTGATATGAATATCTAACCACCTCCGCAGACCGCTCCGGCTCGTCCGCTCGGACAGGCTCTGCCCCCATCGAAGGACTCAAAGATGACTCTGAAGAAATCGCAGCCGGGGACGCGGCTACGTCGAGTGCTGGCGTCTGTCGCCGCGGTGTCGGCAGCGGCGCTCGTGCTGGCCGGATGCTCGTCAGCGGGCAACAACTCGTCGAGCGAGAGCAAGAAGATCACGCTCTGGCTCTCCTCCAGTGCTGCACAGCAGGCCGGTTACGACCAGCTCGTCGCGCAGTACAAGAAGAAGACCGGCGTCTCGGTCAAGATCGTGAACATCCCCTACAGCGGCTACACGACGAAGCTGCGCGACGCGGCGCAGGCCAACGCGCTGCCCGACATCGCCAGCGTGCCGTCGCTCGATCCGATCTGGACAAACAAGCTCATCGACCTGTCGTCGATCGTGAACACCAAGTCCGACAAGATCAATGAGAACTTCATCGCCAAGACCTCCGACGGCAAGGTGCTGGCGATTCCGTCCGACGTGACGGCGTCCGGTCTCTTCATCAACAAGAGCCTGTTCGAGCAGGCGGGCGTCTCGTTCCCGTCGTCGCCGAAGGACACCTGGACGTGGCCGGAGTTCATCGCGGCCGCCGACAAGGTGCGTGCGGCGACCGGCGCCAAGTACGACCTCACCTTCGACTCGTCGCCGTCGCGCCTGCGCGCCATGGTCTACGAGATGGGCGGCCAGTACATCCACGCCGACTCCAGCGGCACGTTCTCGGCCGACGCCAAGACGCACAAGGCCGTCGACTACTTCGTGAGCCTGAACAACGACACCACCATGCCGAAGTCGGTGTGGACGAGCGGTGCAGACCCGTCGGCTCTGTTCCAGAGCGGCCAGGTCGTCGCGTACTGGTCCGGTGTGTGGCAGGTCTCCTCGTTCGCGGAGAGCATCACCAAGTTCGACTGGGCGAGCGTTCCGACCCCGGCCCAGCCGGTTCAGGCCAGCGACGTGAACTCCGGTGGACTCGTCGTCGGATTCAACAACAACTCGGCTCAGGCCAAGGCGGCCAAGGACTTCCTCACCTGGATGTACGAGCCGGCCCAGTACAAGAAGCTCACCGAGGTGAACGGCTACCTGCCCGTCGAGAGCGGACTCAACCCCGTGTACCCGTTCAAGTCGACAGCGGCGCAGGACGCCTTCAAGCTCTACAACGATGAGCTGCCGCTCTACGCGCCCGTCTCTGGATACTTCAACCAGGCTCAGACGAAGTGGGTGCTCGACGGCAAGTCGCTGACCACCGACCCGAGCGTCACCGAGATCGGCAAGGCGATCAACGGCCAGGAGTCGGTCGATGACGCGCTGAAGAACATCGTCGACGGCTACAACCAGCAGGTCGGCAAGTAGCCGACCAGCGCAACCCGCGGATATCAACGATGACAGTCACCGGAACCGCGGCGCAGCCGGCCGCTTCGGAGCGGGAGCGAACAGCCCCCGCTCCGAAGCATGGCCGTCGTCGGCCGCGTCTCAACACCTACACGGTCGCCCCGCTCGTGCTGATCGCGGCCAACGTGGTGCTCTTCGCCCTCTTCTTCGTGTGGCCGGCGGTCATCGGTCTCGGGTACTCGTTCACGAACTACACCGGTGTCGGCGACCCGCAGTTCGTCGGCGTCGACAACTACGCCAAGCTGCTCGGCGACTCGAGCTTCTATGCGGCGCTCCTGCGCACTCTCGAATTCACCATCGTCGTCGTGCCGCTCAGCTACGTGGTCTCGCTGTTCATCGCCAACCTCATGGTGAGCAGCTACGCCAAGGGCAAGGTCGTCGCCCGCATCATCTTCTTCCTGCCCTGGCTGGTCTCGCCCATCATCACCGGCGTCGTGTGGCGCTGGCTCTTCGGCGAGAACTTCGGGCTCGTGAACTTCATCATCGAGTCCCTCGGCGGCAAAGCCGTTCCCTGGCAGTCGAACGCGAACCTCTCCCTGCTGGTCGTGGTCTTCGCCGCCACCTGGGCAGGCATGGCGTTCTCGATGCTGCTGTTCATCGCCGCCATCAAGAACGTTCCGACGTCGTACTACGAGGCCGCCTCGCTCGACGGAGCCGGCCCGATCCGGTTGTTCTTCTCCATCACCCTGCCGAACATCGCACCGACGTCGTTCATCGTGATCCTGCTCACCACCATCGGCACGATGAAGGAGTACGCGCTCTTCGTCTCCCTCAACAACGGTGGTCCCGGCACGGACAACAACCTGCTCGTGCAGTACATCTACCAGACCGGATTCCAGCGCGGCCAGATCGGCTACGCGAGCGCGGCCAGCTTCATCCTGATGATCATCCTCATGGCCGTCGCCGTCATCCAACTCTTCGTGAACAGGAAGGCGTCTTCGCGATGACCACGTCGACCAACCTCGCACGCACGCCGGATCTGGGGGACGCATCGCGGACATCCGCTAAGGTGCGCCGACCCGCCAAGCGCAAGAAGGGCATCCCGCCACGGGAGATCGGGCGGCACCTCTCGGCGACCACGTTGCTGTGGGTGTTCGCCATCGGGTTCCTCTTCCCGCTGCTGTGGTTCCTGCTCAGCTCGTTCAAGCCGGCGGGCGACCTGTTCTCGTATCCGCTCACCCTGTTCCCGAAGCAGTGGACGCTCACCGGCTTCACCACGGCGTGGCAGAGCTTCGACTTCGCGCAGTACTTCGGCAACACCATCCTCGTGGCGTGCGTGACCACCGTGCTCACCGTCGCCGTGAGCTGTGCGACCGGCTACGCGCTGGCGAAGTACACGAACCGCTGGCTGAAGGTCTTCTTCATCTGCATCCTGGCCACGACCATGCTGCCCACCGAGGTCATGCTCGCCCCGTCGTTCATCGTCGTGCGCGACCTCGGCCTCTACAACTCGCTGGCCGGCATCATCGTGCCGTCGATCCTCACGGCCACCGGCGTGCTGATGTTCCGCGGGTTCTTCCTCACCGTCCCCGACGACCTGGTCGAGGCGGCGCGCATCGACGGCGCCAGGGAGCTGTCCATCTTCTTCCGCATCATGGTTCCGCTGTCGCGGCCGATCATGCTGACGCTGGCGATCTTCTCGTTCCAGTGGCGGTGGAACGACTACATCTGGCCGCTGCTGGTGCTCAACGACCCGAGCAAGTTCACGCTGCAGATCGGCATCGAGAGCATCGTCGGCGCGCAGAACATCAACTGGTCCGTGCTGCTGGGTGCATCCGTCATCTCCATCATTCCGCTGGTGCTCATCTACCTCGTGTTCCAGAAGTACGTCATGGGGGCGAACATCAACGCCGGGCTCAAGGACTGATGCGTTTCACCGACTTCCGCGGCGCGATGCTGTCGCAGCCGGAGCACCTCGCCGGTCTCGAGTCGCGGCTCGATTCCGAACTCGCCGCCTTCCCGACAGGCGTCGTCCCGTGGCATCCGGGCGAGACCGTCGCACCGCTCGCGATGGGTGCAGCGCACCACTCGACCCACGCTCTTGCGCACGTACTGCGCTCCGGCGGGTTCCGCGCACTCGACCTCGCCGCATCCGAGGCGATCGGAGCGGATGCGGCAGCCATCGGCGACCACGCCATCGTCGTCACCGAGTCGGGCAGGAGCCCTGAGCCCATCGCCGCCGCGCGTGCGTTCCCGGCCGGCCGGCGACTCGTCATCACGAACGATCCGGCTGCCGCGGTGCACGAGGTCACGGACGCCGTCATCGACCTCGGCGGATTCGCCGACTCGCGCGCCTACACGGTGGGCTTCACGGCGATGCTCGTAGCGTACGACAGGCTGGTTCGGACGCTCGGCATCGTGCCGTCGGCGGATCCGTCGATCGCAGCGGTCGTCTCCTGCGCACTGGACTCCTTCGCGGCGCCCGCGGCGACGAGCGCGCCGGCTCTGGTGCAGGCATCCTCGATCGATGTGGTGGGCTCCGGCCTCTCCGCCACGGCGGCGGCCGAGATCGGCCTGCTCGTGCGGGAGTGCCTTCGCATACCTGCGACGGCATACGAGACGCAGCAGTACCTGCATGGTCCGATGGAATCTGTCGGCGCCGGCACGCTCGTGCTGATCGTCGGCGATGGGCGTGAGCGTCAGATCCCTGCATCACTGGCTGGGTCTGGCGCGCGCTTCATCGTGATCGGCCGCGACTCGGAGTGCGGTGACGCCCACTTCGACGTGGGGTCCGCCGAGGGATTCGCCCGCGTGGCGGCCGAGGTCGTCGCCGGCCAGCGGCTCATGGCAGCGGCGAACGACCTCCAGCCGTTCGAGATCGAGGAGTTCGTGCACGGCCAGTCGGACACCAAGGTCTGAGACGCGCCGGCGTCCACTTCTCTCACGCATCACGAAAGGCTCCCCGTGACCGAACAGCCAGGCATCGACGTGCCCCGAATCGCCACAGCACAGATCGACCATCAGTTCCGGGATGCCGTGCTGCGCGCGGCGCGCACGCGAGCCGACGCTCTCCTGGCAGCCGAGGAGCGGGAAGTGCGCTCTGGCGCGCACCGCGAGCTCATGCGGGATGCCAAGGTGCTGCTGTCCCTCGTGGCGGCCGACCGTCCGGCCGATGCCGGCACCGGTCCGTCAGCTGATTCCGTCCTGGACCGTTCGGGTCTGCTCACTGTGGCGGCTCTGCGAGTGGGTGCGCTGCGTGCGCTCCAGTGCGCCTCAGGCCTGTTCGCCGGAGGGGACAACCTGCAGTCGCCGCCCGACAGCGCCTTCACGATCAACGACGCCTGCGATGCCTACGCGTTCCTCGATGGGGTGGCCGACGCCTCCGCCGTGCGGGACGCGATCGGCGCCATCATCTGCGATGCCGCAGGGGCGCTCCTGACCGGCGGCGTGCACACTCCGAACCACCGGTGGGAGATCAGCGCGGCGCTGGCGCGCATCCATCGCTCGTTCCCCGACGAGCGCCTGGTGGCGAGGGTCGACGAATGGCTGGCCGAGGGCGTCGACGTCGACCGGGACGGCCTGTACTCCGAGCGCAGCCCGAACTACGCGGCGCACGTGACGAATCCGTCGCTGAGCGCCATCGGCGATTCGCTCGGCCGGCCGGAGCTGAAGGTCGAGCTGGAGGCGATCGTGCACCGCAATCTCGAGGCGACACTCGCGCTGGTGCGCCAGGACGACACCGTGGAGACGGTGCAGTCGCGTCGACAGGATCAGGCCAGCACCCGATTCCCGATCGCGCCGTATCTCGCCGCTTTCCGCATCGCCGCCGTGACCACCGGGCGAGCGGACTTCGCCGCCGCCGCACGCAGGGCCGCCGCTTCGGCACCGCTCGACGCGGAGCTGCTCGCGGAGTCGCTGCTGAGGCCGCAGCTGCTGGCCGCACTGCCCGAGCCGGGGGAGCCCGAGGTGCTCGGCACGTCGGTGCCTGGCACGTCGGTGCTCGGCCCGTCGTCGTACCTGCTCGAGACGGTCGGCCTCGCCGGCCGTCGCTCCGGCGTCGTCGAGACCGTCCTCTACGGCGGGTCGGACTACGCGGCGCACCGTCGCATCCGCTCCGGGCTCGCCAACAACCCGACGTTCGCGCGGGTGTTCGCTGGCGACGCGGTGCTGGAGTCCATGCGACTCTCCCGGTCGTTCTTCGATCTCGGTCCCTTCAGGGCCTCGTCACTGCGTCAGGTGGCCGACGACGAATACGTGCTCGAGGAGACGGTCAACGCGGCGTACTACCAGCCGCTGGGCGCCGCCGAGAGGAAGGCCGACGGAGAGTACGAGCTCGACGACGACGGCCGGTTCAGCGCGTCGATGTCGTTCCCGTTGCGACCCCGTGACGAGGTGTCCATGACGACCGTCATCGGCGCTCGCCTGCTTCCCGACGGCGTCGAGCTCCAGGTGAGCATCGCCGCGCCGCGGCTGCCGTGGTCGCTCGAGTTCGCGTTCCGGCCGGGCGGAGCCGTCATCGGTGGCGTGGCCGACGGCGAGGATGGGTGGGTGCTGCCCTCCGGACATGGCGGGTACGAGGCGGGTGATGCGCGCATCCTCCTCGACGTCGATGGTGCAGAGCTCAGCGCCACCCCGCTGCCGTACGAGCCGGGTCAGGACTACGGATTCCTCGGCGGAACGGATGCAGCCCGCGGCGTGCGCGTTCGCGTCGGCGGCACCGCTCCCGCGACGTTCCGCGTGAGCATCCGCGCCGAGCAGGGGGTGCGTCGATGAGCGCCGCGCGACCAACGCGCATCGCCGTGATCGGCGTTCACGGCTATGGAGCAGCCCACGTGCTGCGCGCGCAGGAACTGCACGCCGAGGGCAGGGCCGAGCTCGTCGGCCTCGTCGATCCGCTGGACGGACCCGTCGTTCGCGAAGGACGACGGGTGGAGGGCGACCTCCCGCCCATCGTGCCCACCATCGACGTGCTGCTGGCGGAGACCGAGGTCGACGTCGTCGTCGTGGCGACTCCGCTGCACACGCACGGCGAGCTCGCCGCACGAGCCCTGCGAGCGGGCGCGGACGTGCTGCTCGAGAAACCGCCGGTGACCGATCTCGCCGCGTTCCGACGGCTCGCCGAGGTGCAGTACGAGACCGGGCGGATGGTGCAGGTGGGGTTCCAGAGCCTCGGATCCCTCGCTCTCGCCGAGCTCCAGGCGGCCATCGCGCGCGGCGAGCTGGGAACGATCGAGGCCATCGGCGCGGCCGGTTCGTGGACGCGCGACCGCGCGTACTGGACCAGGTCGCCGTGGGCCGGCAGACGCGAGCTGAACGGCGTGCGCGTCTCCGACGGCGCGGTCTCGAATCCGTTCGCGCACGCCGTGATGACCTCCCTTTCCATCGCCGGCTGGCACGATCCGCGTGCCGTCGCCAGGGTGGAGACCGACCTGCACCGCGTGAATGCGATCGACGTGGACGACACGTCCGCGCTGCGCGTGCATCCCACCGAGCAGGGTGCGAGCACCTTCGACGGTGTGCTCACCTGCGCGTTCACCCTGGCCGGCCCGCGGGAGGACGATCCATTCGTCACCGTGCGCGGCAGCAGGGGGACGGCCGTGCTCCACTACACCCGCGACCGCCTCACGATGCCGGACGGAGTCACGCGCGACTTCGGCCGGATCGACCTCATGGACAACCTCATCGACGCCCGCGACGAGGGTGCGGAACTGCTGTCGCCGCTGGATCGGACGGGTGGATTCGTGTCGGTGATCGAATCCGTCGCGGCGGCCTCGGTGCATCCGGTGCCGTCGTCGGCCGTCGAATGGCTGGGCGAGAGTCTGGAGACCCGGCCGGTGCTCGACGGCGTCGTCACGGCCATCGATCGTGCGATCGCCGAGGAGCGGCTGTTCAGCGAACTCGACGTGGCGAGCTGGGCGCGCTGAGGTGGCGAGATGCTGCGCTGCCGACCCGGCGACATCCGCACTCTCATATGTTAGTTTGTTAGAACAATGTTCGGACTGGGAGGTCTGGCGTGACTGACGACGAGTCGACGAACGCGGCGGCGCACGGCGTCACGGAGCGGAACGGGGCTGCGCAGAGCGCGTTCGACCTGATCACCATGGGCCGCATCGGCGTCGACCTCTACCCGCTGCAGGACGGCGTCGGGCTCGAAGACGTCGAGACGTTCGGCAAGTACCTCGGCGGCAGCGCAACGAACGTGGCGATCGCGGCAGCGCGGCACGGCCTGCGCAGCGCCGTCGTCACGGCGACGGGCGAGGACCCCTTCGGCCGTTTCGCCCGTCGCGAGGTGGCCCGCCTCGGAGTGGACCCGCGCTTCATGACGACGGTTCCGGGGCTCAACACCCCCGTGACGTTCTGCGAGATCTTCCCGCCCGACGACTTCCCGCTGTACTTCTACCGCGAGCCGATCGCGCCCGACCTCATGATCACGGCCGACCGGCTCGACGCCGAGGCGATCCGCGGCTCGCGCATCTTCTGGGCCACGGTGACCGGACTCTCGAGGGAGCCGAGCCGCGCGACCCATCACGCGGCGTGGGCGGCGCGCGCACGCCGGCCGCTGACCGTTCTCGACCTCGACTACCGGGCCATGTTCTGGGAGTCGTCCGAGGCGGCGACGGCCGAGGTCGGTCGCGCCCTCGAGCAGGTGACCGTCGCGGTCGGCAATCGTGCGGAGTGCGAGATCGCCGTGGGGGAGACCGACCCCCATCGAGCTGCGGATGCGCTGCTCGAGCGCGGAGTCGAGCTCGCGGTCGTCAAGCAGGGTCCTCGTGGCGTGCTGGCCAAGACCCGCGAGGAGACGGTCGAGGTGGCGCCGGTCTACGTGGACGTCGTCAACGGGCTGGGCGCTGGCGACGGCTTCGGCGGGGCGCTGAGCTTCGGGCTTCTGCAGGGCTGGGATCTGCACAGGACCATCCGTTTCGCGAACGCGGCCGGGGCGATCGTCGCCGGTCGACGCGAATGCTCGACCGCCATGCCGACGACGGCCGAGGTCGATGCGCTGCTGAAGGAGTCCGTCGATGTCCGCGCCTGAGCGTACGCGAACGGCCGCGGCGCCGATCGCACCCGACGCGTTCGCGAGCCTGCGCGAGGCCCGGCAGCGCAGCCCGCAGTCCATCGGCACGGCGTTCGCCCAGCGAGTACGGCGTCCGCTCGTGCGCGGCGACGGCAGGCTGTTCATCGTGGCCGCCGACCATCCGGCCAGGGGCGCCCTCGGCGTGCGCAGCGATCCCACGGCCATGGCCGGGCGGTACGAACTGCTCCAGCGCCTCGCGCTGGCGCTCTCCCGCCCCGGCGTCGACGGCGTGCTCGGTACTCCCGACGTCATTGAGGATCTCGCGCTGCTCGGAGCCCTCGACGACAAGGTCGCCGTCGGCTCGATGAATCGCGGCGGACTGCGCGGCGCCGTGTTCGAGATGGACGACCGCTACACCGGCTACGACGTCGACTCCATGACGCGCTCCGGCATGGATGCCGCCAAGTTGCTCGTGCGCATCAACCTGGGCGACGCTGCGACCGCTCGCACCCTCGAGGCCACAGCAGACGCGGTCACGGCATCGGCGCGCGCGGGTCTGCCGATCATGCTCGAGCCCTTCATGAGCGACTGGGTGGACGGACGCATCGTCAACGATCTGTCGACGGATGCCGTCATCACCTCGGTCGCCATCGCCTCCGGCCTCGGTGCCACCTCGGCGTACAGCTGGCTGAAGCTCCCCGTCGTGGCTGACATGGAGCGGGTGATGGAGGCGACCACCCTTCCCACCCTGTTGCTGGGAGGGGACAGCGAGGCGGCACCCGACGAGACCTACGCGTCGTGGGCATCCGCTCTGTCGCTGCCCGGCGTGCACGGCCTCGTCGTGGGCCGCACCCTCCTCTACCCGCAGGACGACGACGTCGCTCTCGCCGTCGACACCGCAGCATCCCTCGTTCACGGGCACTGAGCATCCGCCCGACTGCAGACGATCAGCACAGAGCAACAGCGACGCCAGAGCGAACACGCGAACTCAGATGAGAAGGAACCACCGCCATGACGAACATCACCGAAGCACCCGTTGCCGAGGAGACCGGAACCGGCCTCCCTGTCGTCTCGCACTGGATCGACGGAGCGGCGTACCCGTCGGCAAGCGGTCGCACGGCTCCGGTGTACAACCCGGCGCTCGGCGTGCAGACCAAGCGGGTGGCGCTGGCGGATGAGGCCGAGGTCGACGCGGCGATCGCCTCCGCGCAGCGCGGGTTCGAGGTGTGGAGCGGCTACTCGATCGCGAAGCGCCTGACGGTGCTTTTCGCGTTCCGCGAGCTGCTGAACGCCCGCAAGGGCGAGCTGGCCGAGATCATCACGGCCGAGCACGGCAAGGTGCTGTCCGACGCTCTCGGCGAGATCAATCGCGGACAGGAGGTCGTCGAGCTCGCCACGGGGTTCCCGCACCTCACGAAGGGCGAGTTCAGCGAGAGCGCGTCGACGGGCATCGACGTGTACTCGATCAAGCAGCCGCTCGGCGTCGTCGGCCTGATCAGCCCGTTCAACTTCCCCGCCATGGTGCCGATGTGGTTCTTCCCCGTTGCGATCGCGGCGGGCAACGCCGTGGTGCTGAAGCCGAGCGAGAAGGATCCGTCGGCGTCGCTGTGGATCGCGGCGCTCTGGAAGGAAGCCGGCCTGCCCGACGGCGCCTTCACCGTGCTGCAGGGTGACAAACTCGCCGTCGACGGCCTGCTGAACTCTCCGGTCGTGCAGTCGATCTCGTTCGTGGGTTCCACCCCGATCGCGCAGTACATCTACGAAACCGCGTCCAAGACGGGTAAACGGGTCCAGGCGCTGGGCGGTGCCAAGAACCACATGCTGGTGCTGCCGGATGCCGACCTCGACCTGGTCGCGGATCAGGCAGTGAACGCCGGGTACGGCGCAGCGGGCGAGCGGTGCATGGCCGTCTCCGTCGTGCTCGCCGTCGAGCCGGTCGCGGATGAGCTGATCGGCAAGATCACCGAGCGGATAGACAGGCTTCGCGTGGGCAACGGCGCAGGCGGCGCCGATGGCGAGCCGGATCTGGGACCGCTTATCTCCGCCGCCCACAAGCAGAAGGTGTCCGACTACGTCGACATCGCCGAGGCCGACGGAGCGACGATCGTCGTCGACGGCCGATACTGCACGGTCGAGGGCGGTGAGGACGGATTCTTCTTCGGCCCCACCCTGATCGACGATCTGCCGACCAGCTCGCGGGCGTATCAGGAGGAGATCTTCGGTCCGGTGCTCCAGATCGTGCGCGTGAAGACGTTCCAGGAGGGGGTCGACCTCATCAACTCCGGCCAGTTCGGCAACGGCACCGCCATCTTCACCAACGACGGCGGCGCGGCACGCCGCTTCCAGAACGAGGTGCAGGTCGGCATGATCGGCATCAACGTGCCAATCCCGGTGCCGGTCGCCTATCACTCGTTCGGCGGCTGGAAGAAGTCGCTGTTCGGCGACGCCAAGGCCTACGGCGTGCACGGCTTCGACTTCTTCACCCGCGAGAAGGCGGTTACGAGCCGCTGGCTCGACCCCGCGACGCAGAGTTCGGCGCACGGCGGCATCAACCTCGGCTTCCCGCAGAACGATTGATCGCCGGCGGTCCCGCCGGAGAAAGGCACCGCGTCACATGGTCGTGCGCAACGAATGGTTCTTCCCAGCAGGCTCGCTGAGACGCGGGGAGTGGGAGTCGGTCGTCGACGACGGCATCGCCGGATGGCGGCACACCGGCATCCGCATCGCCGTCCTCGACGACGGGGCGGTCGGGCTCCCTGCCGCGGATGTCGAGCGCATCGTTGTTCCGCTCGCCGGCGGATTCCGCGTCGGGCACGACGACACGACGACAGTGCTTCACGGACGCGCGAGCGTGTTCGACGGCGCCACCGACGTGCTCTACGTCGGCGCCGGCCGCGCTCTGACCATCAGCGGATCCGGCCGCGTCGCGGTCGCGGAAGCCGTGACGTCGGAGCGCAAGCCGAGCGCATACCTCGCCAAGTCCGACGTGCCCGTCGAGATCAGGGGAGCGGGTCGCGACACCAGACGCGTGCACAACTTCGGCACGCCGGATGCGCTCGACGCCGCAGCGGTCATCGCGTGCGAGGTGATCACGCCGAGTGGCAACTGGTCGTCTCATCCGGCGCACAAGCACGACGAGGCCGTCGACGGGCACGAGTCGCAGCTCGAGGAGATCTACTACTTCGAGTCGGCGACCCGGGCCGGAGCGGATGCCCCGCAGGACGCGGACGCATTCGGCACCTTCGCCGCGTACTCGTCGCCCGCGGGTGAGATCGACACCAGCGCCATGGTGCGCACCGGCGACATCGCTCTCGTGCCGTTCGGATTCCACGGGCCGGCCGCGGCCGCTCCCGAGTACGACCTCTACTACCTGAACGTGATGGCCGGTCCAGGCGAGCTGCGGGAATGGCTGATCAGCGACGATCCGCGGCAGAGCTGGATCCGCGACGAATGGGCGAGAACGCCGCAGGATCCGCGGCTGACGGAGTCCGCCGATGGACGCCGGGGCCCGCAACGAGACGACGCAGAACGAGACGACGACGGAGCACACCGATGACGACACGACGCATGACCGTCGGCCAGGCGCTGGTCGAGTTCCTGGCGCACCAGTGGACGGTCGATGGCGAGATCCGGGAGCGAACGGTGCCCGGCATCCTCGGCATCTTCGGCCACGGCAACGTGGCGGGCCTCGGACAGGCGCTGAAGCAGTACAACGTGCAGGATCCAGGGCTGCTGCCGTACCACCAGGCGCGCAACGAGCAGGCCATGGTGCATCAGGCCGTCGGGTTCGCGCGGGTGCACAGGAGGCGCGCCACGCTCGCGGCGACGGCATCCGTCGGCCCTGGCGCGGCGAACATGCTCACCGGTGCTGCGCTCGCCACGGCGAACCGGCTGCCGGCGCTGCTCCTGCCGAGCGACACCTTCGCCACGCGCGTCGCGGATCCCGTGCTGCAGCAGTTGGAGCATCCGCACGACACCGGCGTGCAGGTGACTGACGCGTTCCGTCCGCTGTCGCGGTACTTCGACCGTGTGCAGCGACCCGAGCAGCTGTTGTCCATCGCGCTCGCCGCGATGCGTGTGCTGACCGATCCGGCGGAGACCGGCGCGGTGACGATCGCCCTGCCGGAGGACGTGCAGGCCGAGGCGCTCGATGTTCCGGTGGAGTTCCTGCAGGACCGCGAATGGCACCTCCGCCGCCCGGCTCCCGAGCGCTGGGCGCTGGATGCCGCGGCAGCGGCCATCCGCGGTGCCAAGCGCCCGTTCATCGTGGCCGGCGGCGGCGTCATCTACTCGGCTGCGGAGGACGCGCTGCGCGAGCTCGTGGAGAGCACGGGTATTCCCGTCGGCACCAGTCAGGCCGGCGGCGGCTCACTGAACTGGGACCACCCGCAGTACCTCGGCGGCGTCGGCGCCACCGGCACGACCGCCGCGAACCGGCTCGCGGCGGAAGCGGATGTGATCATCGGCATCGGCACGCGCTACAGCGACTTCACGACGGCGAGCCGCACGGCGTTCCAGAACCCCGACGTCACGTTCGTGAACGTGAACGTCGCCTCGTTCGACGCGTACAAGCACGGCACGCAGCTCCCGGTCATCGCGGATGCCCGCGAGACCCTCGTCGCGCTTCACGGCGCGCTCGACCGTCACCGCGTCGACGCCGACTACGAGGAGCTCATTGCGCTTCAGAAGCGCCAGTGGGATGCCGTGGTCGACGAGGCCTTGAAGGCCACAGGCGCCGAACTGCTCGGCCAGAGCGAGATCATCGGTGCCGTTCAGGGCGCGAGCGCCCATCGGGATGTCGTCGTGCAGGCGGCGGGATCGCTTCCCGGCGACCTGCACAAGCTGTGGCGTGTGCGCGACCCGATGGGCTACCACGTGGAATACGCGTTCTCGACGATGGGATACGAGATCGCGGGCGGCCTCGGCGTGAAGCGCGGGCTCGAGGCTATGGGCGACGACCGCGACGTCATCGTCATGGTCGGCGACGGCTCGTACCTCATGCTGCACAGCGAACTCGCGACGGCCGTCGCCGAGGGCATCAAGATCATCGTGGTGCTCATTCAGAACCAGGGATTCGCGTCGATCGGACACCTCTCCGAGACGGTCGGATCGCAGCGCTTCGGCACCCGTTACCGCTACCTGAACCGCGAGGCGTCGAACTTCGAGTCCGGCGGGCTGCTCACGGCTGTGGATCTCGCCGCCAACGCGCGCAGCTACGGCGTCGACGTCATCGAGATCGCGCCGGGAGCGGATGCCGCAGCCCGGCTCCGCGACGCGGTGACCGCCGCGAAGGCGAGCGAGACCTCCACGCTGATCCACGTCGACTCGGATCCCTTCTCCTACGCACCAGACGGCGAAGGCTGGTGGGACGTTCCCGTCGCAGAGGTCTCCGAGCTGGAGAGCACGCGGAGTGCGCGCGCCGAGTACGTCGAGCAGCGACGGAGGCAGCGCCCGCTTCTGGGCTGAGGGCACCAGCCCGGAAGCGGGCGGCTCGACCCCGCCGAGTGAGGCGCAGCGAGTCCACCGCACGACAACACAGCAGACCCTAGACACACGAGGAACACATGACTCAGGACAGCTCCACCGCACCGCAGCGCACCGTCGAGGCGGTGCCGCCGAGCCGCCCCCTGCGCATCGGCGTGATCGGTGCGGGCATCATGGGCAGCGACCATTCCAGGGCCATCGCAGGGTCGACGCACGGCGCCGTCCTCGAGGCTGTGGCCGACATCGACCTGGCTCGGGCGCAGGCACTGGCAGCCGAGCTCGGCGCGCCGCTCGCCGTCGCCGATCCGCTGGAACTCATCGCAGCGGATGCCGTCGACGCGGTGGTCGTGGCATCCCACGACTCGACGCACACCGCCCTGGTGCTCGCCGCCATCGCCGCCGGCAAGCCGGTGCTCTGCGAGAAGCCGCTGGCGCTCGACCTGGACGACTGCGCGCGCATCATCGTCGCGGAGCGCGAAGCCGGCCGCCGGCTGGTCTCCGTGGGATTCTCACGTCGCTTCGATCCCGCTCTCGTCGAGCTCAAGCAGGCGCTGGACGCCGGCGAGATCGGCCGGCCGCTGCTCGCGCACGCCGTGCACCGCAACGTGTCGAGCGATCCGAGCGGAGACTCGGCCTCGACGGTGCTGAATTCGGCCATCCACGAGCTCGATCAGACGCCGTGGCTGCTCTCGGCGCCGGTCGCCGAGGTGAGCTGGCACGCACCGGCGTCGACGAGCCTGCTGCCTCAGCGGCAGGATCCGCAGCTACTCCTCCTTCGCACGGCTGACGGCGCGTTGACCACTGTCGAGGTGTTCGTGAACGCCGTCTACGGATACGACGTCAAGCTCGAGGTCGTCGGCGAGACCGGCACGCTCGCGATCGGTGCGCCGACGGCCGTGGTGCGCGACACCGGCCTGACAAGGCAGAGCGCCTATCCGGCCGACTGGCGGCCGCGATACGCGGCGGCGTATCGCGCGGAGATGCAGCAATGGGTCGACGCCGTCACGCGCGACCATTACGAAGGATCCGCGCTCGCGTCCGCCGTCGACGGCTACCGTGCCACCGCCGTCGCCCACGCCGTGATCGCCGCCATGGAGACCGGCGGACGCAGCGTCGCCGTCGCGTATCCGCACGCCGAGATACTGAACACCCGAGAGGGCGCGGCGGAGTGCGGGCCTGGATCCGGCTCCGATTCCGCGACGACGACGACATCACAGGCCACGACCGCAGAAGGAGCACTGCGATGACCGCATCCGCACCGAAGATCGCAGCAGCACCCATCTCATGGGGAGTCTGCGAGGTTCCCGGCTGGGGCTACCAGCTGCCGCCAGACCGCGTGCTGCGCGAGATGGCGGAGCTCGGATTCTCCGCCACCGAGTTCGGTCCCCTCGGATTCCTGCCGGAGACGCCGGCCGAGAAGGCCGAGCTGCTCTCGGGCTTCGGCCTGCGGGCGACCGGCGGGTTCGTGCCCGTCGTGCTGCACGATCCGCTGCACGACCCCGTTCCGGAGGTCGAGGCCGAGCTGGCCTCGTACGAGTCGGCGGGGGCATCCGTTCTGGTGCTCGCGGCCGCGACGGGCGTCGAGGGCTACGACTCCCGTCCCGAACTGGATGCGGTCGGCTGGGCGACTCTGCTGGGCAACCTCGACCGGCTGCGACAGACGGCGCAGGATGCCGGCGTGCTCGCCGTGCTGCATCCGCACGTCGGCACCATGGTGGAGACCGCCGACGACCTCGACCGCGTGCTCGCCGGATCCGGCATCCCGCTCTGCCTCGACACCGGGCACCTGCTCATCGGCGGAACGGATCCCGTCGCCTTCGCCGCTGCCCATGCCGACCGCATCGCGCACGTGCACCTGAAGGATGTCGACCTCGCGCTCGTGCGCACCGTGCAGACGGGCGAGCGAACCTACTACGACGCCGTGGTCGCCGGGATGTACCGGCCGCTCGGTCAGGGGGACGTGGATGTGCGGAGCATCCTCGCCAGCCTGGATGCGGTCGGATACGACGGCTGGTTCGTGCTCGAACAGGACAACGTCATCGACGATGCGCCGGAGGAGGGCGCCGGTCCGATCGACGATGCGCGCGCATCGGTGGAGTTCCTGCGTTCTGCGCTGGCCTGAGGCTGTGCGCCGGCCCGAGACTCGGCGCTGATCGGGGTTTCGGCATACCGAGACGCAGCTGAGGAGCCCTCTCGACGGAACGGACCCGTCCGTCACTTGTTGACGAGCGTGATCTCGAACGCGTAGAGGTCGGGCCGGTAGCAGTGGTGGCCGTACTCGACCGCCTTGCCGTTGTTGTTGTACGCCGTGCGATCCATCGTGAGCACAGCGCCGTGCGCCTTCACGTCGAGGAGTCTGCTCTCCTCCGATGTCGCGGCCCTGGCGCCGATGCGCTGTTGGGCGACGCTCATCATGGTTCCGCGGGCGCGGAGCAGCTGGTACAGGCCGCGGATCTGCAGCTCCTCGGCGGTGATGTCGGTGAACTCCGACGGCAGGTAGTTCTCCAGCACGGCCAGGGGAACGCCGTCAGATGATCGCAGGCGACGCACGTGCAGCACCGGCGATCCCTTCGGCACGGACAGCTGTTCCGCGATCGCGTCGTCGGCCTCGATGACTTCGCGGGTCAGCAGCGCGGTCGACGGATGCTTGCTCCCGCGCTCGAGATCGTCGAACAGGCTGGTCAGTTCCACCTTGCGCGTCACCGGCCGCTGCACCACCTGCGTGCCGATGCCGCGACGCCGCACGAGCAGACCTTTGCCCACCAGCTCCTGGATCGCGCGTCGCACGGTCGGACGGGAGAGCCCGAGGCGCTCGCCGAGTGCGATCTCGTTCTCCAGCCGGGCGCCAGGCGCCAGGATGCCGTCGGTGATCGCCCGCTCGATCGTGGTCGCGACCTGGAAGTACATGGGGATGGGACTGGACCGATCGATGTCAACGAACAATTCGGACGGCAGCCTCGTCTGCTCGGCGATCGTGTCAGGCATGCTGGCTCCCCATCAGGGTGCAGTGAAGAGGCCCGACGTACGCCGAGCCGTGAGCGGCGTGCCGATCACGGCGGGCCGGAACACTGCGACAGAACAATGTGACAAAGGTGTCACTTTGTCAGAAGTTTACGTCATGGAGTGGTGCCGCTGCCCTGCCGGCCGATCGTTGAGAAACAGAAGTGGCGCCGGCGCCGAAGGGGGGATGCGCCGACGCCGCCGGTGGCCGTACCGTCAGGCAGCGACCGGTTCCTCCCGGGGTTGCGCCAGGAGGCGTTCAACAATGAATCGCGTTGATTAAAAACTACCACAATGCGGTTTAATGATGAAGTGCGCGCCAGAGCGCATCCGGTCGATCTGCGTGGCGCGGATAAGCAGCAGTTCGATGCGGTTTATTCGACCTAAGGTGGACCCTATGTCCGAGGCAGCGATCGCGAAGCACGACCTCGAGGATCGGGACGACGTCTCCCTCCTCGTGACGTCGTTCTACCGACGCGCCTTCGCCGACCCGCTGATCGGGCCGATCTTCACCGACGTCGCCCACATGGACCTCGATCACCACCTGCCGATCATGTGCGACTTCTGGCAGACGGTGCTGTTCAACGCCGGGCTGTACCGGCGCAATGCGCTGCAGCTGCACCATGTGCTGCACGCGAAGCATCCGCTTGGGGCGGCCGAGTTCGACCGATGGCTCGAACTCTGGATCGCGAACGTCGACGACCATTTCGCGGGCCGGGTGGCCGAGCACGCCAAGGTGCAGGCGACCAGGATCGCAGGGTCGATTCGGCGAAGGCTGCAGGGGCGATCGGGGAGCCGGTACGAATCGATCGGACGGCGCGATGAGCCGAGCCGCGATGAGCCGAGCCGCGACGAGCCGCGTCTCGCCGAGTTCGGGGCCGACCGCGTCGCGACGACGCAGATTGCGGGGGAGAGCACATGACTGCACGCAAGGAGTCGGAGGCCTCTGGGTGGCATGCGTCGTCCGCTGAGAGCGCGGCGGCCGCGGTCGCCCTCGAGCCGGCGGCACGCAGACGCGTGCTGGAGGTGCTGGCCGGGGCGGAGCATCCGCTCGATGCGCACGCCATCGCGGAGGCGCTGGGCGTGCACGTGACCACCGCCCGGTTCCACCTCGATCAGCTGGTCGCCTCCGACCTGGTGCAGCGCCGTGCCGTGCAGGAGAACCGGCGAGGGCGCCCGCGGATGCTGTATTCGCCCGGCGGTGCCCTGCGGGCCACAGAGGCCAGAGAGCGGCTGCTCGGGGTCCTCGTGCACGCGATCGGCGGCCAGGACGCGGGAGGCGACGGTGCTTCTGCAGCGAAGCCCTCCCGTCGCAGCGCCGCAGCACGGGCGTCGACTGAGGCCGGCCGCAACTGGGCCGATTCGGTCGAGACCTCCGCCGAGGCGGACTCCGTGGCGTCACTCGTGGAGGTGCTCGACTCGTGGGGCTTCGAGCCCGAGCTCGCGGGTGACGACATCCTGATGCGCGGATGCCCGTTCCGCGACCTCGCACGCGAGCGCCCCGACGTGGTCTGCTCCGTGCACCGCGGACTCGTCGAGCGCATGCTGGAACGGTTCGACGACCGCCATCGCGCGGGTGCTCGGCTGATCCCGTTCGTCGAGCCGGACCTGTGCATGGTTTCGCTCGGCGCGCGCGAGGCCGGCGCCAACCCCGCCCACCGCTGACCGGCCCGCCGACCCCGCTGCGCCGACGCGCTAGACGCTGATCAGACCGACGACTCCGAGCCAGACGAGCAGCGCCACCTTGAGCACCTCGAGGCCGACGTAGCCGAAGTGCAGATTGTTGCGGGGCATGCGGTCCGCGGTCTTCCCCGCCTGCACGCGGCGATCCATCATCGGTCGCAGCACGAGAGCCCCGGCTGCCAGCACGACGGCGAGCGCAACGGCCAGGGCCTCCGGCCAGACCCCGTTGGCGCCGCCCTGGAGGAATACGGCGATCAGCAGCACCACCGCGGCGACACCCTCGACCGTGTTCAGCACGCGGAAGACGAGGCGACCGATTCCGACGCCCAGTTCGACGGTGATCCCCGGCGCCTGGAACTTGACGGGAGCCTCGATGAAGGAGATTCCCAAGACCAGCCCGAGCCAGATGAAGGTGGTGGCAATCTGGATGCCGAGAGCCGCGGTCACGATGCGCCTTTCACTTGATTTCTTTTAAGAGGGCTAATCTCCTTTTTATCAGACCCGAGAGGGAACCATGAGCTCAGCAGGTGCCGATCGGCTCACCCGGATGCTGGGCATCCGCTTCCCCATCGTGCTCGGGCCGTTCGGCGGGCTCTCGTCGGTCGACCTGACCGCGCGCGTGAGCGAACTCGGCGGGCTGGGATCGTACGGACTCTATGGATACGACGCGGAGCGCATACTGCAGACGGCGGATGCCCTCCGTGCAGCCACCGCGCACCCCTTCGCGTTGAACCTCTGGCTGCCGACCGGTGCGGAGCGGGATCCGAGCGCCGAGGAGTATGCCCGCGCCGCCGACGCGATGCGCCCGCTCTTCGCCGAGGTGGGTCTTGAGGTGCCGGATCCGCCTGCGCGCTACCTTCCGCCGTTCCAGGAGCAGCTGGCCGCTGTGCTCCAGGCGCGGCCTGCGGCGCTCAGCGTCGTTTTCGGGGTGCCGGGACGCGACATCCTCGATGCGGCACACGAGCGCGGAATCGTCGTGATCGGCACGGCGACCACCGTGCAGGAGGCCGTCGCGCTCGCCGCAGGCGGGGTCGACGTCGTGGTCGCCTCCGGCGCAGAGGCCGCAGGACACCGCGTGTCGTTCCTCCGCGACGCGGAGGATTCGCTGGTCGGAACGTTCGCTCTGGTTCCACAGGTGCGGGACGCTGTCGATGTTCCCGTCGTCGCGACCGGCGGCATCGCGGATCGCCGCGGCGTGGCGGCCGCGTTCGCCCTTGGCGCCGACGGCGTGCAGGTGGGCACCGCATTCCTGCGCACCCGCGAATCCGCGGCCAGCGAGGCGCATCGAGCGGCCATCGGATCGACACCCGCCGATGGCACCGTGCTGACGCGGGCGATGAGCGGACGCCTCTCTCGAGGCGCGCCGAACCGCGCAGTGCGCGCCATGGAGGAGGCGGGCGTCATCGCGCCCTTCCCGGCGCAGAACTGGCTCACCGGCCGCTTCCGTGCCGCCGCGGGGGAGCAGGGCAGGGGCGACCTGCAATCGCTCTGGCTAGGTCAGGCCGGCTCGCTGGCGCGGTACGAGAACGCCGATCAGGCGTTCGCCGAGCTCGCCGCCGGAGTCCCGGGCCTCGCGGAGTAGCGCGGCTGCGGGCGAACGGCGGGCTTCGCCCTCCACAGCTCGAGGATCGTCCACGCGAACAGCGCGCAGAGCGCCACGTTGCGTGCGGCGAGAAGCTCCAGCACGCCGGGATTCACCACGACGACGTAGTGGTACAGCCATGGATAGAACGACTGGGTGAGCGCCGCGATCGCCAGTGCGAGCAGCGCGGGGTAGCGGAACCGGCGCGGATTCTGCACCAGCCCGAACACGACGGGCGCGGCCAGCCACGTGATGTACTGCGGCGACAGCACCTTGTCGAAGAGGATCAGCGCCAGCACGAGCGACAGCATGAGGGTCGGCAACTCCCCGGCATCCTTGAGGACCGCCGCCCGTATGCCGAGCGCCAGAACGACCACGACGGCCACCGCGAGCAGCGGCGTCATCAGCTCGGCCGCGATCCGCGCACCGGGACCCGTCACTTCGAACGTGTTCAACGCGGAACTGTAGAACACGTGGGACGACCGAACGTGGAAGGCGGCTGCCCAGAGCCATCCGCTGGCCACGGGCGATTCGATCTGCAGGCCGCGGGCATCCTGCATTCCGACGAAGCTCAGGATGCGCGTGCCTGCACCCAGCGCCAGCGGCACCGCCACGATGGCCGCACTGGTGATCAGAGAGATGGCGAGCGTGCGCATCCGCCGCCGCAGCAGCACGAGCACCGACGCGAGGAGCACGGCGGGCCAGACCTTGATCCAGGTGGCGATCGTGAGGAGCACGATGGCAACGCGGGGCCGCGTCGTCAGCCAGACCAGCGCGACGATCGCGATCGGCACCGACACCGTGTCGAGGCGCACCAGCGAGATGGGGCCGAGCAGCAGCATGAATCCGAGCCACCACCAGGCTGCCGTCCATCGCGCGCGGATGCGCCGGCGGGTGAGGACGAGGAGCGCGCCGGCGTTCAGCGCGGTCACCATCGCCACCCACGCGACGCCGTATGCGGCCTGCCCGAACAGCATCGGCAGCAGGATCGGCACCAGCGCTCCGATCGGATACACCCAGCTCGAGTCGATCCCCACGAGGTCGTGATTTCCGGTGAACGCGTGCTGCGCCCACGTCACATATGCCGTGTGCACGTCGCCGAGGTGGTAGCCGTCGAACGAGAGCACGGCGGCGGCGATCGCGAGGTGCACGAACGCGAAGGCGCCCCACATCCAGGCGCGGGACTCGCGTGCGACGGCTATCCGGCTGCGCCAGACCTCCAGGACATCGTCGCGGTCACCCCGCGAACCACTGGGCGTGGCGCCGGACGCCGCCGTCGCGGGATCCGTGTCCTCGATGGTGACCGTCGAGACCCGGGGAGTTCGCATGATCGCGATGCTAGGAACGGTGGGTAACAGCATCCTCCCGACGAGAAGCCGGAGCGGATGCCCGGGCTGTCCGCACCGCGATCAGCGGGGTCGAATGCCCTGTTCTGCCGCGGAATGACGGGGAGCACGGGGCGGAGAGCGCCTGTGAGGGTCTTCACTATGAACACGTCTCACACCGCGGATGGCGCGTGCGATTCGGGTCTCGCACGCGCCATCGACCCTGACCGGATCCGCCGATCAGGCGTGGACGCCGAATCCGCCGGTCCAGCTGACGTGCTCGCGCACGGCGAGCACCATCTGCAGGAATCCGACGGCCTCCAGCTCGCGGGCGCGCTTCAGCGATCCGGCGTCGGCAGCCTTCAGACCGGCGGCCGTGATCACGGCCGCCAGCTCGGCCTTCGCGCTGTCGTCGTCGCCCGCGATCACCACGGTGGTGGGCTCGCCGCCCACCGTGCCGCTGGCGAGCGTGGCCGCGAAGTTGGTGTTGAACGCCTTCACGACGTGGGCGTTCGGCAGCTTCGCCTGCAGCTCGTCGGCGGCCGACGAGTGCGCGGGCACGGTCAGCGCGTCGAACGTGGCGAAGTCGACAGGGTTCGTGAGGTCGACGACGGTCTTGCCGTCCAGGCGCGGGCCGTACGTCGAGACGACCTCGTCGAGCGCCGGGTAGGGGAGCGCCAGCACCACGATGTCGCCGGTGAGCACGTCGCCGAACGTCGCAGACGTCGCGCCGAGCTGAGCGGCCAGTTCCTGGGCCTTGGTCGTGTCGCGGGCGACGACCTGAACGTGGGCGCCGCCCTTCACCGCGACGGCCGAGATGGCGGAGCCCATGTTGCCCGTGCCGATCACCGAGATGCTTGTCATGTCGTCCTCCTGAGACGTTCGATGAGCTTGATTGTTGCAGCTGCAACCTTTGCTACAACAACTTGCAGCTGCAACTATTCCGACCTCGGTAAACTCCTTCCATGGTTCCAACGGTGCCCCGCATGGATGCGCTCGAGTCGCGCGCATGGCTGGCGCTCGTGGCGACCGCCGAGCTGCTCCCCGCCGCCCTCGACGCCGACCTGAGGGCGCACGCCGGCATGACGCACTTCGAGTTCATGGTGCTGAGCGGCCTCAAGCAGGCTGGGCACAACACGATGCGCATGTCCGACATCGCCGTCATGGTCAACTCCACATTGCCGAGGCTGTCCAAGGTGATCGGCAAGCTCACGGCTCGCGCGCTGGTGGAACGGGTCGACAGCCCTGAAGACGCACGGGTGATCAACGTGCGGCTGACATCCGAGGGGCGCAAGGCGCTGGTTCGCGCGCTGCCCGGGCACCTCGAGCTCGTGCGTCATCTCGTGATCGACCGGCTGGACCGCGAGCAGCTGGAGGCGCTCGCCGACATCCTGGAGCCCGTCGTCGGGCGTCTCGACCCGCAGCGGAGGATGATGAGGGTCGCGCCTCAGTAGCGACACCGGGCCCCGTTCGTGTTGTCGCGATCCGTGGGTCGTGCTGCGTCGAATCCGCGGCTCGTGACACCGGAAGCCGGAGGAACGGAAGGGGATGCCCGTGGGAGCGCTGCTCGCGCTGATCGCCGCCGTCGGCTACGGCGCATCCGACTTCTTCGCCGGCATGGCAGGGCGCAGGACGCCCGTGATGCTCGTGACGGCGGTGACGCTGGGTGTGGAGCTCGTGTTCTCGGGCGTCGTGCTCGTGTTCGTGCACGGGAGCGGACCGACGGCATCCGTGCTGCTCTGGGGAGCGATCAGCGGGGTGGGCAGCGCCGTCGGCACTCTGGCGCTGTACCAGGGATTCGCGGTCGGCTCGATGAGCGTCGTGGCGACCGTGTCCGGTGTGCTCACTGTGGTGATCCCGGCGGTCGTCGGCGTGCTGATCGGCAACCGGCTGCCCGTGCTGGGCATCCTGGGCGTCATCGCCGCGATCGTCGCCGTCGCGCTCGTGTCGTGGACGGGCGGATCAGGCGCGGCAGACGGTGAACAGCGCCAGCACCGAGGGGGCGCGCTCTACGGGATCATCGCCGGCGCGTCCTTCGCTCTGCTGTTCATCGCCCTGGAGCGGGCTGGATCCGGATCGGGCGCCTGGCCCGTCGCCTCCGGCATGCTCGTGGCGTGCGTGCTCATCGTGCCGTTCGCGGTGGCCGGATTCCGCGCTCGCGGCGGTCTTCTCGCCGCCGAGTGGCGCCTTCCCCTCATCGCCGGCGTGCTGGGCGCCGTCGCGGCGCTGGCCTATCTCGCGTCGACCGGGTTCGGCGAGCTCGTGATCATCGCGGTGGTGACCTCGATGTATCCGGCGGTCACCGTACTGCTGGCCCGTTTCGTGCTGAGGGAGAGATGGAACTGGCCGCAGCGCGTCGGCCTCGTCCTGTCCGCGGCCTCCGTCGCCGTCGTCGCCCTAGCCTGATTCCCGAGGGTGCCCGTTCTCCCGCCCGAGGGTGCCCGTTCTCCCTCCCGAGGGTCCCCGTTCTCCCGCCCGAGGGTGCCCGTTCTCCCTCCCGAGGGTGCCCGTTCTTCCCCACGAGAGTGCCCTCACGGACCGCCGACGCGACGTTCGGCCGTAGCTAGGCTCGAGGCATGGCCGAGGATCGATTCAGCACAGCCGTGTACCTCTCCCGCCTGCAGCGGGCCGTCGAACTCGTTCGGGAGAACGGACTCGACGCCGTCATCGTGACGCCGGGCCCCGACCTGCAGTACCTGGTCGGATCGCGCGCAAGCACGTTCGAACGGCTCACGGCGCTCGTACTCCCCGCCGACGGTGATCCGTTCGTCGTGGCGCCGAGGATGGAGCTGGCAGCGCTGCGAGCGTCGGCCGTCGGCGAGGCGGGCCTCGATGTGCGTGACTGGGTCGACGGCCAGGATCCGTACGCTCTGGCACTGCGCGGCCTCGGCATCACCCAACGGATCGGCGTCAGCGAGGCGACGCCCGCGTTGCACACCGTGCCGCTCGCGGTCACCTCCGACGCCGCCATCGAGTTGGCCACTCCCGTGCTGCGCAGCCTGCGCATGGTGAAGGACGCCGCGGAGATCGCGGCCCTCCGTGAGGCGGGCGCCGCGATCGATCGCGTGCACGCGAGTGGCTCCGGCCTGGACGCACCGAGCGCGAGGTGGCTGCCGACATCGCCGCGGCGATCGTGGAGGAGGGCCACGCGCTGGCGGACTTCGTGATCGTCGGATCCGGTCCGAACGGCGCCGACCCGCACCACGAGGTGTCCGACCGCGTGATCGGCGAGGAGGAGACGGTGGTCGTCGACATAGGCGGCCCGACGGCGCTCGGATACAACTCGGACAGCACGCGAACGTATGCCACGGGCGAGGTGGGCGCGGGCATCCGGTATGCGTATGCCGCACTCGAGCGTGCACAGCAGGCGGCCGTGGACGCCGTCCGGCCCGGTGTCACCGCCGAAAGCGTTGATGCCGCAGCGCGCGCCGTGCTGGCGGATGCCGGTCTCGCCGATCGCTTCATCCACCGCACAGGGCACGGCATCGGGCTCTCCGTGCACGAGGAGCCGTACATCGTCGCCGGCAACGCGATCGAACTGGTGCCGGGGATGGCGTTCAGCATCGAGCCCGGCATCTACTTCGACGGCGAGTGGGGGGGGCCGCATCGAAGACATCGTGGTCGTGACGGACGACGGCGTCGAGGCGCTCAACGTGAGGCCGCACTCGCTGGCACGCCTCTGAGGAGCTGACGGGGCTCTGACGGGCGATGACGCGCCGAGCCGGGAGCCCCATTGCGGGTCCCGGCTCAGTGACGGTCGCGATCGTCAGCGGTTCGCGTCCGGCTCTCGCTCACACGCGAGCCGTCGCGATCTCCTCGAGCTTCTCGTAGCTGTCGCGCATCCCGTCTTCCATCCCCATCGCGACGATGCCGTCGCGGCCTTCGAGGCTGGGATACACGGCGTGGCCGGAGACGCGGCTCCGACCGTCGGGCAGCGCCTCGAACGTGATGAACTCGATGCTCACGGCATCGGGCACTCCGTCGAACTCGAAGGTCTGCACGGCGAACTCGTTGTCGCGCACCTTGTGGAACACACCGCGGAACCCGTACTCGTTGCCGTCGGGGTCGCGGTGGATGAAGCGGTAGCGGCCACCGCTCGTGAAGTCGTACTCCTGCAGGTCCATCTCGTACCCGCGCGGACCGTTCCACTGCCGATACAGTGCGGGGTCCTTGTAGGCGCGGAAGACGGCTTCAACGGGGGCGTCGAACTCGCGCGCGAAGTCGACGAACGGCAGTCCCTCCGGGGCGTTCACCGTCAGTTCGTTGCTCATGATCTCTCTCCTTGTTTCTCGTTGTCGGTTGTGTGGTTCCCGGGCTTCAGTCCCGCCAGCACACCGTCGAGCGCCCGGAACGAGCTCTCGTGCGCGAGGCGGTAGCCGTCGATCCACGACGTGAGCTCCTCGAGCGCACCCGCATTCAGGTGCACGGGGCGTCGCTGCGCATCGCGGGTCCTGGTGACGAGGCCGGCTTCCTCGAGCACGTGGATGTGTCGGGAGACCGCCTGCACCGTGATGCCGAACGGCTCCGCGAGTTCGTTCACGGTTGCCGGACCGCGGCTGAGCCGGGCGATCATCGCCCGACGCACCTGGTCGCCGAGCGCATGGAAGGCCCTGTCGAGCCGCTCCTCACGGGGGTCGATGGCATCCTTGGCGTCGGTGTCAGTGTTCAACAGAATCCTTTATCAACGAAGATGTTGAATACGGTACGCCCCCTATCTCGTGGTGTCAACGGTCCAGGTCGGTCCGTGTGAACGGTCCGCCTCGGTCGACGTGCGCGGTGCCGTCGGCGTGTCCGCCCCGCCGGACACGGATGCCCGAACCCGCCGCGTCCCGCGCCCGCCGACCGGCCTAACGTGGTGCTCATGACAGAGGCGCCGCTCTTCGACGATCCGCACTGGCCGCGCGCCGGCCGATGGCTTTCAGCGGATGCGCTCGGATCCGCTGAACGTGTCGGCGTCGGAATCATCGGGGTGCCGACCTGGCGCACCTCGCTCTCGCCGACGGGGGCGCACGCGACGCCGGCGGCCATCCGGACAGCCGTGCAGCGCTACGGCACCTTCGCGGATGGCGCCGCCTGGCCGTCCGTCGCGGACTTCGGCGACGTCGTCGAGCCGGACGGCGACGGAGAGGCCGATGCCCTCGACGCCGTGCGTGCAGCCGCGTCTCGGTCGGACCTCGTCATCGCGCTCGGCGGCGACAACGCGCTCACCTACAGCGTGGCGCGCGGTGCCTGGCGGGGTGCCCGTCCTGACGGCGAAGGCGGCGATCGCATAGCGAACGCCGGCCTCATCACGATCGACGCCCACCATGACCTGCGCGACGGCATCTCCAACGGATCCCCCGTACGCCGACTGCTTGAGGCGGGCCTCGACGGGCGGCGGGTGGTGCAGCTGGGCATCGCGGACTTCGCCAACTCCGAGTTCTACGACACGAGGGCGCGCGAGGCTGGCATCACCATCGTGCGGCGGGGTGCTTTCGAGGAGCGTTCGTTGGCGGAGATCGCGGATGACGCGCTCGAGGTGGCGGGCACCTCGGGCGGTCCCATCCACGTGGACGTCGATGTCGACGCCTGCGACCGTTCCGTCGCGCCCGCCTGCCCGGCGTCGGTGCCCGGCGGCTTGTCCGCGTATCAGCTGCGGCGCACCGTGCGCCTTCTGGCGCGCGACCCGCGTGTGGCATCCATCGACATCGCCGAGGTGGACGCGACGCGCGACGCGGCCGACGGCCGCACCGTGCGCCTCGCCGCCCTCGTCGTGCTGGAGGCGATCGCCGGCTACGCCGAGCGGATTCCTGCCGCGCACTGAGCGCTCAGAGCTCCAGCGCGATCACCCTCCGATGCGGCGCCCCAGCTCCGCCGCCGCCCGCGCGATGCGCGCGGCTGTCGCATCGAGGTCGACGTCGCGATCGGCGGGGAACGTGACGGCGACGGACGCCGCGGGCCAGCCGACGTGGTCCGGCACGGCGACCGCCAGCGACCGCAGCCCTTGCGTGATTGACGAGTCCTCAACGGCGTAGCCGCGCTCGCGGATCGCGCCCAGCTCCGCGCTCAGCTCGCGGTACGACGTCACGCCGCTGCCCGTCCGAGTCGTGAACGCGCCCTTGTCCGGATACAGCGCACGCACCTGGGCAGCCGGAAGGCCGGCGAGCATCGCCAGTCCAGACGCCGTGAGGTGCGCGGGAAGCCGCACGCCGACATCCGTCACGAGATAGGGGCCGTGCGGTGCGCGTTCCTCGACGAGGTACACGACGTCGCGACCCAACAGCACGGTGAGGTGACCGCTCAGTCCCGTTTCGTCGACGAGTCGCGCGAGCACGGGGGCGCCGACGCGGGTGAGCGGCTGCTGCCGGTTGAAGCCGCTGGAGAGTTCGAACGCGGCGACGCCGAGCCCGTATTTGGCGAGCTCGGGAAGAGGGATGACGAACCCGTGCTCCGTCAGCGCACTCAGCAGCTGGTAGACGGTCGAGCGCGGCAACTCCAGGGTGCGCGCGATGGTCGAGGCGGCAACGGGACCGCGTTGTTGCGACATCAGCCGCAGGATGCGCAACGTCGCGTCCGCGGCGGGAGCCTTGCCCGGCATCCCTCCAGTTTAGGCGGCACGGATGCACGTGGTCCGGTATCCCGGACACGGATCGATGGTCAGCGGGGACGCGTCTCCCGCGGGCGGCGTGCAATGGAAGCATGAGCGCCGCAGCAGCACCGCACACCCGTCCGTCGGCACCTGAACCGAGCGCAGAGGTGGTCGTCGGGATCGGCGCCCTGAGCATCGCCGACGTCGTGGCCGTCGCGCGCGACGACGCGCGAGTGGTGCTGGATCCGGATGCCGTCGCCGCCGTCACCGAGACCCGCCGCGTCATCGAGGCGCTCGCCGACGACCCGCAGCCGCACTACGGCATCTCCACGGGATTCGGCGCGCTCGCCACCACGTACATCCACAGCGAGGATCGGGATCAGCTGCAGCTCAGCCTGATCCGCTCGCACGCGGCCGGATCCGGCCCGGAGGTCGAGCGCGAGGTCGTGCGCGCCCTCATGCTGCTGCGCCTGAGCACGCTGATGACCGGACGAACAGGCGTTCGCGCCTCCACCGCTCGGGCCTACGCAGATGCACTCAACGCGGGTATCACTCCGATCGTGCGGGAGTACGGATCCCTCGGCTGCTCCGGTGATCTCGCACCACTGGCGCACTGCGCGCTCGCGCTCATCGGCGAGGGAGAGGTGCGCGACGCCTCCGGCCGCATCGTGCCGGCAGCGCTGGCGCTGGCCGAGGCCGGCATCCAGCCGATCCGGCTCGCCGAGAAAGAGGGCCTCGCACTCATCAACGGCACCGACGGCATGCTCGGCATGCTGGCCCTCGCCCTCACCGACCTCGAGGCGCTGTACCGGGTCGCCGATCTCACGGCCGCGATGAGCGTTGAGGCGCTGCTCGGAACGGATGCCGTCTTCGCCGCCGACCTGCAGGCCCTGCGTCCGCAGACCGGCCAGGCCGACTCGGCTGCCAACCTGCGCGGCATCCTCGCCGGATCGGCGATCGTCGCCAGCCATGCCGGCCCCGAGGACCCGACGGTGCAGGACGCGTACTCGCTGCGCTGCGCACCGCAAGTGAACGGTGCCGGTCGCGACACCCTGTCGCACGCACGGATGGTCGCCGAACGCGAGCTGGCGTCCGCCGTCGACAACCCGGTGGTGACGAAAGACGGCAGGGTCGTCTCGAACGGCAACTTCCACGGTGCTCCGGTCGCCTACGTGCTCGACTTCCTCGCCATCGCCGTCGCGGATGCCGCCAGCATCGCCGAGCGCCGCATCGACAGGCACCTCGACGTGGCGAGGAACAAGGGGCTGCCGGCCTTCCTGGCCGACCGTGCCGGAGTGGATTCCGGACTCATGATCGCTCAGTACACGGCAGCCGGGATCGTGAGCGAGCTGAAGCGGCTGGCGGCACCGGCATCCGTCGACTCCATTCCCTCCAGCGCCATGCAGGAGGATCACGTCTCGATGGGCTGGGCGGCCGCGCGCAAGCTCCGCCGCGCGGTCGACGGCCTCACGCGCGTGCTCGCCATCGAGCTGATGACGGCCGCCAGGTCGCTCGACCTGCGCGCCCCGCTGCAGCCTGGTCCGGCAACGGGCGCGGCCCGCGCCGCGCTGCGTGAGCACGTCGCAGGTCCCGGTCCGGACCGTCCGCTGTCCTCCGAGATCGAGGCGTCGGTCGCGCTGGTGGCCGGCGGACGCATCCTGTCCGCCGTCGAGTCCGTCACCGGCACCCTCCGCTGACCCTCCGCTGATGCTCCGCCACGAAAACAGCAGAAACCGACGATACGGCGTGAGAACAGCCGGATTTCAGCTGTTCTCGGCGACACCTGCTGTTTTCGCCGCCCGCCCCGAAAGGAAGAGACCATGAACGATCGCCTGCCGATCCACGCTCCTCGCGGCACCACGCTGCGTGCCAAGTCGTGGCAGACCGAGGCGCCGCTGCGCATGCTCATGAACAACCTGGATCCCGAGGTGGCGGAGCGGCCGGAGGATCTCGTCGTCTACGGAGGCACCGGCCGCGCAGCCAGGAGCTGGGAAGCGTTCGACGCCATCGTGCGCACGCTGACGACCCTGGATGCCGACGAGACACTCCTCGTGCAGTCCGGCAAGCCGGTCGGCGTCTTCCGCACGCACGAGTGGGCGCCGCGCGTGCTGATCGCCAACTCCAACCTCGTGCCCGACTGGGCGACGTGGCCCGAGTTCCGCCGCCTGGAGGCGGCCGGTCTCACCATGTACGGCCAGATGACCGCCGGTTCGTGGATCTACATCGGCAGCCAGGGCATCCTGCAGGGCACGTACGAGACGTTCGCTGCGGCCGCAGACAAGAGGTTCGGCGGCACTCTGGCCGGCACGCTGACGCTCACGGGCGGATGCGGCGGCATGGGCGGCGCTCAGCCGCTCGCCGTCACCATGAACGAGGGCGCGGTGCTCATCGTCGACGTCGATCGGGCGCGTCTGCAGCGACGCGTCGACCACGGTTATCTGGATGAGCTGACCGACGACCTCGACGACGCCGTCGCCCGTGTTCTGGCAGCCAAGGACGAGCGGCGGGCGCTCTCGGTCGGACTCGTCGGCAACGCCGCCACGGTCTTCCCGGAGCTGTTGCGTCGCGGCGTGCCGATCGACATCGTGACCGACCAGACGAGCGCCCACGATCCGCTCAGCTACCTGCCGGAGGGCGTCTCCGTCGAGGAGTGGCACACGGCCGCGCAGGCGGATCCGGAAGGCTTCACGGCGAAGGCGCGTGCCTCCATGGCCAAACAGGTCGAGGCGATGGTGGGCTTCCTGGATGCCGGCGCCGAGGTCTTCGACTACGGCAACTCGATCAGGGCCGAGGCGCAGCTCGGCGGGTACGAGCGGGCGTTCGCTTTCCCGGGATTCGTGCCGGCGCACATCCGTCCGCTCTTCGAGGAGGGCAAGGGCCCGTTCCGCTGGGCGGCGCTGTCTGGCGATCCGAACGACATCGCAGTCACCGACCGCGCCATCCTCGAGCTGTTCCCCGACGACGCGAAGCTGCGCCGCTGGATCACCAAGGCGGGCGAGCGGGTGCACTTCGAGGGATTGCCGGCCCGCATCTGCTGGCTGGGCTACAAGGAGCGGCACCTCGCGGGCCTGCGGTTCAACGAGCTCGTGGCATCGGGTGAGCTCTCCGCGCCCGTGGTGATCGGCCGCGACCACCTCGACTCCGGGTCCGTCGCCTCGCCGTACCGTGAGACGGAGGGCATGAAGGACGGCTCGGATGCCATCGCAGACTGGCCCCTGCTCAACGCGCTTCTGAACACGGCGTCGGGTGCCACGTGGGTGTCGATCCACCACGGCGGTGGGGTGGGGATCGGACGCTCCATCCACGCCGGACAGGTGATCGTCGCCGACGGCACGGACCTCGCGGCGCAGAAGATCGAGCGCGTTCTGACGAACGATCCGGGCACCGGCGTGATGCGTCACGTCGACGCGGGATACGAACGCGCCGCGGAGGTTGCACGCGAACGCGGCCTGCGCATCCCCATGCTTGAAGGGTGAGCACGCTCTTCCTGCACGGCATCGGGCTGCTCGTGACTAACGATCAGCACACGAGCGGCGCGCGAGCGGACGATCCCCTGGGCGCCGTCGAGGACGCCGCCCTCATCGCCCGCGACGGTCAGGTGGTCTGGGCCGGCCGGCAGGCCGACGCAGCACCGCAGGTAGCCCGGCTCCTGCAGGGTGACGTGGAACGCGTGGATGCCGGCGGTCGCGCCGTCATCCCGGGCTTCGTCGACAGTCACACCCACCTCGCCTTCGCGGGAGACCGCTCCGCCGAGTTCGTGGCGCGCATGGCGGGGGAGCGGTATGCGGCGGGCGGGATCCGCAGCACGGTCGCCGCCACCCGTGCCGCCAGTGACGAACAGCTTCGGGCGACGCTGCAGCACTTCGAACGCGAGCTCGCCTCGCAAGGAACGACGAGCTTCGAGGTGAAGACGGGATACGGGCTCGACGTCGACAACGAGGAACGTCTCGCCCGTCTGGCACGCGAGGTGACCGATGAGGTGACGTTCCTCGGCGCGCACGTCGTGCCATCCGAGTACGCGGACGACCGCAGCGGATACGTCGACCTCGTGACCGGTCCCATGCTCCACGCCTGCGCACCGCATGCGCGCTGGATCGACGTCTTCTGCGACGAGGGTGCGTTCACCGCGGAGGAGGCGGAGCGCATCCTGACCGCGGGACGCGACCGCGGGCTCGGGGTGCGCATCCACGCCGGACAGCTCGGCGAGGGCGAGGGCGTCAGGGTCGCCGTCGGACTCGACGCCGCCAGCGTCGATCACGCCACCTACCTCTCGGCGGACGACGTCGCCGCGCTCGCCGCATCGAACACGGTGTGCACGTTGCTGCCGGGGGTCGAGTTCAGCACGAGACATCCCTATCCGGATGCCCGTGCCCTTCTCTCCGCCGGCGTCACCATCGCGCTCGCCAGCGACTGCAACCCCGGCTCGTGCTTCACCTCGTCGATGCCGTTCGTCATCGCTCTGGCCGTGCGGGAACTCGGGATGACACCAGACGAGGCGCTCTGGGCGGCGACCGCCGGCGGGGCGCGCGCACTGCGACGCGACGACGTGGGACGACTCTCACCCGGCGCGAGCGCGGATCTGGTCCTGCTCGACGCCCCGAGCCACGTCTATCTCGCCTACCGTCCCGGCGTTCCGCTGGTCCGCCGTGTGTGGAAGCACGGAGTGGAACTCCGCGTCGACTGAGCAGCTGTGCCGCTCAGTCCTTCTCTTCGAGCTTCAGAGCGACGCCGAGCGCAAGCAGCGACGCCACCCACTCGCCGAGGAAGAGCCCCCAGTGCTCCGACCTCGATCGGTCGTCCTTCTTGGCACGCGAGACGAGCCAGATGAGGAAGACGAGTCCGAGCGAGACGAACGCCGCAAGATAGGCGTGCTCGCTGCGGACACCCCATCCGCTCAATGTCGTGATCGGGTCGTTGCTTGCGAGTTCCACGATCTCGTCGCGCTTGCTCATCGATGCTCCCCACTGCACGGTGCCTGGCGACGGCGGTCAGCCTCGCCGTGATGGCGCGGAACCGAAGCGTCTCGCGGATGCCACAGCCCGCCCTGTTCCATCGTCGCCCGTCAGCCTACGCCGCGACCGCTGCGAGGCATAGGGTGGCGCGATGCCCCCGGATGCCGTCGAAACGGCCTTGCCTCATCGGCATACGGCCTTGTTCCGCATAAGGTTTCCGGTGTGCGGAGACCCGAAAAGAGGCACGACGTGGACTTCACGTCGCTGGAGGCGTTGGAAGACGTCTCCCTCGACCCGCGCACTGCGACGGGTCCTGAGACCGTGACTCTAGGGGACCCGCGCGTGGCGGCGGGCAACATCGCGGAGCCGACGTGGATGCAGTGGCGCGACGAGGTCGCGGCGGTCGGCGGCCGGTCCCCGCTCCTGCATTTCGTGGACACGCCACGCACGCGCATCGAGCTGAGCGCGACGCATCCGGGCGGGCTGCCGCAGTTCATCACGGGCGATCGCACCCTGTTGTCGAGCCTGATCCGCGACGACCTGGCGCTGCGCACCGCGAAGGGCGCGGCTGGTGCGATCACGGCGAAGGGCATCGAGCTGCGGGCCGTTCGCGGGATCGACGCTGTGCACCTCGGTATCGGGCTGGCGCACTGGCGCAACGGCGCCGACGAGTACAGCGCACCGGTGCTGCTGCGCCCGGTGGCCATCCGCCGTTACGGCCGCGACTTCGAACTGAAGCTGCGCGGCAAGACGTTCCTCAACCCCGAGTTGTCGAGAGCGCTGCACGAGCAGTTCCGCATCCGGCTGGATGCCGAGGCGTTCGTCGCCCTGGCCGAGACGAATGGCGTGTTCAAGCCGCAGCCCGTCATCGATCGCCTGCGCGGGCTGACCAGCCACCTCGAGTACTTCACCGTGCAGCCACGACTGGTCGTCTCGTCGTTCGCGGATGTCGCACGATCCATGTCCGACGATCTCGGCGAGTTCGACCACGACGTGCTGCTGGCGCTCGCCGGCAACCCCACTGCGCGGGAGCGGGTGGAGAGCGCCTTCTCGCCGGCCGAGATCGTGCCGCAGGACAACCGCCCGCCGTCGATCGACACGCTGCTTCTCGATTCGGATCCGGAGCAGGAGAGCGTCGTCGCCCAGGTGGCGAACGGCAATTCCATCGTCGTCAAGACGCTGCCGGGAACGGGCGCGACGCAAACCGTCGTGAACGCGATCGGTGCGCTCGTCTCGCGCAATCGCCGCGTGCTCGTCGTCGGTCCGCGTCGTTCCAGCCTGGATGCCATCGCCCACCGGCTCGACCAGGTCGGCCTTGGCGGCGCTGCGGTCGCCACCCGCACCATCCGCCGCGACCTGATCCGTTCCATCACCCGCAACGAGAAGACCGAGAAGCCGGGCGTCGACGAGGTCGACGATGCGCTCGTTCGGCTGCGCCGCGTGCTGCTGGACTATCGCGGTGCGCTCACGGCGCCGCATCCGCAGTTCGGGGTCAGCGTGCTCGACGCGCTCGGCGAGCTGGCGCGGCTTGCGCTGCTGCAGTCGCCGCCGCGCACCCACGCCCGTCTCGACCGCGAGACGATCGAGGCTCTGGCGGTCGACCGGAGCGAAGCGGCCGGAATCCTGCGTCGGGCAGCGACGCTGGGCGAGTTCCGCTACGGCCCGGACGACTCGCCGTGGTACGGGGCAGGCTTCCACACCACGGCCGAGGCGACGAACGCGCACACCCTGGCGAAGAAGCTCAGCACCATCGAGGTGCCGCGGCTCATCGACCGCTCCACCACGCTCATCGAGGGCACCCGGCTCCGTCCGTTCGAGAACATCGCCGAGCTGGGCATCTACCTGCGGCTGCTCGCCGACCTGCGCGAGACGCTCGACCGCTTCGTGCCCTCCGTGTTCGACCGTCCGCTCGACGAGCTGATCGCAGCCACGTCGACGCGTCGCGATGCACCGGGGATGTCGGGAGCCACCCGCCGCAGGCTGCGCAAGCTCGCCCTCGAATACGTTCGACCCGGCGGACACGTCGCCGACCTGAACGAGTCGCTGCGGCGCATCCAGCAGCAGCGCAAGCTGTGGAACAGGTTCGCGGATGCCGGCGCACCGCCCAGCGTGCCGCTCGGGGTCGCCGACGTGCAGGTGGCGTACCAGAAGGTCGCGGAAGACCTGATGAGCCTGGACGAGCCGCTCGGCCGCACTCGTCGTCCGGATTCCCTCCTCGTTCTGCCGCTGAGCGAGCTGACGAACATGCTCGGCGGACTCGCGATGGAGTCCGAGGTGCTGGTCAACCTCCAGGAGCGCACCTCTCAGTTGTCCCGGCTGCGCGAGCTGCGCCTCGATCCGCTGCTCTCCGACCTCTCGGCCCGTCACGTCACGAGCGAGAACGTCGCCGCCGAGCTGGAACTGGCGTGGTGGCAGTCCGTGCTCGAGACACTGCTCGCAGACGACCGCGCGCTGCTCGGCGCGAACACCAGAGTGCTGGACCGCCTCGAGGCCGACTTCCGTCTCGTCGACCAGGCGCATGCCTCAGCCACCGGCCAGCTCCTCTCAGCGCAGCTCGCGGTGCAGTGGAAGATCGCGCTGGCCGACAACGCCGAGCAGGCGGATGCGCTGCGCCGCATGCTCCGCGCCGGAACCGCGAGCCCCGACATCCTGACCGACCGCGCGCCGCAGCTCTCCAGGGTGCTGGCACCGGTATGGCTCGCCTCTCCGTACGACGTGGCATCCCTTCCGCTGTCGATGGCGTTCGACGCCGTCGTGCTCGTGGATGCTGGCGGGTGCACGCTCGCCGAGAACATCGGCGCGATCCGCCGTGCTCGGCAGGTGGTCGCGTTCGGCGATCCTGTGACGCAGACGCCGTCGCCGTTCCGCATCGCCGTGACGGATTCCTCGGCACCCGGCGTGGTGGAAGAAGAGCCGCACGACGTGGATGCCTGGCACGACGCATCCGCTCTCGCTCATCTCTCCGGCCTGCTGCCCGTCTACACGCTTACGCGCAGCTACCGCTCGGTCGGCGACGACCTCGCCGAGCTCGTCAACCGGCGGTTCTACGGCGGACAGATCGATTCCCTGCCATGGGCCGGCAGCTTCCTCGGACACTCCAGCCTCACGCTGAGCTACGTGCACGGCGGTCACGGCATGCCCGACGGCGACACCGGCACCGTCGAGAGTGTGGATGCCGAGGTGACGCGGGTCGTCGAGCTCGTCATGGAGCACGCACTGAACAGGTCGCGCGAGTCCCTGATGGTCGTCACGGCGAGCCAGAAGCACGCGGTGCGGGTGCAGCACGAGGTGCTCGCGGCATCGACGAAACGGCAGGAGCTCGCGGACTTCGTCATGGGCGATCGTCCTGAGCCGTTCACCGTTGTCACACTCGAAGAGTCGGTGGCGCAGAGCCGTGACCGGGTGATCTTCTCGATCGGATACGGCCGCACCCCGCACGGACGCCTGCTGTCGTCGTTCGGCCCGCTCGGCGAGCCGGGCGGTGAGCGGCTGCTGGCGGTCGGGCTCACCAGGGCGCGGCGCGCGATGGACATCGTGTCGTGCTTCCGCCCGGAAGACATCGACACCTCGCGCATGAAGCACGGCATCGTCGCGCTCGCACAGGTGCTCGAGGAGGCTGCGGAGATCGAGGGTGCTGTCGAGGACGAGCCGGACGATTCCGAGCCGTTGCTCGTCGACCTGGCCCGTCGTCTCGAGAACCTCGACATGACGGTGCGACTCGGTCACCGCGGTGTGCTGCCGCTCGCGGCGTCGTACGGATCCAAAGCGGTCGTCATCGAGACGGATCGCGTGCTCGGCATGGCCAGTCTGCGCGAGTCGCTCCGGCTGCGACCCGAGGTGCTGCGTCGGCTGGGCTGGCACTACGTCCGGGTGCACAGCTTCGAGCTGTTCGCGAATCCGGAGGCGGTGGCCCAGCGGATCGGACGCCTGCTCGGTGCGCTCGAGCCGGAGCCGAAGGACGAGTAGCCGCCGGCAGCCGTTCGTCCGGCCGGGCACGGCCACGTACTCTGGATGGCGTGGGCGAAAGCGGTACCGGAGGGCGGCGAACCGGGCGACGGGTGCAACGGCCAGGAGCGCCGGAAGCCGACCCGACCCCGCAGGGGCAGCACGGAGCGGATGCCGCTGTGCGAGCATCCGAGGACACGGATCGCGCGTGGGGTGACGGTGCCGGCCGCAACGACGAGCGCCTTCGTCAGGACGTGCCGCCGCACTGGGGCAAGACGCACTGAGCCCGGCGCGGTGAGCCGGAGGCCGTCACCGACGACGTCGGTCGCGCTCCGGCGCCGGACGGCGGCGTCGGCTCGGAGTCAGTCGGCTCCGAGTCAGTCGGTCGCGCCGTCTGCGTGACGGCCCGCGCCGTCGGCGCGCGGGGCCGTGAGGTTCGCGTCGGCCTGAGCGGCGAGCAGGTCGCGGATCTGCGTGAGCAGCTCGACGTCGGCCGGCAGAGTGTCTTCCTCTTCGGTGGGGATGCCCTTGCGAGCCTCCGCGAGCTTGCGGAAGTGGTTCATGGGCGCCACGAAGACGAAATACACGACGACGGCCACGGCGAGGAACTGGATGAGCGCCCCGATGATCGCGCCGAACGCGAGATGCGTGTATCCGCCTCCGATCGCGGGGATCGGCACGAGCAGCGCCTTGTCGAGAGAGCCGGCCTTGAAAACCGCGCTGATCAGGGGGTTGATCAGGCTGTTGACGATCGCGTTGACCACAGCCGTGAACGCTGCGCCGATGACAACGGCGACAGCCAGGTCGATCACGTTGCCGCGGGTGATGAAGTCTCTGAAGCCTTTGATCACGGTGTTCCCCTCAATCCGTCACCGTCGGTGTCGTCTCCTCCGATGGTACGGAAGTGGCGGCGAGTGTCGAGAATCGCTTGCACACCGACAGTGAGTGCGACTCAGCCGGCGATGGAGCGTCTCGGATCAGGCGGCGGAGCTGGCGGATCCGGACGAGGTCGACGGCGCGGGCGCGCTCTTCTTCTCGGCCGACGCCGGCTTCGACTCTGACGAGGAGGAGCTCGACGCATCCGTCTTGGCTGCATCCTTCTTCACCGCGGGCGACGAAGACGACGTGCCGGTGCGGGAGTCCGTGCGGTAGAAGCCGGATCCCTTGAACGTGACGCCGACGGATCCGAACACCTTGCGCAGCGGTCCGCCGCACTCGGGGCACGCGGTCAGCGCGTCGTCACTGAAGGACTGGTGGATGTCGAAGGCGTGTCCGCATGCGGAGCACTTGTACGAATAGGTGGGCATTGTTTCTCGCTGACTTGATCGGGGGTGCGTCGTGGTGGCGGATGGCGCGGCATCCGCTCTTCAGCGGAAGCGGATGATGCGAGTCGGGGTCACAGCACCGGTCACCGGCTCGTCGTGTCGTTCCCGAGGCACCTCGTCGAGCACCTCGCCGTCGAAGACCACGGCAAACACCGGAGGACATTTTTCCATGCTGCCCAGGGTTTTGTCGAAGTAGCCCTTGCCCCAGCCCATCCGCATGCCCGATTCGTCGACGGCGGCCGCCGGAACGACGATGAGATCGACGTCGTTGACCGCGATCGGACCGAGCAGCTCGCCGACGGCCTCCGGCCATCCGTGGATGCCGAGGGCCTCGGATTCGCCGTCGTCCACCGTCCAGTCGAGGAGGCCGTCCTCGCGGCTGATCGGCAGCAGCACCCGCAGTCCCTCGGCGAAGGCCCAATTCAGGAACGGACGTGTGTTGGGCTCCGCCGGACCTGACAGGTAGCAGGAGAGCGAGCGAGCACCCAGCTCGGCGACCAGGGTCTGCAGGTTCTTCGTGATGCCGGTCTCGGCCCTCTCCCGCTCTGTGGCGGTGAGATTCTGCCGGCGTTCGCGGAGGTCGGCGCGGAGCGCGCGCTTCGCGCTGCTCGGGTCGGAGGGCATACCTCGAAGTTTAGGGTCTGGGGTCGGCGGCGCTTCCGCCGACGGTCGAGCGGGGTCGCACCGCCGACCCCAAGGATCGCCCTGGTCGGCGACGGGATCGGATTGTCGGTGTCGACGGGCCAGCAGATACCCTGAGCAGCATGGCCATCACCAAAGCAGTCATCCCTGCCGCGGGCCTTGGCACGCGGTTCCTTCCCGCCACCAAGGCCATGCCCAAGGAGATGCTCCCGGTCGTCGACAAGCCAGCGATCCAGTACGTGGTCGAAGAGGCCGTGGATGCCGGACTCGACGACGTGCTCCTCATCACAGGACGCAACAAGAACGCCCTCGAGAACCACTTCGACCGTGCGACCGAGATCGAATCCACCCTCCTGGCCAAGGGCGACACGGAGAAGCTGCGCCGGGTGATGTACTCCACCGATCTGGCCGACATGCACTACGTGAGGCAGGGGGATCCGAAGGGTCTCGGCCACGCGGTGCTGCGTGCGAAGAAGCACGTCGGCGAGCAGGCGTTCGCCGTGCTCCTGGGCGATGACATCATCGACAGCCGCGACGTACTCCTCACGCGCATGATCGAGGTTGCCGAGCAGCGCGGCGCCAGCGTCGTCGCCCTGCTCGAAGTCGACCCTTCGCAGATCCACCTCTATGGGGCGGCCGCGGTCGATGCCACAGACGAGGGCGATGTCGTGCGCGTGCGCGGCCTGGTGGAGAAGCCGGCAGCCGAAGACGCCCCGTCGAACCTGGCGATCATCGGACGCTACGTGCTGCAGCCCGAGGTGTTCGACGTGCTCGAGCACACCGAGCCGGGCAAGGGCGGCGAGATCCAGCTGACGGATGCTCTCCAGGAGCTCGCAGCCGATGAGAGCGGCCCCGGGGTGTACGGCGTTGTGTTCCGAGGTCGTCGTTACGACACCGGTGACCGCCTCGACTACCTCAAGTCGATCGTGCAGCTGGCGATCGACCGCGAAGATCTGGGACCGCAGTTCCGTCCGTGGCTGCGCGAGTTCGCGTCCGGGCTGGCCGACGAGCCGGCACGTGGCGAGACGCTCGACGAACCCGGCGTCGGCCACACCGCGAACTGACCGAAGGCCGGCGACTCGTGTACGTGCCCAGCCTCAGCGACGGAGCTGTAGGCATCCGACCGATCCGGTTGCGCGATGCGCGCGCGCTCGAGAAGGAGCTGATCGACAACCGCAGCTGGCTGCGGCAGTGGGAGGCGACCAGCCCGCACGCACCCGTCTCGTTCGACACCAGGGCGAGCATCCGCTCGTTGCAGGCATCGGCGAGGGCCGGTCACGGGCTGCCGTTCATCATGGAGCACGACGGTCAGCTGGCCGGTCAGCTCAACGTCTCCTCCATCACGTACGGCTCCCTCGCCTCGGCGACCATCGGGTACTGGGTCGCCGAGCGGTTCGCCGGCAAGAACGTGACGCCGACGGGCGTGGCGCTCGCGACGGACTACTGCTTCTTCCAGCTCGGGCTGCACCGCATGGAGATCTGCATCCGTCCGGAGAACGGGCCGTCGCTGCGCGTGGTGCAGAAGCTGGGCTTCCGCTACGAGGGGCTGCGCCGCCGCTACATCCACATCAACGGCGACTGGCGCGACCACTTCTGCTTCGCGCTCGTCGTCGAGGAGATCCCGCAGGGCGTGCTGCGCCGCTGGAAGTCGGGCAACGCGCCGCTGGATGCAGCGACCGTTCCGCTGTCCGACATCGAGGCGGCGACGCATCCGATCGTTCCGCGCGCCCGGTGAACCCGCCGCACCCCGTGCGGACCGTCCCGCGGGCGGGTTCGACGACGCGATCGGTGACACACGGAGTCCACGCCCGGTCCCTGGGCCGACGCCCGCCTAGCGTGGTGGCATGAACGGGGGAACGTTGAGTGGCGGCGTCGTCATTGCTCTCGCCGCAGCACTCTGGCTCGCGTACCTCGTTCCCACCTGGCTGCGGCGGCGCGACTATCTCAACGCCGAGCGCAACGCCGTTCGGCTGCAGCAGACACTGCGGATCCTCGCCGAGACCGCCGAGGCGCCGGAAGAGGTGCACGTCGAGGCGACGGCACGAGAGGTAGCACGTCAGCAGAGGCTGCTGAAGAAGGTGCAAGGCAAGGCGGATGCCGCTGCTCGCGCGCACGCGGCATCCGAGGCTCGTGCCGCTGCCCGGTTCGCGGCGATGGAAGAAGCGCAGCCGGACGACGGCCCGACGTTCCCGAGCGTGTCACCGTCGCGGCAGCGTGCGGCCGACGCCGTCGGTGAACCGGACGCCTCCCCGGACGAGACCCGGGCCATCGACGACCTCGGAGCCGAGCCTGCCGAGCCCGAGCGCACCCACCGCCGGACCGAAGGTTCGCGATCGTATGATGCGCAGCGGCCGACCCCGACACGGACGAACGCCCAGCCCGCGGCCCCCCGCATCACGCACTCAGGCATATCGGCGGCGGCCCGAGCCGAACACGATCGCGCGTTCGCGCACGCGGTGCGTCGCACGAGGCTGATGACGACCGGGGTGGTGCTGGCGTCGCTCGTCGGCATCGGATTCGGCGTGTACTCGCTCGCGACGGCGGGGAGCTGGTGGGTACTGGCCGCCTCGGCGGCACTGCTCGTCTGTGCTGTCGCCGTGCTCCGGCGTCTCGCCCAGCAGGTGGCGGCGCACAATGCGGCTCGGCGCACGAGGGTCGAGGTGGTGCGGCAGAATCCGGAGCTGTACGACCACGCGCTGCACGCCGAACCGGAGACCGTCGAGGACGAGCCGGTGGATGTCAGCTGGCAGCCCCAGCCGTTGCCGAAGCCGATGTATCAGTCGCCGGGGTCGCGGGCGGCGGCGGCCATGGCGTCCGTCGACGCGGCGGTCGCGCTGCGTCGTGCAGCGGCTCGCGCCGAGCTGGAGCAGCGGGCGGCACGCATCGCTGCCGCCCAGGTACCGACGATTCAGCCGCAGAAGGAACGTCCCGTCGAGCAGCCTGCCGCGCCGGCCGTCTCCTCGGGTGCGCAGGTGGCGAGCGACCCGCCAACGCCTCCCAAGCCTCCGAGCAGGTACGCGCGCATGGGCATGGTCGACGACGTGCAGAGCGAGCACATCGACCTCGACGAGGCGTTGCGGCGCCGTCGCGCCGCGGGCTGACCTGCCGTCACCCTGCCAGCAACTGACGCACGTGGCTTCGCGCCGCCTCTGCTGACCACGACTCCGGGCCGTGACCCGCTCTGCGGCCTCCCCGGTGGCCTGCGCCGTCGTCGGCCGCGGCGGGTCACGGATTCCGCAGGAGGTGGTGACCGAAGCAGATCGGTGCCCGACTGGCGTGCGCAATCCTGTCCAGTTTTCGTGACGATGGCGGGCCACTGGCGACCCCGTGAAGACGCACGCGTGGCCCGGCCTCGATTCAAGGAGAGCGGGTCGGGCGTGCTAGAGTCTCATACGCACTTGGGGCTATGGCGCAGTTGGTAGCGCGTCTCGTTCGCAATGAGAAGGTCCGGGGTTCGAATCCCCGTAGCTCCACCAAGTACCCCCGTTCTTCTACGGAAGAGCGGGGGTTTTGCTTTCGCTGGCGGAGGTCACCAGGCGGCCTTGTATCGGTCTCCCGTGCGCATCCAGCCTTGCACGAACGCATACGACAGTTGCGAACAGCTCGAGGAACGCGCGGTCGTGTCGGACCGTCAGGCTAGTCGGCTAGTCGGCAACGAGATGAGGCGGCAGTATCCGATGCCGTCAGGGCTATCCGAGTAGTGCCGCGAGCTTCGGCAGCTGATCCGGATCCTCCAGCGCGGAGCCGACCGCGACCACGCGCACGCCGGCGGCGAGGAAGGCCGGAGCGGTGGAGGCATCCATTCCGCCGGTGGCCACGAACGTCGCCTGAGGGAACGGGCCGCGCATGGCGCCGAACCAACCGGTGCCGAGCAGGGACGCCGGGAACGCCTTCAGCCAGGTGAGGCCCTCCTTCAGCGCGAGCTGCACCTCGGTGCCCGTCGCCACGCCGGGCAGCGACGGCATGCCGGCCGCGTGGGACGCGCGCACGACGTCGACGTCGAAGCCGGGAGAGACGGTGAAGTCGGCACCGGACTCCTTGGCCAGGCGCACGTGCTCCGGCGAGACGACCGTTCCGGCGCCGACGCTCAGGCCGCGGGCGTGGGCCGCATCCGCGACGACGCGCAACGCCTCGACGTCCGTCGGCGTCTGGACCGGAAGCTCGACGACTTCGATGCCGAGATCCCAGGCGGTGGTGGCGACGGCGAGGCTGCGCTCGACGCCCATGCCGCGCAGGATCGCCATGAGCGGCACGTCGTTGAAGAGTTCGCCGAAGGAGGAGTTGTCGGTCATGGCGGTGTGCGCCTTTCAGTGCGGGTGCTGGCTGTCAGTGAGCGCTGGGCTCGTGCGTCATCGGTGGGATGCCGTCGGCTCGGATGTCGCCGGCGTGGATGTCGCCCTCTCGAGCGTCATCCGTCGTGCCGTTTTCGACGATGAAGTCGCTGGTCGAGAGCAGCACCAGGTGCGCGCGCTCGTGGCCGGCGGTGAGGCGGGTGGCGGCATCCGCTCCGTTCAGCATGGCGGCGAGATAACCGGCGGCGAAGGCGTCCCCTGCTCCGACCGGCTCGACGACCCGGGTGGCGATGGCCGGAACGAACGTCACCACGTCGCGACCGTCGATGCGGTCGAACTCGGTGGCGCCGACTGCGCCGTCCTTCACCACCAGACGCCGCGGCGAAGGCAGCACGGCGCGCACGTCGTCGGCCGTTCGGCATTCCCAGATGATCTCGGCTTCGTCCAGACCCACGAAGACGAGGTCGGCACGGTCGGCGAGGACCAGCAGTGCGGATGCCGCGGCGCCGGGTTCCCAGAGCGCGGCACGGTGGTTCACGTCGAAGCTCAGTACACCGTCGACAGCGGCGACACGATCGATGACGGCATCGATCAGGTCGGCGCAGCTGCGCGAGAGTGCGGGCGTGATGCCGGAGATGTGCACGATGTCCGCCTGCTCGAGCGGAACATCCACCACGGACGCCGGGCTCATCCGGGACGCAGCCGAACTGCTGCGGTAGTACAGCACGCCGTTGCCCGGATCCTTGAAGTAGACGCCCGTCGGGGCATCAGGATCGCTGGTCACCCAGCCGACGTCGACTCCACGGTCCCGGATGACGCGCACGATCCGCTCGCCGAGGACGTCGGATCCGACGGCGCTCACCCAGGCGCTCGGAACGCCGAGCGCCGCGGCGTGGCACGCGACGTTGGATTCCGCGCCGCCGACGTGCAGCCGCAGGTCGTCGGCTGTGGCGAGGGATTCCGGCAGCGCTGGCGTGACCATCACCATGCTCTCGCCGAGCGCGATGAGGCGAGGATGGAATGTCGGACTCGCCTCAAGCGCCATGCGTCCAGTGTGACGAGGTGCTGCATTCAGTGCAACGGGCGTTGTATTATTTGCACACGTCGAAGGCAGACGCCGCTGCAGTGGAAGAACCGAGCCGACGCCCGCCAGCGCCAGACGACGACGAAGGAACCGACGATGACGCGAGTGCCACCGCCTGACGACGGATCCGACGTGCTGACCAGCCACGACAAGGGTCTTCCCGCTCGTGCGGCAGGCGAGACGATCGCGGACTTCCTCGCCACCTCGCCGGATCTTGCCGAGTTCTGGACGCCGCTCGTCGTGCTCGACGACGAGGCGATGGCCCACAACGTGGCGGTGATGGCCCAGTGGACCCGGGTCCGCGGCCTCGAGCTCATGCCGCACGGCAAGACGACCATGGCGCCCGCGTTGTGGCGGCGGCAGCTCGACGCCGGATCCCTGGGCATCACCCTCGCGACCATGGGGCAGGTGCGCACGGCGCGCAGCCTGGGATTCGACTCGATCATGCTTGCGAACGCCGCGGTCGACGCCCGTGCGCTGCGGTACCTGGCCGGCGAGCTGGCCGATCCGGGTCTACGGTTCGTGTGCTGGGTCGACTCGGTGGAGACCGTCGAGGCGATGGAACGTGCGCTGGTCGTAGGGCCCCCGCCGCGACGGCTCGACGTGTGCGTCGAGCTCGGAGCTCCAGGCGGACGCACCGGAGCGCGCACGGTCGCAGAGGCGACGCGCGTGGCGGAGCGGGTGGCGGCATCCGCAGTGCTGAGGCTCGCCGGAGTCGCCGGATACGAGGGCTCGCTCGCGCATGACCGGTCGGAGGCGTCGCTGCGGGCCGTTCGGGACTACCTGGAGCGGCAGGTCGAGCTGCACGAGAGCATCCGCTCGCTTTACGACGACGGTGAGGTGTACGTCACGGCCGGCGGGAGCGCGTACTTCGACGTCGTGGCCGACGTGTACAGAAACGCAGGGGCCGAGAGCGCGAGCGGCGACTCGGCGGGTGCTGGCGGCGCACGAACACACTTCGTGCTGCGCTCCGGCGCCTACATCGTTCACGACGACGGCTACTACCGCACCGTCTCGCCCTTCGACGGCTCGCGCGCCTCGGAGGACAGCCCGCGCCTGGTCTCCGCGATGCGCGGCATCGCGCGCGTGGTGTCGCATCCGGAACCGGGACTGGCGCTGCTCGACGGCGGCAAGCGCGACTTCCCGTACGACGAGGGTCTGCCGATCCCGCGCGGGGTCGCAGCCGACCTCGACGGCCCCTGGGCGCCGCTGACGGATGCCACGGTGTCGGCCATGAACGACCAGCACAGCTATCTGCGCCTTGACGGCGCCGATGCTGCGCGCGGCGTTGCACCGATCGGATCCCTCGTCGCGCTCGGTCTTTCGCATCCGTGCACGGCGTTCGACAAGTGGCGCGTGCTCCCGGTCGTGGAGTCGGCGGACTCCACCCGCGTCGTCGACCTGGTGCGCACCTACTTCTGATGGAGTCGTGGATGACGGGACGCACTGTGCTGCGCGGCGGTTCGGTCGTCGGGACCCAGGCGGCGCTCGGCGGCCGGGATGCGAGTCGGGGCTCGGTCGGCGAGCCGGATCCGGGACGGGACGCGGAGACGGTGTTCCGCGCCGACGTCGCCATCGAGGGCGGTGTGATCAAGGCGGTGGGCGACATCCGCGCCGAGCCCGACGACCGGGTCATCGACTGCTCGGACAGGTACGTGATGCCGGGCTTCGTCGACGCCCACTCGCACGCCGACGGTCTGCTGGCCGACGACGAGGTGCAGCTCGCTCTGCTGCGGCAGGGCGTGACCACTGTCGTCGTCGGACAGGACGGCCTGTCGTACGCTCCAGGCGACGGGTCGTACGCGACGGAGTACTTCGCAGCGATCAACGGTGCGCACCCGTCGTACTCGGGCGGCGGCATCGCCGAGTATCTGAACCTCGCGGACGGCTCGTCCCGGCTCAATGCCGCGATCCTGGTGCCAGCGGGAACCGTGCGGTTCGAGGTGTGCGGCCGTGCCGATTCGCCAGCAGACCCCGGACAACTGAAAGCGATGGTCACCCTCGTCGAGCAGGGCATGCGCGAGGGCGCGGTCGGGCTCTCCACGGGGCTCGACTACGTTCCCGGCCTCTTCCAGTCGACCGAGGAGATCGCTGCACTCGCGGCTCCGGTCGCCGGCTTCGGCGGCGTGTACGTGAGCCACATGCGCGGCGGATACGAGGCGAACGCTGCCGCCGGAATCCACGAGATGACGCGCATCGCGCAACTCGTCCGGGCGCGAACCGGAAGCGCGCTGTCCGTACACGTGTCGCACTTCCATGCCGACGCCGACATCGTCCTCGGGCAGCTCGACGCCCTCGCTGCTGCGGGTGTCGACGCGACGTTCGACGCCTACCCTTACATCCGCGGATGCTCGCTGCTCGCCATGCCCCTGCTGCCGCCCGATCTCTCCCGGCAGCCGGTCGATGCCGTCGTGCGAGTCCTTCGCGATCCGGCGGAGCGGCAGCGCCTGCGGTCCGAATGGTTCCCCCGCGTCGCAACGTATCCCAGCCTCGGTGCGGGCTGGCCGTCGATGATCACGTTCGCGCACATCCGCGCGCCGGAGTTCGCCTGGGCGCACGGACTCACGATCGATCAGGCGTCACGGCAGACCGGCGTCGACGCCATCGACCTCGCGCTCGACGTGCTGCAGGCGTCCCGGCTGCAGGTGAACGTCGTGATGGCCGTGCTCGGTTCGCGTGGGCTGTCGGAGCTGGCCCGCATCTTCGCGCACTCGGGGCACATCGGCGGCTCGGACGCCATCTTCATCGGCGCGCATCCGCATCCGCGCGCCCGCGGCACGTTCCCCCGGTTCCTGCGGGAGTACGTGCGCGAAATAGCCGCATGGACCTGGACGGATGCCGCACGCCACCTCTCGCGCACGGCGGCGGTCCGCTTCGGGCTGGGCCGCCGCGGCGTGATCGCACCGGGAGCGATCGCCGACCTGATCGTCGTGGATCCGGACGCCGTGACCGACACCGCGACGTACGAGTCCCCGTCGACGGATGCCGTCGGCATCGACGACGTGCTGGTTGCCGGTGCGCCCGTGCTTTCAGGCGGCCGGCTCTCCGGTGGTGCGCTTCACGGCGCGCTGCCCGGACGCGGGCTGCGCAGAAACGACAAGACCTCGACGGACGGAAGGAGCTAGCACGTGTCTCAGAGCGTGAAGCGGGCGGCCGACATCCTCGACTCGCTCGCGGCCGAGCCGAAGACGGTGGCGCAGCTGGCCGCCGAGTTCGACATCCATCGCTCCACGATGTTCCGCGAGCTGCAGACCCTCGAGGGAGTCGGCTTCGCCCGTCGTCGCCGCGACGGAACGTACGCGCCTGCCTTCCGGCTCGCCGTGCTGGGGGCCGCCGCACTGGAGAGCCTCGACCTGCGAGAGGCGGCACACGCCGCCGTGCGACGTCTGCACAGGGCGGTCAGCGACACCGTGCACGTCGCTGCGCTGGTCGATGACGAGATCGTCTACGTCGACAAGGTCGAAGACGCCAGCCGGGTGCGCCTGTACTCCCGCGTCGGGTCGCCCGTGCGCCCGCAGTGCAGCGCGCTGGGCAAGGCGATCCTGGCATCCCTCGGCACCGTGCGACGAGACGCCGTGCTCGCAGGCGTCGACTGGACGCCGTACACGCAGCGCACGATCACCACGCGCGACCGACTGGACATGGAGCTCGACGCCGTCGCCCGCCGCGGATGGGCAACGGACGACGGTGAGTTCGAAGAGGTCGTCAACTGCGTCGCCGTGCCCATCACCAGCTCAGCGGGCGTCGTGGGAGCGTTGTCCGTCACGTCGCTGCGCGTCGTGCACGACCTCCGCGAACTGGAGACGCGCATCCCGGTGCTGCAGCAGACTGCTCAGCAGATCTCCCGCGAGCTCCGCTGAGCTCTCGATCAACCATCGACGAAAGGAAGCACCATGCCGAAGACGGCCATCCGCACCACGAAAGCCCCTCAGCCGGCCGGGCCCTACAGCCAGGGAATCGTGGCCAACGGATTCCTCTACACGGCCGGATTCGGCCCCCAGGACCCGACGTCCGGTGCCGTGGCCGACACCGTCGGCGAGCAGACCAGGCAGGTGTTGCGCAACGTGTCCGCCGTGCTGGCCGAGCACGGTCTGACGCTCGACGACTGCGTCAAGTCCACCGTTCACCTGGCGGACCTCGCCGACTTCGCCGAGTTCAACGAGGCGTACAAGGAGTTCTTCACCGAGCCGTATCCGGTGCGCACCACGGTTGGCTCGCAGCTGGCGAACATCCTCGTCGAGATCGACGTGGTCGCCGCAGTTCCCGCCCGGCCGGGCGAATAGTCAGGCAGCCAGGGGGCCGCACCAGGACCGATCCACCGACGTCGGCCGCTGCACTGATCCTCACCCCGTCCGCTGTCCCGGTCCTCACCCCGGCCGATGTACCGCCCCTCATCCCGTCCGCCGTCCCTCTCCTCATCCCTTCCGCCCGTTTTCAGGACATGCGGCGACATGCCCGCACAGTCGGGACATCCCGCCGCATGTCCTGAAAACGGGCGATGAGGCCTCGGCGCCCTCACGGTGAACCGGTCGGCTTGGTCGGATTTCCGCTTTGGTATACCATTTTGTGATGAGCACCGCAGACCTGATCCTGGCCAACGTGCGCCCACTGGGCGGCGCGGCCTCCGACATCGTGATCGCCGACGGCGTGATCTCCGACGTGCGGCTGGCCGGGTCGGGCGGGACGCCGAATCCGGATGCCGTCGTCGAAGACGGGCGAGGGCTCCTCGCGCTCCCCGGTCTCATCAACGCCCACGCGCACGTCGACAAGTCGTGGTGGGGCCGGGACTGGGTCTCCTATGGTGGCGTGGCGACGACGCAGGGACGGATCGAGCACGAGCGCGCCCACCGCGCAAAGCTGGGCATCCCCTCCATCGACGGCGTCGAGCTCGTGCTGCGGGAGTTCCTGCGGCACGGCACGACCGCGACGCGCTCGCACGTGGACGTCGACCTCGGCATCGGCCTCGAGGGCGTCGAGGATGTGCTGGCCGCCGCGGAGAACCTGGGCGGGGCGGTCGACGTGGAGATCGTGGCGTTCCCGCAGGACGGCGTCATCCGCCGTCCTGGCGTGCTGAAGCTGCTCGAGGATGCCGTGGCGCTCGGTGCGCGCAGCATCGGCGGTCTCGATCCGGCCGGCATCGACCGTGATCCGGTGGCGCAGCTCGGCGGACTGTTCGACATCGTCGACCGCACCGGTGCCGGACTGGACATCCACCTGCACGATCCGAACGAGCTGGGCGCGTTCCAGCTGGACCTCATCATCGAGCGCACCCTGGCGGTCGGCGCGCAGGGCCGGGTCAACATCGCGCACGGATTCGCGCTCGGCGACACGAAGGGCGCCGCTCAACAGGCGCTGCTCGAGCGGATCGCCGAGGCGGGCATCTCCTGGACCACCGTGGCGCCGATCGGCACAGCGCCTCTGCCGTGGCGTGCCATGCGCGAGGCGGGGATCGGTCTCGGGCTCGGGACGGATGGCATCCGCGACCTGTGGAACCCGTTCGGCGACGGCGATCTGCTGAAGATCGCGCTGCAGTTCGCGCGGCTGCACGGCATGCGCACCGACGAGGACCTCGCCGCCGCCGTGAGCCTCGCCACGAGCGATGCGGCGTCGTTCGTGCATCGCGACCGTCACGGTCTCGGGGTCGGCGACCGCGCGGATGTCGTGCTGCTCGACGCCCAGAATGTGCAGGACGCCGTGGTGCGCACGCCGCGACGCGAGCTCGTCGTCGCCGGCGGACGCGTCGTGACACGTGCCGGTGAACTGACGCTGTAGCCCGAGTAGCCCGAGTAGCCCGAAGCCCGAGTAGCCCGAGTAGCCCGAGTAACCCGAGTAACCCGAGTAGCCGCCGGCGCGTTCGCGACGCTGATCGTGCTGGTCGTGAGCGTGTCGGGGCTGCCGAGGATTGGGAGAGCGGATGCCGGTCAGTCCGGCGCGCCGTCGTCCTCCCAGACGGACCCACCCGACGAGCCGCGCTCGGCCTGAGCCGTGCGGCTCTCGCCGAGGTGCTCGGCTGCGAGTCGGGCCACCCGGTCGGTGTCGCGATGAGCGATGGCGTCGAACAGAGCGGCGTGCCGGCGTGCCATCTGCTGCGTGTCGTCGTGCTGTCCGAGCAGCCAGCGCATCCGGGAGCGGAAGACGAGTTCCACCTCCGACAGCAGACGATTGCCCGCGAGCTCGGTGATCGTCTCGTGGAAGTCGGCCGCTGCACGGCGAGCGGCCACGGCATCCCCGGCGGCAGCGGCGGCCTGTTCCCGATCGAGCGCGTCGTGCAGGCGCTCGAGGCCCTCGCGCGAGTGCCGCTGGGCCGCGAGGCGGAAGGACAGTGCCTCGAATCCCTCTCGCACCTCGTGCAGGTCGGCGATGTCGCTCGGCGTGAACTCCCGCACGACGGCCCACGTGTTCGGACGGAGTGTGACGAGTCCCTCGGCCTCGAGCATCTTGAGTGCATCGCGCACCGGGACGCGGCTCACTCCGAGCTCGCCGGCGAGGTCGCGTTCGACGAGCTTGCCGCCCGGTGCCCGCGCGCCGTCGAGGATCTCGTCGCGCAGGCGGTCGGCGATGCGCACGGCTTCCGGTTCGCGCGCTGAGGGACTGACCACGGGCTCATCCTCCCATCCGTGGCTCGGTTGAGCAATTTGGTATACCACTTTGCGACGGTTGATGAGGCCGAAGACCGCTCGTGACCGGACGCAGTCGGGTCCAGAATGGCCGGGTGACGGATTCGACAGAGGTCTCCTGGCAACTCGACGGCATCACGATGGCGGGCACGCTCGTTCGCCCGGACGGAGACGGTCCGTTCCCGGCCGTCGTGTTCGTTGCGGGATCCGGACCCACCGACCGCGACTGGTGCTCGCCTCTGCTGCCGGGCACGAACGGAAGCGCCCGCCTGCTGGCGGAGGCGTTCGCGACGGCGGGGATCGCATCCCTCCGCTACGACAAGCGGGCGTCCGGCCCGCACGTCATGGACAATCTGCCGAAGCTCATCGGCACCATGAGCATGAAGTCCCACCTCGACGAACTCGTCGCCGCAGTGGAGGCACTGGCCGGACAGGAGTTCGTGGACGCCTCCCGGATCGCCGGCCTCGGCAACAGCGAGGGCACCATCCACCTGCTGCATTACGCGACGGCGACCGAGGAGGTTCCGCTCGTCGGCCTGGTGCTCGCAGCGCCTCCCGGACGTGCGATCCGCGACGTGCTGCTCACGCAGCTCGCCCTGCAGGCGTCCCAGCTGCCAGGCGGCGCCGAGTTGATGCCCAAGGTGGAGGAGGCGGCCGCGCGGTTCGAGGCCGGCGAGCCGATGAATCCCGATCCGGCACTGCCGGAGAGCGTCCGCATGGTCCTGCAGAGCTTCGAGACGCCGGCCAATCTGCCGTTCGCGCGCGAGCTCTGGTCGGAATCCGCCGTCGACTCGCTGTCGCGGGTGCGGATCCCCACGCTCGTGCTCATCGGAGGCAAGGACGTTCAGGTGGACGTGCACCTCGACGGCGATCCGCTCCGCCGCGCAACTGACGGAATGACGAACGTCACGTACGCGTTCCCGCCGCACGCCAACCACGTGTTCAAGGAGGACGACCGCACCCCGGCGGAGGTCGCCGCCTCACCCGGCAACGGCTACAACGACCAGGACACGCACCTCGACCCGGAGAGCCTCGACATCATCCTCGACTGGCTGAGGGGAGTGTTCGCGTAGCCCAGCTGCTCTGGTGAGCTAGCGAACGACGTCGAACACCTGCTTGACGATGCCGTTGGGATACACCGCGTGGTCGACGAGGGTGAGCTTCGTGGCATCAGCATCGGCGTCGCTGAACAGTCGCGTGCCAGCGCCGAGCAGCAGCGGGAAGACCAGCAGGTTGTAGCGGTCGACGAGGCCGGCATCCGCGAGCGCCTTTCCGAGCACGGCGCTGCCGTGCACGAGGATCGGCCCGCCGTCTGTCTGCTTCAACGCGGCGACGTCGTCGAGCGACCGGAGGATCGTCGCCGGCCACCTCTCGTCGTCGTGCTCCAGCGTCGAGGAGACGACGTAGTGCGGCATGGAGTTGTAACCGGCGAATTCGTCCATGGTGGGCCAGACGGGAGCGAACGACTCATAGCTGCGGCGTCCGAGAAGGAGCGCAGTCGCCTCCTCCTGCTCCGTTCCCTTGAGCTCGTAGGCGGCGGGATCGAAATCGACGAGCCTGAAGGTCCAGCCCTCGTTGCGGTAGCCCTCGGGGCCTCCCGGGGCTTGCATGACGCCATCGACAGAGACGAACGCTGTGATGATGATGGGGCGCATGTGCTGGCTTCTTTCGTCTGGAGACTGAGTCGGGGATGGGGGCGATACGCGACTCATTGCCGTGCGACGCCCTCAGCACGAGGTCGAACGGGGAGCTGCCCGATCGACACGTCCACGATATTCGCCTCGGACTGTGCTGCAGCCGTCGCCAGAAGTCAGCCCTTCGCACGACGCGGTGCGCGCTTCGCCGCCGCCGGAGGTGCGGCGTTGCCGGGCTTCAGCCGGACGAGCTGCGCCGTGCTCGAGTCGTCGAGTTCGGCGATGTCGGCACGCGACTTGATGAAGTCGGAGAACGACCGAAAGCCGAGTTGCTTCTCGCTGAACGACGGGTCCATCCGCTTGATCTGCGACTTCACCGCCGAGCTGTGCAGCCACTCGGAGTCGTCCTTCTCGTGGCCGATGCGCAGCGCGCGGCCGAGCAGGCTCGTCGCCTCCTGCTGGGGGTCACGCGCGGCATCCTCCGCGTCCTCGGTCTCCGCAGACTCGTCCGGTTCCGTCGACTCGGCCGGGGCACTGCGCCTCGCGGCCTCGGTCGTCCGTGCCGGCTTCTTCGTCGAGCCCTTCGCCGCGGAGGATGCCTTGCCGTCCGTCGAACGCGCGGGTTTCACTTCCGGGACTTCGGGCCGCTCCACACCGGGCAGCGCGTCGTACGTGTAGAACTCGTCGCACGCGGCGGCGAGCGTACGGCTGGTGGATCCGGCGACGCCGATTCCCACGACGTAGCGTCCCAGTCGCTTGCAGCGCTGTGCCAGGGGGACGTAGTCGCTGTCGCCTGCGACGATGACGACGTGCGTGAGGTCTGGCAGCCGGAACATGTCCTCGACAGCGTCGACGGCGAGGCGGATGTCCGCCCCGTTCTTCGCGTAGGCGGCCGCCGGGAAGAGCTGCACCAGATCAACGGCACGGCCGACGAGCTGATGGCGGTAGTCCGCGTTCACGGGCGCCGACCAGTCGGCGTACGCCCTGGTGAGCACGAGCGTGCCGAATGATGCGGCGAAGTCGATCACAGCACCCACATCGACGGTCGACGCGTCGAGCTTGGCTGCCAGCGTGGAATCCGCTCCCGTCTCGTCCGGGTCGAACTGGCGCACTCGGTCGCGCGTGAACGAGTTGCGTCCGTTCACCTGGTCGTAGCGAGAGATGACGATGTTGTCGAAGTCGATGTAGACGGCCACGCGGCTGTCGGAGGTCTCGGCCATGGCATCCTTTCGCAGGATCCGCTGGTGGCCTCGGGAACGTCGCCGTTCCGGCACACCGAGATTCGATGCGAGGTGGCGCGGATGCTTACGAGCGTAGACCGCGCAACGGCGGCCGAGCAGGTGCCCGGCCGCCGTTGCGCTGATCAGGCCGTGCGGCCAGGGCTGTGGAGATGACGGGCGAAGAAGCGGGTGTCGGTGCGCTCCTCCGGAACCCTGAAATGGCTGCCTGGGAAGGCGTGCAGCGTCTTGTCCTCGGAGGCGATCGCGTCGAAGAGCGCCAGCCCCGTCTCGCGTCCGAGTTCGGGATCGTCCCACGGCAGCAGGATCTCGACGGGGATCGTCACCCGGCGTGCTGCTGCGAGCAGCGCATCCGAGGGGAAGACGCCGCCCAGGATCGCGGCGGTGATCCGCGGATCAGCCGCGATGAGCCGGATTCCGATCTCGGTCGCCAGGGTCAGTCCCTGGTAGCCGATGGGAGCATCCTTCCCGATCTCGGGCAGCGCTTGCAGTGCATCGATCGTCGCCTGCCACTCCGGCACCGCGCGCTCGGCCAGTGAACCGTTGAACTCGGACACGATGCCCGCGATCGGCTCGCCGGCATCGCGTGCGCGAATCATGTCGTCGACCCAGCGCTGGTCCTCCGCCGACCGCGGACGGCCGCCGTGGCCTGGAGCGTCGATCGCCGCCACGGTGAAGCCGTCGCGCAGAACACTGGCCCTTGCGCGGGCGACGAGTGCGGGATGTCGCATGTGCAGCCCGCCGCCGTGACCCATGAGCAGCAGGGGCCCGCCGGGCGGTGCGTCTACGGGCGACCAGAGTGCGCCCGGGACGTCTCCGATGGAGAAGGAACGTTCGACGACGCCGTCGGCGATCGTCTCGGTTGCGATGTGCGGGGAGTCGACGTTCGGGGTGTCGACGTGAAGGGAAGTGAACCGCAGAGCGGCTCGTGGTGAAGTGTTCATCGGCGTCGCCTTTCGTGAGTGCCGAATGCGGCGCTCCCGGCGACTTCTGATCAGCCGCGGACCGTGAACCGCAGGGGAGCACCCAGGACAGATGCAGCGTTCATGGGTCTCACCTCCTGGCCAGAAGAATCACGATCAACGGGGACGCTAGCACGTCATCGCCCGGCGAGCACAGTATTCGGGCGAGACCGGCCGCCATCTCGTTCTGCTCGGCGCTCCTCCCGCTGAGGGCATCCCGTCTAGCGTGGTGAGTCGGATGAGGAGGGTCATGACGACTGGAGCGGATGCCGCGCTGCTTGTCGAAGAGCGCGTAGAGCTGCCGGTGGGCGAGCACGTGCGACGGATGCTCGTCGTGCGTTCCGCGGGCATCCGTCCCGGCGCACCCATCGTGGTCGCGCTGCACGGATCGAACCAGACCGGAGACGGCTTGCGCCGCTTCGCCGGCGGCGAGTTCGACCGCTTCGCGGCGCGTGACGGCGCCGTGCTCCTGTACCTCGACGGATACCAGAAGCATTGGAACGACGCCCGCACCTCGATCGACTTCGCCGCTCGGCTGGAGGGGTACGACGACGTCGCGTTCGTGCTGGCGGCCATCGGCTGGGCAGCGGACCGCCTCGGCGCGGATGCCGAGCGGGCCTTCGCCGTGGGATTCTCCAACGGCGGTGCACTGGTGATCCGTCTTGCTCACGAGGTTCCGGGGCGCTTCGCCGGTGCCGCGACGATCGGTGCCACGGTGCCAGCGCCGGAGAACTTCCTGCTCGCCGACGCGCGCCCTGGTCCGTTGCGGATGCTCTACATCAACGGCACGTCCGATCCGCTCGTGCCGTACGAAGGCGGGGTCGCGAGCCTCTGGGGGCTCAAGCCGCGCGGGCTGGGATTGTCCGCCGTGCAGAGCGCCGAGCACTCGGCCGTGCAGAACGGCATCGTCGCGGATCCGGTCGTGCGCGACCTGCCGGCTGCGGATCGCGACAAGACCACCGTCACGGTCACGGACTGGGCGCTGGACGGACACCAGCCGGTGCGCCTGATGACGGTGCACGGCGGCGGCCACACCGTGCCGGGCCATGCCAGGGCGCCGATCCTGATGGGACGCACATCGCACCAGTTCAGCGCCGCGGACGAGATCGCGGAGTTCCTCGAGATCGCCGGCACGCGGTCGAGCCACTGAGCGCCGCACTGCCGACCTGCCGTCGACGGGACGCGCCCGAGCGCCGCACGAGCCGACCCGTTCAGGCCGGGTCGGATGCCCTCAGGGCGAGTCGGAGATACGGTCAGGCCGGGCCGTACGCGTTCGTCGGTGCGAACTCGTAGATGAGCCGGTGCTCGTCTGCCATGCGCGTGAGGAAGGCATCCTCGTCGAGCTCCTCCCCGTACCAATTCAGCGGGCCAGCCGGCCGGTGCTGCATGGCGCGGAACAGGCGCAGGTTGTCGCGCGGAGCATACGCTCCCTCGAGCAGGGTGACCGTGCCCTCGATGGTGAGGAACGAGTACGCCTGATCGAAAACGAAGAGCGTGCACCGCGGGTCGCGTCGAAGTCGCCGGGTGCGCACGCGTTCCTGGGTGCCGCTGCTCCACAGCCGGCCGTCGACCAGTGCGACACCCACGCGCACGGCCTTCGGGATGCCGTCCCTGGCGATGGTGATCATCGCCGCTGCGTGGTGGCTCTCCAGGAAGGTGCGCTGCTTGTCGTTCAACTCCATCGTCGACTCCGTTCGATCGTCACGACACCGTGCCGTCTACCAGGTGCACTCGAATGCGTGTCAGAGCGTGTCGAGCACGTCGGATGACAGAATTCGCTCGAGCGTGCTGCGGCCGAGCGCGCTCATCACCGGGTTGCTCTCCCGGTAGTACCACACCAGGCCCATCGCCTGGGCGAACGCCCACGCCGCGCCGCGCGCCCACTCGATCCGTTCGTCGTCGTCGGACTGACGGATGCCGTCCCTCGCCCGACCTCGCACCCCGCGTCGCTCGACACCCTGCCCTCGAACACCGTGCCGCAGCGCCTCGCGCGCCGGTTCGTCGAACAGGTGCCAGGCCACGACGAGATCCAGGGCCGGGTCCGCTGCCTGGAAGCCGCCGACGTCGAGCACGCCGGCCAGGCGCCCGTCGCGGATCAGCAGATTTCCCGGGATGAGATCGGTGTGCGACATGGCATCGGCCGAGCGTCTCGGCAGAGCACGAAGCGCGGCCCAGGCTGCGCGGAGGGCCGGAACATCGACCAGGCCGGTGCTTTCGGCGAAGCAGGTCTGCATCCATCCGTCCTGACCGGTGAGATCGCCGCCCCGGCCGACTCCCGCGAACGTGCGGCCGCCGGTGGGCGCCGATCGGAGATCGAGGATCAGCTCGGCGATGTCGCGCGCACAGGCAGCGGAGTCCGAGACGCTCGCCTCGGTCGCGACGTCACCGTCGATCCACGTGGCGACGCTCCATGGCCCTGGGTAGTCGGCATCCGGTTCGCCGACGGCGACGACGGTCGGGGCCGGGACCCGGGTGGATGCCGCGAACTCGCGCGCCGCATCCGCCTCGCGTCGCAGGGTGCCGAGCGCAGCATCTGGGTCGTCGACGACCAGCGGGAGGCGCACGGCCAGAGCGTCACCGAGCCGGAAGATGGCGTTGACGGTGCCGGATCCGGGAGCGAAGCACACTGGCTCACGCGCCCACTGCGGGAACTGCCGGGCGATCAGGCCGCTGACCATCGGGACGTCAACGTGCAGCTGCCCGTCGTGCATGGAGACGGGGCCGACCGCGGCATCCGTCATGCCGGCCTCCGCCTCTGTGTCATGGCGGCCGCCGTCGAGCCCGCGTGCATCACGCCGGGATCAGCCGCAGCGTCGTGGCGTGCGAGGCGGCGTCCACGACGGGCTCGATGTACTTCTGCGGGTAGTTGGCGTCGTACTTGGCGTGATACGCGTTGTCGATCGCCTCGTCGTCCGCGGGATGATCCGAATCGGCCGAGGCGTCTTCGATGGTCACGTCACGCGAGATGCCGCCGATCGTGACGTGTCCTGCTCCGGCCTTCTTCGCCCGCGTGTACCAGAGGTTGCCGGATCCGAACGCTGACCGCACGTACGCATCGTCGCCGACGCGCACGATCCAGATGGTCGTGACGATGCCGAGCGATTCGTCAGGACGGCGGGACGCCAGAACCACCTCGTCCTCGTCGGCGATCGTCTGCAGCTCGTCCGGATTCCACGTCGCGCTCATGCCTTCAGCGTACGAGCGTGCCAGGAGATGGACCAGGGACGGCGAGTCGATGGGCGCGGTGCGCGAGGGAAGGGTCGGAGGAAGCGAGGGGTGGGAAAGGGTGCCCCGAGTAGAGGAAAGGGTGTCCCGAGTGGAGGTGTGTCAGGGTTGGCGCATGGCCCTCCTCCATCACGCCCAGCTCACCCCGTCCAAACTCGATCTGGTCGCCGCCTGGCTCCCGTCGCAGCCGTTCTGGCCCGCCGACGCCGATGCGAGCGGGCTCACCAGGATCGCGTCGTTCCGCTTCGACGACCCAGCAGGCGAGGTCGGTGTCGAGACCTTGCTCGTCGGTGCCGGCGACCACGTGCTCCAGGTGCCGCTGACGTACCGGAACGGGCCGCTCGAGGGCGCCGAGAACTCGCTCGTCGGCACGATGGAGCACAGCGTGCTCGGCACACGATGGGTCTACGACGGTCCGGCCGATCCGGTGTATCTCTCCGAGGTCGTTCGCGCGGCGGCGACGGGCGGCACGGAGGTGGAGCAGCACTACGAGGAGGACGGCGTGCCGGTGACCAAGCCGGGCGACGCGCACGTGCACGGCAGCGGGCATCCTGCGGCCGTGTTGCCGGCGGTGCTGAGCGGAGCGCAGGAACCCGGGGCGGATGCACGGCTCGCCTCCGACGCGACGGCGACCGTTTCGCGTTGGGGCGATCTGGAGGTCACCGTGCTCCGGCGCCTCGAGACGTCGAACGCCGTGGATGCGGCGGGTGCTGCGCGTGGCCACGCGTCCCTGATCGGCGAGTGGAACGGCGTGTCCGACGCGGTGCTGCTGACCGTGGCCGGCGGCTCCGCTCACTCGTAGAGGTTCCCGGGCCCGGGCGGAGCACGGGTCGATCAACAGGTGGCGGCGCCGGGAATTCTCGGGCGCCGCAGGCGGTTCTCTCGCACGGCGTCACACGACGGAACCATCCAACCAGCGAGGCGGGAGCCCAACGACATGAAGATCGCGATCATCGGAGGCACGGGGTACACCGGCGGAAACATCGCGCTTCAGGCGCTGAAGCGCGGCTGGGAGGTGAGCTCGCTGTCTCGCAATGAGCCGACGGATCCGATCGACGGCGTCGAGTACGTGACCGGTTCGTATGCCGATGCCGCGACGGTCGAGCGCTTCGCGGCTGGAGCCGACGCCCTCGTTCTCGCGGTGCACGCGGTCACCGACGACGGCACCAGCGTGCTGGTGCCCGCCCTCCAGGGAATCGCCTATGCCGCTGCCGCCGCTGGAGCACGTCTGGGCGTGGTCGGCGGTGCCGGCAGCTCGTACGTCTCCGACGGCGGACCGCGGCTGTTCGACACCCCGGAGTTCCAGGAGGCCTGGAAGCCCGAGGCGACGACGCATGCGACCATCCTGGAGTGGCTGGAGCAGGAGCACGGTGCGGATGACGCCGCGCTGAGCTGGTTCTATGTGAGCCCTGCGGCCCTCTACGGCAGCTACGCACCGGGGGAGGAGACCGGCGCCTATCGTGTCGGCGGGCACGTGCTCGTGACGAAGTCCGACGGATCCTCCGAGATCTCCGGTCCCGACTTCGCCCTGGCATTCGTCGACGAACTCGCGACGCCTGCACATCAGAACCGCCGATTCACCGTCGGACACTGATCCGGGCGACGCCGGGTCGCCGCTCGGAAATATTTTGGTCGATTAATCGACAAATTCGTCGTTCCCCCTGTACGGGGCCCCTTTCGCGTCCCTAAGATCGCCCTCGCGCCGCTGTTCCAGCCCGACATCCGGAACAGCGCGGCGCAATCCGATCGTGCGCGAAGGAGCGACATGAGAATGATCAAACGCCGGCGAGGAGTCGCCGGCACCGTGGCGGTCGGAGGGGCAGCGCTGGCAGTCCTGGCCGCCTCGATCGTCGGAAGCGGTGTGGCGGCCCCCGCCCATGCCGCGGACACGACGACCGTGCTGTCGACGAACTTCGACGACGGCAGCTACGCGCCGTGGACGCAGAACGGCAACGCCACCCTCGCCGTCGTCGACAGTCCGGACGGCACGGGCAAGTCGCTGAAGGTGTCCGGCCGCACGCACGCGTACGACGGCATCCAGCTCACCACTCTGCCGACGCTGGTCACGCCGGGTGTCGCCTACACGTACACGTTCGAGGCACGGCTCGCCGACGCGTCGCAGCCCGCGGGCGGAGTGCACTTCACGGTCGACGACGGCACGTACTCGTGGATCTCCGGCGACGGTGCCCTGACCGCCGACTCGTGGACCACGATCACCGGGAGCTACACGCTGCCGACATCGCTGGGCACGGCATCCGGCAAGGTGTACCTCGACACGGGCGGATCGACGTATCCCGACGTGCTCATCGACGACATCACGATCACCGGCCAGACGACGAGCGGCGGATCGGGTTCGACGTGCACGTATCCGTCGGGCGACACGGTCGTCGGCTCGAACTTCGACAGCAGAGACCAGGGCGGCTGGATCGCGCGGGCTGACGGCAAGGGCTCAGCAACGGTCGGCATAGTTGCAGGCGGTGCGAACGGGAGCGCTGGCGCGCTGGAGGCATCCGCTCGGCAGGATCAGGGGCAGGGCGTCGCCCACGACGTCACGTGCCTGCTGAAGCCGGGGCAGACCTACGAGTTCACCGGTGAGGTGAAGTTCGGCGCCGGACAGCCGACCGACAACGTCTGGCTGAGCCTCGCCAACACGGTCGGCACGTCGACGACGTATTCGACACTCGGACAGTTCACGGACATGTCCGACACCGGCTGGGTCAGTGTCGACCAGAAGTTCACGATGCCGGCGCAGAGCGATTCCGCACTGTTGTACCTGGAGACGACGTACTCCAGCAGCGATCCCATCGGCAACACGTCCGACCTGTACTTCGACGACCTGTCGGTCACCGTGCCCAGCGCGCTTTCGGTGCAGGACATCACGCCCATCAAGGACACGCTGCCCTTCCCCGTCGGCGCCGCTGTGAGCGACCCGGAGATCACCGGAGTTCCTGGCCAGCTGCTGGTCAAGCACTTCGATCAGGTGACCCCCGAGAACTCGATGAAGCCCGAGTCGTGGTACGACGCGAACGGGAACTTCGTGACGACGAATGCCGATGCCGACGCGCTGATGACCTTCGCACAGCAGAACAAGCTGCGGGTCTACGGCCACAACCTCGTCTGGTACCAGCAGACGCCTGCGTGGTTCTTCGACGTGTCACCGACCGACAGCACGCCGCTGACCAGCAGTTCAGCCGATCAGGCGATCCTGCGCGCTCGTCTCGACACCCACATCAAGGATGTCGCCCAGTACCTCTCCGCCAAGTTCGGCGCTTTCGGCAGCTCGACCAATCCGCTCGTGTCGTTCGACGTGGTGAACGAGGCCGTGTCCGACAACGCGGACGATCAGGACGACCTGCGGCAGAGCCGTTGGTACCAGGTGCTCGGATCGGAGTACATCGCGGACGCGTTCAACGACGCGAACAAGTACTTCAACCAGCCGGCAGCGCAGGGCGGGTTCGCTGCGGACTCGGCGGCGCATCCGATCGCCCTGTTCTACAACGACTACAACACGGAGCAGGCAGGCAAGCGCGCTCGCGTGATGGAGCTCGTGAAGAACCTGATCGCGGCCGGCGTGGCCGTCGACGGCATCGGACACCAGTTCCACGTCACCCTTTCGACTCCGCTGTCGAGCCTGAAGGACGCGATCGATGCGTTCAACGGCATCCAGACGGCCGACGGCCACGCGCTCTACCAGGCGGTGACCGAGCTCGACGTGCCGACCGGCACTCCTGTGACGACGGCCAACGAGATCGACCAGGGCTACTACGACAAGGGCATCTTCGACATGCTGCGCAGCGAGGCGACCTCGGGAGCGAGCATCTTCTCCGCAACGGTCTGGGGCCTCACCGACGGTCAGAGCTGGCGCGCCAGCTCCGGCGCGCCGCTCCTGTTCGACGACGACCTGCAGGCCAAGCCGGCGTACTACGGCGTGACCGACCAGGCGCTGCCCGCGAAGCAGCTGACGGACATCGTGTTCCAGCAGAGCGCCGACGACGTGGATGCCACCGGCACCGACCCGACGGGCGCCCTCGAATGGCAGAGGCTGCCGCTGGTACCCATCGGCCAGAACGGGGACGCCGGATTCCAGCTCCGCTGGACGTCCGATCACCTCACGGCCTACGTGTCGGTGACCGACTCGTCGAGCGACGCGACCGACCAGGCGAGCTTCGCGTGGGGCGACGGAACGCAGACGGCCACCGTGAACCGTGACGGTACCGTCACCGGCACGGGTGTGGTGGCGAAGGTCGCCTCCACCTCGAGCGGATGGAGCGCCGTGGTGAACCTTCCGGATGCAGGCCTCACCGCATCGAGCACGCCGAAGTTCGACGTGACGGTCACGAACGGTTCCGCGGTGGAGGACTGGAACACGCCGGGCTCGCTCGGCACGCTGCAGCTCGTCGAGCCGCTGTCCTTCACGACGATTCCCGAGGCCTCGGTCGCGCCCGTCATCGACGGGACGAAGGACCCGGTGTGGGCCGAGGCGTCCAGCGTCACCACCAGCAAGCTGCTCTCCGGATCCGCGGACGGCGCTCGGGCCACGGTCTACCAGCTGTGGAAGGACGGCTACCTCTACGTGCTGGCGGACGTCACCGATCCGACGATCGACGTGTCATCCCCGAACGCGTACGAGCAGGACTCGGTGGAGATCTTCACCGACCTGGGCAACGCCAAGAACGGCTCCTACCGGGCCGATGACGCACAGATGCGCATCAGCGTCGACAACGCCGTGTCGTTCGGTGCCGGCGACGCCGAGAGCGCACAGCAGGCTCGACTGACCAGCGCGACCTCGCGCACCTCGACCGGCTACATCGTCGAGGCGCGGATCGACATGAAGGACTCGACGGGCGTGGGCACGTTCGAGGGCGTGGACTACGAGGTCAACGACGGCACGAACGGAGCCCGCACGGCGAACTTCGGCTGGGCGGAGCAGACCGGGTCGGCGTACCAGACGACCTCGCGCTGGGGTGTCGCAGAGCTCGGCGGCCCGGCGAAGCTCGCCCCGGTCGTCACGCTGCAGCCGACGGACGTCGCAGCCACGAAGAACGCCACTGTCGCCTTCAGCGCCGCGGCGCTCGGCAGCCCCGACCCGACCGTGACCTGGCAACGCCTCACGAACGGCGGAAAGTGGGTCACGATCGACGGCGCGACGTCGACAACGCTGAACGTGAAGGCGACGCCTGGCTGGAACGGCGCGAAGTTCCGCGCGGTGTTCACCAACTCGCAGGGATCCGCGACCACCCAGGAGGTGACCCTGAGCCTGACGAAGTAGCGCTCGCCTCTTACCTCTACCGACCTAGACTGTGCCTCGCCGCCGTGTCGCGCGGCGAGGCACAGTGGTGTCTGGGGCCGTCGTTCGCGCGTCGGTCGTGCAGTCACAGTCGGGTCACGCAGTCGTGGGAGGCGCTTCTGGTGGAGGCAGGATGACGCAGCCGACTGTCCAACGACGCATCGGACCGATCGGGAGAATGGGCGCGGCCGCCGCGCGGCATCCGTGGCTCACGCTCGTGGTCTGGCTGATCGTCGTCGGCACCACCGCCGCCACGGCGCTCGGCGGCATCGGCGGGCAGAACCTCTTCGACCGGCTCGCCGGATCCGTACCGCAGGTGCACGGCGAGAGCTCGCAAGGATCGGATCGGCTGGCCGCGGCATCCGGCAAGACCACCACGCTGCTCATCTACGGCGTGGACCCGGAGAATGTCCAGGTGGCGGCCCGCACGACGCGGCTCGCGCAGGATCTCGTCGCGCTGCCGCACACGGCGGTGGTCGATCCGCTCGCGGTGCCAGGCGGCATCCGCAATCCGCAGGTGGCGTCGCTCATTGCGGCGGACGGCAAAGGGGTGCTCATCACGGCGACGGTGACGGGAGCCGACGGCCGCTCGGCGTCGCAGGCCACCGTCGATCGAGTGCAACGACTGATGGATGACGCCGCCTCCGACCTGCGAGCCGCTCACCCTGGTGCGACCGCCGAGGTCGGCAGCACGCAGCTGCTCACCGACTCCCTGCAGGCGATCTCCGAGAACGACCTGAGGCGAGGGGAGACGGTAGCGCTGCCCATCGCGCTGATCGTGATGCTCGTCGTGTTCGGCGGGTTCATCGCTGCAGGGCTGCCGCTGATCGGCGCCGGGGCATCCATCGTGACCTCGCTCGGCGTCCTGATGGCCTTCACGTACTGGACCGACATCGCGAACACCGTGATCAACGTCATCACCGCCGTGGGCCTCGGCCTCTCGATCGACTACGGCCTGCTCGTCGTGAGCCGGTTCAGGGAGGAATACCGGGCATCCGTCGCCGGTGGAGCAGATGCGGCCGACCGCGCGACCCGGCTCGCCGCGGTGGCCATAGCCCTCGATCGCGCCGGACGGACCGTGCTGTTCTCCGGCACGACGTTCGCGATCGCCAGTCTCGGGTTGCTGGTCTTCGAGCCCGCGTTCGTGCGGGCGGTGGGCATCGCGGCGATCGCGGTGACGATGGTCGCGATGCTCTCGGCCACCACGCTCATCCCTGCGATCATCGGGCTCACCGGACGCAAGCTCCTGAAGCCCGGCGCGCTCACCCGGCTGCCGCTGCTCGGCAGGTACATCATCCGGTTCGGCGACGTGGCGCCGGACGAAGGGTTCTTCTCGCGGCTCACGCGTCGCGTGCAGCGGCGTCCGGCATTGGTGACGCTCGGCGTCGTCGTGGTCCTGCTCGTGCTCGCCAGCCCGGTCATCACGCTCTTGCTGGCCAACACGAGCATCGACGCCGTGCCGCGTGCATCCAGCGAGTACACGTTCGAGACGACCCTCACCGACCGGTTCCCGGATGCCGCCCCAGCGCGGGTGCAGCTGGTCACCACAACGCGCGCCGACCTGGTCGCCTGGTCGGGTGACGTGCGCAAGCTCGACAACGTCACGTCGGTGCAGGATCCGCAGCGCTCCGGCGACTCGTGGACCGCGCGGGTGTCGCTGGATGCGCGGAACGGCGTCGGCGTGGTGCGCGAGATCCGCGCGGGTCCACCGGCGTTCCGGCATTGGGTGACGGGCATCGACGCCGGCACGGTTGACCTCGCGGATTCGCTGGCGGAGGGCGCACCCTGGGCGATCCTCATCGTGGCCGTGGGCACGATCGTGCTGCTGTTCCTCATGACCGGGTCGCTCGTCGTGCCGCTGAAGGCGTTGGTGGCCAGTGCGCTCTCTCTCGGCGCATCCCTCGGCCTGCTGGTCTGGGGCTTCCAGGACGGCGCATTCGCCGGCATCCTCGGCTTCGATGCGGATCACGTGTACGGCGTCGACGTGATCGTGCTGGTGCTGACCCTCGCGTTCGGCTTCGGGCTGGCGATGGACTACGAGATGTTCATCCTGAGCCGCATCAAGGAGCGGGTGGACGCCGGCACCTCCGGTCGGGAGTCCATCGCGCTCGGCCTGCAGCGCTCGGGACGCATCATCACGTCGGCAGCGCTCATCATCATCGTGGTGTTCACCGGATTCGCCACGGGCGACCTTCTCATCATCAAGCAGCTCGGCGTGGCGCTCGCCTTCGCGGTGCTCATCGACGCCACCCTCGTGCGTTGCCTGCTGGTGCCCGCGTTCATGACGTGGCAGGAACGCATCATGTGGTGGGCGCCGCGCTGGGCGAAGCGCCTGCACGCGAAGATCGGCATCGCCGAGGACTGAGGCGCGAGAAGCCGGCTGCAGCCGACTCCGTAGGATGGCGCGCATGCGTTCGAGAAGGTGGGCAGCTGTCACCGTCCTCGTGCTGAGCGGATGTCTCGCCGGCTGCACGGCGCGGGCCGGCCTCCCGATGGGTGGCGCATACGCGTCATCGGCCACGCCGACGCCGACCGCCACGCCGACCCTCGATCCGACCGTCTCAGGAGAGCTCACCCGGGCGCTTGCAGACATTCGCGCCCTGCCGGCCGTCGCCTCCGCGACGAAGGCGGTCACGTTCTCCCAGTCGTTCATCCTGATCAAGGGAAAGGACGGGGCCCGCCCGACGCCCGTGGAACAGCACTCGTTCCACGCATCGTTCGCCGTCGCGATGTCGGCGGATGCCACGGCCAGGCAGACCGCTGCCGTCACCAGGACGCTCGCGCGCGACGTGGGATGGACCGGCATCGACCTCGCGATCGAGACCCCCGCGACGAACGGCCGGATCGCCACGCGGCAGAATTGGACGGGCACCTTCGACGGCAACGTCGATCAGGACAACTCGCTCGGTGTCTCCCAGGGCCTCTTCGTGCTCGCGACCACGCCCGGAGTGCAATCGCTGTCGGTGAGCATTCCCTACACAGGCCGGATCGACTACGGACAGCTCACCATCGACGTGAGTCCGAACGACGACGCCACCCTGGCCGCCGTGAAAGCGGTGGTGAAGACCACGGAGTTCCGCGACATCACGCTGCACGGGTCGTTCGCGAACGGGGCGAAGCCGTAGCGGAGCGGCTACCGTGCCGCAGATCCTCCGCGACGGTTCGCGAGGTACTCGGCAGGCATCCCTGGCCCGATCCGCACCGAGACCTCGTCAGCATCGACGGCACCGTGGGTCTCGCACACGGCCATGGCATGGACGGCGGCTCCGCATCTGCTGTGCTCATAGAGGATGGGCGGCTCGATCGGAGACGCCCACCCGTCGCCCCACTCGGTGAGCGCGATCAGCGCGACCGCGAGGGCCCGACCCTTCTCGGTGAGCACGTAGTCGGACGCGGCATCCCGCTGCATGATGCCGGCAGCGACGAAGGCGTCGAGCCGGGAGGCGAGCACATTGGTCGCGATGCCGAGGTTGTGCTGGAAGTCCCCGAATCGCGTCACTCCGGCGAACAGGGCATCGCGGATGATGAGCAGGCTCCACCGTTCGCCGACCAGCTCGAGCGATCGTGCGATCGAGCACACCTGGGAGTCGTAGTTCTTTCCCAACATGATCCGACGCTAACACTTGCGTCATGCAAGCGGACGGAGTTAGTCTCACTTGCATCACGCAAGCAGGCGCATCCGCGGCTCGATTCCAGACCGCCGGATGCGCCGGGCTCGCGACGAGGACTCGACGAAGGAGACGGCCATGAGCACTGACTACACGACGACGGTCACCGTGGATGCCACAGCGCATCAGGCGTTCGAGCGGATCAACGACGTCTCGGGATGGTGGGGTCGCATCACCGGCTCGACCACCGCGGTGGGCGACGAGTTCGTCTACGTGGTCCCGGGGCTGCACTACAGCGGATTCCGAGTCACCGACATCGTGCCCGACCGAAGGATCGCCTGGCTGGTCACTGGCAGCTACCTCGACTACATCGAGGACAAGCAGGAGTGGAACGGCAGCACCGTGCGTTTCGAGATCGCGGAGTCCCAGGAGGGGGCCCGCGTGACATTCACCCACGAAGGACTCTCCCCGGAAGTGGAGTGCTACGACTCGTGCTCGAGCGCCTGGAGCATGTTCGTGAACGGCAGCCTCAAGGACTTCATCGAGACGGGCGAGGGACGCCCCTACCTTTTCGGGGGCGACGAGGACCTCTCCACCGACGACCACGAGGCGCTCCACCGAGGCGTGCAGGAAGCCATCGCGCTCGCCGAATGATCGCGGCGGCGGCGCCTAGTGCGCTGTGATCGCCTCCACCGCCAGCGTGATGGCGATCGCGAACATCATGAGCGCGATGAGCACGTCGAGCAGGCGCCACGCGACAGGCGAGCGGAAGATCGGGCGCAGCGCCCGAGCGCCGAAGCCGAGGGCGGTGAACCAGACGGCACTGGCGAACGCGGCGCCGAGTGCGAACCACCAGCGGTTGTCCCCGTATCCGTTGCCGACGGTCCCCATCAGCACGACGGTGTCCAGGTACACGTGCGGGTTGAGCCAGGTGAAGGCGAGACAGGCGGCGATCGTCGGCCACAGGCCGGCGGGACCCGATCCGGATGCCGGATCGAGCTCACCGGGACGGATCGCCCGCCTCGCCGCCAGCACGCCGTAGATCACGAGGAACGCAACGCCGATCCAGCGCACGACGACGAGTACCCACGGAGCGGCGAGGATGATGGCCCCCACGCCGGCGATTCCGGCGGTGATGAGCAGGGCATCCGTCCCCGCACAGACGATCACGATCGGCAGCACGTACTCCTTGCGCAGTCCCTGCCGCAGCACGAACGCGTTCTGCGCGCCGATCGCCACGATGAGCGACATGCTGAATGCGAACCCCGCCAGCACGGTGGCGGTCGGCGCGGCCTGCGTGACGACGGCGGACGCGACCTGAGTGACGACGTGCTCGGACATGGAGCCGCCGAGGCGGCCGAGAGTGTCTGCGGCGACGATCGCGAGCGTGGGGGAGGACAGCGGGGGCACCGCACGAGACTATGCGGATCGCAAGCTGAAGCCCAGCTTCAGTTTCTTCAGGTGCATTAGCATCACTTCCGATGGAGATGGATCTCGCGCAACTGCGTGCACTCGACGCTGCCGTGACCAACGGCACGCTGGACGCCGCCGCCCGCGCCCTGCACATCACGCCGTCGGCCGTGAGTCAGCGGATCCGCGCGCTGGAGGCCTCCGTCGGGCGGGTGCTGCTGGTGCGTTCCAAACCGGTGGCGGTGACGGATGGCGGCGCCGCCGTGCTCCGGATCGCCCGCCAGATCGACGCCCTCACCGCGGAGCTCGCGGCCGAGGTGGCCGGCGACGCATCGGGCGACGGCACGGATGCCGGTGCTCCTCACCCGCTCGTCCCCCTCGCGGTCAACGCGGATTCGCTGGCCACCTGGGTGCTGCCCGCCCTCGCCGGGTTGCGCGACGTGAGCTTCGAGTTCCATCGGGCGGATCAGGAGCACACCGCCGCCTACCTGCGAGACGGAACGGTGATGGCGGCCATCACGTCGGAGTCCACACCGGTGCAGGGCTGCACGGTCGAGCCGCTCTGCGTTGCGCGCTACGTTCCGTGCGCGTCCCCGGAGTTCGTCTCGAGGTGGTTCCCGCACGGGGTGACGCGCGCGGCACTGGCATCCGCCCCGCTGGTGGACTTCGACCGTGAAGACGAGCTGCAGCGCAGCTACCTGACAGACAGAGGTGTCGCGGGCGCGACACCGCCGCGCTCGCAGGTGCCGGCATCGGCGGACTTCGTCGCGGCCCTTCGTCTCGGGTTCGGCTGGGGCATGGTGCCGACATGGCAACTGGATGACGCCGGGGCCGGCGTCACTGTGCTCGACCGACGTGGCGTCGACGTCGCCCTGTACTGGCAGCAGTGGAACCTGCGCAGCGCGGTGCTCGAGCGCGTGCGCACGGCGATCATGACGGGAGCGGCGGACCTGCGCTGACGATCGTGTGCACGATCAGTGCACGAGGCGGAGGAAGGCGGTGATGTCTGCGGCGAGGAGCCCTGGCTCTTCCCCGTTCGGTGGCTCAGACCTCGACGGGAACGAGCACGAAGACGGGGATGATCCGCTCGGTCTTCTTCTGATAGCCCGCGTAGTCGGGCCAGACGGCGACCGCCCGCTCCCACCAGGCATCCCGTTCGGCGCCCTCTGCCAGGTGCGCGACGTAATCGCGGCGCTTTGCGCCGTCCTGAAGCTCGACGTTCGGGTTCTTCACGATGTTGTGGAACCAGGTCGGATGCTGCTCGGCCCCGCCCTTGGACGCCACGACCGCGTACTCCCCGTCATGCTCCACCCGCATCACCGGATTCTTGCGCAGCTTGCCGCTCTTGGCGCCCACCATGGTCACGACCACGATCGGCACTCCGCGCAGCGTGTTGGCCTTGCGGCCATCGGATGCCTCGAACTCTTCGACCTGTTCGCGTGCCCAGCCGGAAGTGCCCGGCTCCCATTCACCCGTCAACGGCATGGTTATGCAACCTTCTCTGCGACTCGTCCCAAGAACTCCACTGCGTGGAGAGGATCCGGCGTGCGCGCCGACACATAGGCGGCGGTGAACCCCAATTCGCGCAGCGCCTCGAGGCGCCCGACGAACTCGTCGAAGTCGGTGTCCGGCGTGATCGCCGTCGTAGTGGTCTTCTCGACGGTGTCGTAGTCGCGACCCTCGACATCGCACCAGTGCCGCAGCACGTCGAGTTTGTGGGCGGCATCGGGGGAGCCGAAGATGTTGCAGGCATCCGCATATCGCGCGACGTAGCGCAGGGTCTTCTGCTCGCCGACGCCGCCGATCATCAGATACGGGCGAGGCTTGGAGAGCGGCTGGGGCGAGTTGAGGGTGCGGCCGAGGTGATAGTGCGATCCGTCGTACGGACCCTCGTCATCGCTCCACATCTGCAGGCAGATCTGGAGGGCCTCCTCCAAGCGCTCGAAGCGTTCCTTCGTCGGAGGGAACGGGATGCCGAGGCCCTTGGACTCCTCCTCGTTCCAGCCGGCGCCGATGCCGAGTCCTGCCCGACCGCCGGAGAGCACGTCTAGTGTGGAGATCTGCTTGGCGAGGATCCCAGGCTCACGGTAGATGACGCCCGTAACCAGTGTGTGCAGCAGCACCTTCGTGGTGTGCGACGCCAGGAAGCCGAGGGCCGTGTAGCCCTCGAGCATCGGCTTCTCGGGAGTCCCGATGTTGCCGATCTGCCAGAAATGGTCCATGACCGTGATGCGCTTGATGCCGGATGCCTCTGCCTCGCGCGCCGCGCGGGCGAATGTGGCAGCGAGAAGGTTCTCCGGAACGTCCCAGGTGAAGTTCGCGATGTGGAAGCCGATGTCCATGGACTGCACGTTAGCGGCGTATCCCCTGGCGTGGGGCTGCGCGCGACGCAGCAGGCCCCGGCAGGGCCGCGTCGCCGAGCGAGTGGAACCTCCATACCCACCGGAACATCAGACCCGCCGGAACTCAGGCCGGCCCGACCCTCAGAACTGTGGAACTCCCGGACCCTGGGAAACCTCAGACCCGCCGGAACTGCGCGACGACAGGACACACGAACGGGTCTCTGGCCTGGAGGCCGACACGGTTGAGATAGGCGATGACTATCGCGTACGACCGCACGAGCGAAGTCTCGGTGTAGGGGACGGATTGCTCGGCGCACTGCTCGCGCACGATCAGTCGCGCGCGAGCAAGATGAGGCCTGGCCATGCTGGGGAAGAGGTGGTGTTCCACCTGGTAGTTGAGGCCGCCGAAGAGCAGCGTCGCCCACCATCCGCCGCGAATATTGCGGGAGGTGAGCACCTGCTTCGAGAAGAAGTCGAGCTTCAGCTCGGCCGGAATGATCGGCATCCCCTTGTGATTGGGGGCGAACGACGCACCCATGTAGATGCCGAACACCGCCAGCTGCACGCCGAGGAAGGCAGCGGCCATGCCGGGCGGGAGCAACACGAACAGTGCGCCGAGGTAGAGGCCGAAGCGCACGGCGATGAGCGCGATCTCGGTCTTGCGGCGCTTGACCTCGCCGTGGCCGAAGAGCATGCGCACCGAGGTCCAGTGCAGGTTCACCCCTTCGAGCGACAGAAGCGGGAAGAACAGATATCCCTGCCTCCTGGTCAGCCATGCCATCAACCCGGTGCGCTTTGCCGCGTCTTCTTCGAGGAACGAGATCGTGTCGACGTCGATGTCGGGATCTTTTCCTACCTGGTTCGGGTTGGCGTGGTGCCGGCTGTGCTTGTTCATCCACCATGCGTAGCTCATGCCGACGACGAACGTGCCCAGGAAGCGGCCCAGCCGGTCGTTCGCGGGGCCGGAGCCGAGCACTTGCCGGTGGGATGCCTCGTGCGCGAGGAAGGCGAACTGCGTCAGGATCAGTCCGAGCACCCCAGCAAGGATCAGCTGGAACCAGCTGTGGCCGAGCAGCACCATGCCCACGACGTCCGCTGCCGTCGCGGCCACGAGTGCAGCGGCGACGATGGCGTAGAAGCCGCGGGTGCGAGCGAGAAGATTCTCGCTCTTCACCAGGCGCGAGATCCGGGTGTACGACGCGGCGACGTCGGACCGGGTACCCGTCGCGGTGGTGGAACGGATGCCGCCGAGACGACTTTCGGGTACGGCGACGGGTGCTGATGATGTGGCGATGAGAGTGCCCGTTCCGATCGGCAGCCCGAGGGGCTGATGTGTGCCAAGGGCGGATCGCCGATCGCTACTAGCGATGCTACGGGTGTCCACTCGCCCGAAACCGGCAGGTCGCTGGCAATGGGACGGCACGGGCGGCGTCTCCGACGTCTCGGGATCGGGCACGTTCCAGTTCGACGGGCTCGCGGCGCGATCGGCAGAATGGGTCCATGGCTACGCGTGAACTCCAGGTGGGATACGCCGCGATGCTCGAGCAGTTCGCCCCGATGGAGGTCGTCGAACTGAGCGCGCACGCGGAACAGCACGGCTTCTCGGGGGTGATGGCCGCTGACCACTTCCAGCCGTGGGTGCCGACCCAAGGGCAGGCATCCTTCGTCTGGAACGTGCTCACAGCGCTCGGCGAGCGCACGAAGGGCGATCTGGGGCCGGGCGTCACGACGCCGAGCTTCCGCTTCCATCCGGCGATCGTGGCGCAGGCGGCGGCAACGCTGGCTGCTATGTATCCGGGCCGCACGTGGCTCGGGCTGGGATCCGGCGAGGCGCTCAACGAGCACATCGTCGGCGCCTACTGGCCGGAGGCGCCCGAGCGCATCAACCGCATGTTCGAGGCCATCGACATCATCAAGAAGCTGTTCTCGGCCTCGCTGGCCGGGCGTGACACCAAGCACTCCGGGCAATTCTTCAAGCTCGAGTCCACCAGGCTGTGGACCATGCCGGAGCAGGCTCCGGAGATCCTCATCGCGACGGCTGGTCCGGTCACGGCGAAGCGCGCCGGACAGACCGTCGACGGCCTGATCACGGTCGGCGCGCCGCTGGAGAAGATCAGCGGCCTCTTCGCCAAGTTCGACGAGGGACAGCGTGATGCCGGCAGGAATCCGGATGACGCGCCTCGCGTTCTGCAGTTGCACCTCAGCTGGGCGCCCACCGACGAGGAGGCGTTGGCGAACGCTGTGCGCGAGTGGCCGAACGGCGGCATGAAGTTCCCGAAGGCCGACATCCGCTCGCCGTTCGAGTTCGAGCAGATTGCCAAGCTCGTTCGACCTGAGGACTTCGAGGGCCGCATGGTCATCTCCAGCGACCCCGACGTGCATCGCGCCGCCATCCAGAAGTACGTCGACCTCGGTTTCGACCGGGTGTACCTGCACAACGTCGGCCGCAACCAGCGGGAGTGGATCGAGGTCTTCGGGCGCGACGTGCTGCCCGCGCTCCACCGATGACGGAGGCCGGCACGAGGCAGGAGCACGATCACGTCGAGGCGCCAGGTCCGATCGCCGCCTGGGCGGTGCCCGGCATCCCCGAGATCGTGCCCGGCACCGATCTCGCCGCCGTGATCGGCGACGCGCTGAGTGCGGACGCCGTTGCCCACCCGGACCGTGCGCTGCTGGGCGGCGACATCCTCGTCGTCACGAGCAAGATCGTGTCGAAGGCGGAGGGACGCCTGGTCGCCGCAGACGACCGCGAACAGGCGATCACCGATGAGACGGTCCGAGTCGTCGCAACCCGCGCCTATGACGGTGGCCTGACGCGCATCGTCGAGAACCGTCAGGGCGTCGTCGGGGCAGCTGCAGGTGTCGACGCGAGCAACGTCGTAGAGGGCAGCGTGCTGCTGCTCCCGGAAGATCCGGATGCCTCGGCGCAAGCGCTCCGCGACGCCTTCACGGAGCGATTCCGCGTCGAGGTCGGCGTGATCGTCAGCGACACACTTGGACGCGCCTGGCGCATCGGCCAGACGGACATCGCGATCGGTGCGTCAGGCGTCCGCGTGGTCGACGACCTACGAGGACAGACGGATGCCGCCGGCCGCCCTCTGACCGTCACGCAGCCGGCAGTGGGCGACGAGCTCGCCGGGCTGGGCGACCTCGTCAAGGGCAAGGCGAGCGGATGCCCCGTCGCCGTCGTCCGCGGCGCGGTGCGCTTCGTCACGACCTCCGCGTCCACCCCGAGCTCCCTCAGCGAGCGTGGCGAGTCCGGTGGCGACGGGGAGTCGGATGGTCGGAGCGCGTCGAACGGCGACGGCGCGGTCCGAGCCGCCATCCCTCACCAGAACGCCGACCCGTTCCTGACCGGTCGCTCCCTCACCCGAACGGGACCGGGCGACATGTTCCGCCTCGGAACGGACGAGGCGCTCGCCGACGGATACCGGCACGGATTCGCCGCAGGCGTCGCCCTTGCGCGCGGCGACGAACCGCGCTGGACCGTCGTCGTGCCGTTCAAGGGCGGCGTCGGCGCCAAGTCGCGGTTCGCCGCCGAACCCGGTGTCGACCGGCGTCTGCTGTCCGCGGCGTTCTTGACGGATACGCTGCGGGCCGTGCGTGCGTCGCGGTCGGTGGACTCCGTGGTCGTTGTGTCGAGTGAACCCGGGCTCTCCGACGCTCTCGGCGTGCTCGTCGACTCCGTCGTTCCGGATCCGGCGATGGGCCTGAACGCTGCCGTGGCGGCCGGGGTTTCAGCGGCTCGAACGGCGCACCCAGGGACGTTCGTGGCCGTGCTCGTCGGCGACCTGCCGGCGCTTCTGCCCGACGACCTCGACGCTGCTCTCGGCCTCGCGGTGGAGGCGGCGCGGTGCGGGCATCCGTACGCGTTCGTCGCCGACCACGACGGAACGGGCACGACGGCGATCACGGCTGCGCCGGGCGCGGCCGTGTCGTCGCGCTTCGGACGTGATTCCCGCGCGCATCACGCCGACGCCGGGTATCAGGAGTTGACCGTGCCGCCCGGGTCCTCGCTGCGCCTGGACATCGACGACGTCGCGACCCTTCGCGGATCCGCCGACCGCCTCGGGCGTGCGACGCAGCAGCTGCTCGGCCGCGGCATCTAGCCGTTCACGGCGTCTCGCCAGGCGAGCAGGCGGTGCACGCGGTCCCAGTCGTAGTCGGGAGCCGTGATCTGCGTGGTGAAGAGGCGGGCGCCGAGGGCGTGGAATTCGTCGTAGGCCGCCGTGCCCTCTCCACGGCCGGGCTCGACCGAGACCGTGATCTCGGACGCGTCGCGCCCCACCCGACTGCACCACTCGTCGAGGATGCCGAGCTTGCGCTCGAGGGTGTGCGCGTCGGAGAAGCTGTGCCAGATATCCGCATGCTCGGCCACGATGCGCAGCGTCTTGCGTTCGCCGCCACCACCGATGAGCACGGGGATGCTGCGGGTCGGCACCGGGTTGAGCACCTCCCATCTGCGGCGGATGCGCGGCATCGCCTCTGCAAGGTCGTCCAGCCGGGATCCCACCGTGCCGAAGTCGTACCCGTACGCGTCGTAGTCGCGGTGCGCCCAGCCCGATCCGATGCCGAAGATCAGCCTGCCCTGCGCGGGCGATCCGTCCGGTCCGTCCTGCGCGCTGATGTGGTCGACGGTGCGGGCCATGTCGGCGAGCAGATCGGGGTTGCGGTAGCTGTTGCACGTGACGAGAGGGCCGAATTGGATGCGCTCCGTCTGCTCCGCCCAGGCTGCGAGCATGGTCCAGCCTTCGAAGTGCAGTCCGTCACGGTCGCCGGAGAGCGGGAAGAAGTGGTCCCAGTTGAAGACCACGTCGACGCCCGCGTCTTCAAGACGGAAGACGGTGTCGCGGATCGTGGCGTAGTCGGCGTGCTGGGGCGCGAGTTGCACGCCGATGCTCACGGGCTGGTCGAGGTCGAAGGGCATGGTTCTCCCGGTGTCGGGCGGTCAGGATGTTCCGACCGTAGCGCCCGCGACGCGTCGTCGGCGATCGGTCGCGTCGGAGCCGATCCTCATCCCGCGACCGGCACCCCGAACACCGCGGCATCGAACGTGCCGACGCGGTCGCGGAACGTGTGCGCGTATCCGGGCCAGAGCAGCGTGAGGCGGCCGCTTCGCTCGTCGACGTACCAGTTGCTGCATCCGCTCAGCCACACCGAGTCGGCGGCAGCGGCGTCGATGTCCGCGACATAGGCATCCTCTGCGTCCTGCGGCACGTCGAGGGGCATGCGGGTGGCCGCAAGGTGATCGAGTGCCCCGAGCACGTAGTCGAGCTGGGTCTCGATCATGTAGATGGCAGAGTTGTGCCCGAGACTCGCGTTCGGGCCGTCGAGCACGAAGAGGTTCGGGAACCCGTGCACGACCGTCGAGGCATACGCTCGCATACCGTCCGACCAGTGCTCGGAGAGGCGGATGCCGTGGCGTCCCGTCACGAGATCGGCGAAGGGCGGCCGCGTGGCGTTGAACCCGGTGGCGAAGACGAGCACGTCGAGGTCGTACCGCGCGCCGGATTCCGCGACGGCGGTGCCGTGCTCGATCCGGTCGAGGGCCGAGGTCTCCAGCGTCACGTTCGACGAGGCGACGGCCGGGTAGTAGTCATCGCTCAGCAACACGCGCTTGCAGCCGATCTCGTAGTCAGGCGTGAGGTCAGCGAGCAGCGCCGGATCCTTCACCTGCCGACGCAGGTGAGACGCTGCGCGCTCGCGCAGCGCGGCGATCGCGGCCGGCTCGCGCATTCGCGCGGGGAAGCCGGCCTCTGCATCCCAGAACAGGATGTCGCGCAGCCGCTCCCTTGCTGCCGGATCGGCCAGCTCTGCGCGCTCAGCCTCGGTGTAAGCGCGGTCGCCGCGCGGCACGACGTACGGCGCGCTGCGCTGGAACACCGTGACGTGGTCGGCGGCGCGCTGCAGATGCGGCAGCACCTGCACGGCGGATGCGCCGGTACCGACGAGTCCGACGCGCGCGCCGTGCAGGTCGAGGTCGGCATCCCATCCGGCGGTGTGGAGCACGGCGCCGGGGAACCCGTCCAGGCGGCCGGCGGCAGGCAGCCGTGGCTCGCTGAGCCGGCCGACCGCGCTCACCAGGCTCTTCGCTCGATACCGTCGACGGGCCGTCGTCGTCACGATCCAGTGGCCGTCGGCCTCGTCCCAGCGCGCATCCTCGACCGACTCGCCGAACCTGAGGTGCGGCAGCAGGCCCTCCTCGCGCGCGCACTGGCGCAGGTACTCCTGCAGCTCCCACCCGCTCGGGTACACGTGCGTCCACTCGGCGCTGGTGCGGAACGAGAACGAGTACAGGTGCGAGGGGATGTCGCACGCGACGCCCGGGTACACGTTGTCGCGCCAGGTGCCGCCGACGTCGTGCGCCCGCTCGAGGATCAGAAACGACTCGTCCCTGCCCTCTTGCGCGTTCCGTCGACGCAATCGGATGCCGAGCCCGAGCCCCGCGAATCCGGCGCCGACGATGAGTGTGTCGACCTCGACGACCTCGCCCGTGCGCGCCTCGGCCGAGCTCATCGTCCGACCGGCTCGTACGTCGTCGTGCGCTGGGCGAGCGGACGACCGACCTCGTCCGCGATGCGTCGCATGTCCGTCACGCTCAGCACGCGGCCCTGCTCCGGTCCCGCCCACGGTGCGAGTTCACCGTCGATCAGCACGCCGCCGAGATCGTCGACGCCGCCGGCGAGCACGAGACGCGTTCCTCGGAAACCGAGCTTCGTCCACGCCGCCTGGACGTGGTCGATCGTGCCGGCCAGCATGAGGCGGGCGACGGCGTGCACGGCACGCGACTCCCGCAGGTCCGGACCCGGCCGCGCCCCTGGAACGGCAACCGGCGAGTCCTGTGGCACGAACGGCATCGCGATGAATTCCGTGAACCCGCCCGTTCGCCCCTGCACTGCGGAGAGGGTGCGCAGGTGCGCCACCTGATCCGCAGCCGTCTCGATGTGCCCGTAAACCATGGTCGCCGTCGAGCGCAGGCCCGCCCGATGGGCCGCCTCGATCGTGACGATCCACTCGGCGACCGGCAGCTCCGTGCCGCCGGAGAGGATGTCCCTGATCCGATCGTCCAGAATTCGAGCGCCCGTCCCAGGGACCGTCCCGACGCCGGCGTTCCGCAAGCTCGCGAGATATGCCGCCAGTGGCATATCCGACCGGGCGGCTCCGTCCAGCAACTCGATCGGCCGGTAAGCGTGCACGTGCACCTGCGGCTGGTTCAGGTGGATGGCCCGCACCAGGTCTGCGTACGCGGATGCCGGCATCCGCGCATCGATCCGCCCCTGCACGCAGACCTCCGTGGCCCCCAGCCGCGCGGCCTCGTCGGCCAGCGCGCTGACGACCTCGGCCGTCAGCACCAAGCCCTCCGCCGAGGGTGCCCGTTCCTCCTCACGAGGGTGCCCGTTCCCCCGCTCGACGGTGCCCGTCTCCCCTCCCGAGCGTGCCCGTTGTTCCTCACGAAGGCCATCCGCTGTGCGGAACAGCGACGCGTCGATGTTCCGGTTCACGACATAGGTGATCTCGTCGCCGACTCGTTCTCGGCGAATATCGTCGGCGAGCGCGGCGAGGCTCTCCAGCTCGGCGCCGTCGGCGTCCAGCAGCGCGATGTAGTCCGTGTCGTCGAGTCCAGACGGATCGCGTCGAGCAGCCTCCAGCAGCGTGCGGAAGCTGCCGGCGCTGTCGCGCGTGGGCACCGACGCGTCATTCGCGGTGGCGTGATGGTGCGCTGCCGGCGCCGCTGCCGGCGTCTGGAGTGTCCACGGCCGTCCGACGACGGGCGCGGCCTCGTCGGCGAGGCCCGCGGCGTCCGCGAGTGCGCGCGTGTGCGGCAGCACCGCCGGATCGATCCAGGGCTCGCCCCGTCTCACGAAGTGGGGATGCGTGGTCAGACGCTCGTGCAGCCGGTATCCGGCGCGCGCCGTGAGCCGTGCGAGTTCGTCGATCTGCGGCCAGGGACGCTCGGGGTTGACGTGATCCGGAGTGAGCGGGCTGACACCGCCCCAGTCGTCGATGCCAGCGCGCAGGAGCAGGGCCAGCTCGTCGTGATCGGTGAGGTTCGGGGGAGCCTGGATGCGAGCATCCGCTCCGAGAACGAGCCGCGTCACCGCCACAGCTGCCGCATACTCGTCGGCGGCGAGGTCCGGGTGATGCATCATGGCCGTCGCATCCTTGGCGCGGAAGTTCTGCACGATCACCTCTTGCACGTGCTCCCAGCGCTCGGATGCCGCACGCAATGCGAACATCGCATCGACCCGGTCGCGCACGGTCTCACCGATGCCCAGCAGCACGCCCGTGGTGAACGGGATCTGCGACCGACCTGCGTCGTCGATCACGCGCAGCCGCACGGCAGGATCCTTGTCGGGCGAGCCGAAGTGCGCCTGCCCCTTCTCCGCCCAGAGCCGCACCGAGGTGGTCTCGAGCATCATGCCCATGGATGGCGCGACCGGCTTGAGGCGCTGCAGCTCGGCCCACGACATGACGCCCGGGTTGAGGTGGGGGAGCAGCCCTGTCTCCTCGAGCACCCGGATCGCCATGGCCCGCATGTACTCGATGGTCGAGGCGTATCCGTGGTCCGCCAGCCACTCTCTGGCGACGGCCCAGCGGTTCTCCGGACGGTCGCCGAGCGTGAACAGGGCCTCCTTGCAGCCCATCGCTGCGCCCTGCCGCGCGATCTCCAGCACCTCCTCCTCGGAGAGTAACGGCGCGATTCCCGCCTTGGCGAGCTTGCCGGGGGTCTGCACGAAGATGCAGTAGTGGCAGCGGTCCTGGCAGAGGTGGGTCAGAGGGATGAAGACCTTGCGCGAGTACGTGACGACGCCCGGCCGACCCGCGGTGTCGAGTCCGGCGTCGCGCAGCCGACCGGCCAGGTCGAGCAGTTCGTCGAGCTGGGCATCGCGTGCGTACAGCAGGGTCTCGGCGTCGTCCATCTCGGGAGGGATGCCGGAATCGGCCGCGACCAGGGCACGGGTCAGCGCGGAGGCGATGGCATCCGCCGTCGGTCGTGGGTCTTCAGGTACTGACGGCCTGGTGGCGGAGCGGATCTCGGGGGCGGGGAGCAATTCGGCGGGCACGGACATCCTCGGCGACGGAACGGACGACGGTGACAATGAGGATGCGGCCCACAGCCCGGGCCTTACAGCGGATCAGCCGCCAGCCTAGCGGCGCGGCCCCGCGCCGGTGACCGCGCCTGCCGCGTGCCGTTCAGTGCCGCGTCAGGCGCACCATCGGGATGACCCTGCTCGTCTTGACCTGATAGTCCAAGAAGCTCGGATAGATCGCCGTGAACTCCGCCCATGCAGCGTCGTGATCCGGCCCTCGCTGCACCGTCGCGTGCACGGGTACGACGCCGTCGTCCGGGGTCTCGATCGCGACCTCCGGATTCGCGACCAGGTTGTGGAACCACGCGGGGTGCTCGGGCGCTCCTGCCTTCGAGGCCGACACCAACCAGGAATCCGGGCCCGACTTCAGCGCGGCGACAGGCGTCACGCGCTCCTGTCCGCTCTTCGCCCCGACGTGGTGGAGCAGCACGAGGCTGCGTCCGAAGTGCGTGACCGTGCCGCCGGTCGCACGGAACTCGTCGATGATCGGCTGGTTGTAGCCCGAGTGGTCAGCCATGGATGCTCTCCTTTGGTCTTCGCTGAGCCTAGGGAGGCATCCCGGGATCGTGGGGCCATCGACCAGCACTCCGCGCACAGCGAACGCCGGTCACGCTGGCACGGTGGCGGTGGCAGCGGTCTCACTCGAAGGCGAGCTCCAAGGCGTCGGCGGCCATCCTCGCTGTGGCCGGAACGTCGCGCATCCACAACGGAACCGCGCGGGCACGGATGCCCGCCTCAGCGAGGTGAGGGACGGCGTCCGCGTCGGTCTCGTCGACGAGCCAGCCATCGATCAGACCGGCTGACTTCGTGCGGCGCGCGCCGTAGTGCAGGCCGACCCCCTGCGCGGACGTCTCGACGCCGATCACGGTGAGGCAGGCATCCGCCATTCCGCGCACTGCCGCGCCTCCGATGATGGGCGAGACGCCGACGACGTGCGCCGCGGTCTGTCGCACAGCGTCGCGGATGCCCGGCACGTTGAGGATCGTCCCGACCGACACCACCGGGTTGGAGGGCGGCAGGATCACGACATCCGCGTCGAGGATCGCCTCGATCACGCCGGGAGCCGCCGTGGCCTGCTCCAGTCCCCGCTGCACGAACTCCGTCGCCGGAACGTGGGCTCGATACCGCACCCACCACTCCTCGAAGTGGATGAGGGCGCCGGCCGGATGCTCGTCAACGGCCTCGCCCACCCGCACCTGGGTCTCGACTGGCTGGTCGCTCATCGGCAGGAGGCGTGCCGCCGGCTTCCAGCGCCTGCACAGGTACTCCGTCGCCTCGCTCAGCGTCGCGCCGTCGCGCAGCAGTTCCGTGCGCACGATGTGCGTGCCGAGGTCCAGGTCGCCGAGGGTGAACCAGTCCCAGCCGCGCCCGTACGCCGCGATCTCGCCGGACACACGGCGGGATTCGTCATCGCGGCCCCAGCCCTGCTCCTCGCTGATCCCGCCGCCCAAGGTGTACATCACCGTGTCGAGGTCGGGGCAGACCCGGAGGCCGTTCAGCGTCATGTCGTCGCCCGTGTTGACGACGACGGTGACGGCCACGCGCGAGCCGCCCGTGCCGTCGGGGTAGGCATCTTCCAGATGGGCGAGCAGCCCCCTGGTGAATCGCGCGCCTCCGACGCCGCCGGCCAACACTGTCACACGCTGAAGCTCGCTCACCGCACAAGTCAACAGCACGGCACGGGAACCGATGATCACTGCTCGGTCCGCTGTCGCGCTCGCATCGCCTCCTGCACGACCGCCCAGGCATCCGCGACGGGTCCCAGATGCGCGTGCTTGTAGGGGTTGAGCACCGTGCGAATGGCCTGGATCCGGGCGCCGAGCACGTCGGCCGTCGCGTGATCGCTTCACATGTCTTCCCTCTCAGACGAGCCGGCTGTGCGAGATGTGACATCGGGCCAGAATCGACGCATGCCCTCGGCTCTGCGTCTCACTCGTGCGTCCGTCGCCTGGTTCTCCCGCACCCGGTTCTTCCGTGCCGTCGGGCCGACCGTGATGCCGCCGCTCGAGCGCTGCATCGCCTTCCTGACCGGCGGACGAGTACAGATGAGTGGCCTTCTGGTGCCGTCACTCGTGCTGCGCACGACCGGCGCGAAGAGCGGGCTGGAGCGCGAGACGGCGTTGATGTACTGCCCTGAGCCCGCCGGACGGATGCTCGTCACCGGCAGCAACTTCGCCCGTGACACGCACCCGGCCTGGACCGCCAACCTGCTGGCGCATCCGGATGCGGTTGTCGTGGTGCACGGGCGCCCGATCGCCGTGCGGGCGCAGCTCATCGGCGACGACGAACGCGAAGCGGTGTGGACACACATCCAGCGTCAGTGGCCCGGATACCGCGGATACGAACGTGCGAGCGGACGCGTCCTCCGCATCTTCCGGCTGACGCCGGCGGAGCCATCCGCCCCACCCATTGGTTGAGCTTGCCGCCCACTGGCTCAGCTTGCAGAACGGATCACGACGTCGGACTCGGCTGTTTCGATGAGCTCAACGAGCGCCCCCGCTCAGCCCGCGGTGCAATGCGTCACTTCAGCAGCCGCGACAGCACCCGATCCGCGAGCGGTTTGCCGCCGGTCTGACACGTCGGGCAGTACTGGAACGTCGAGTCCGCGTAGATGACCTGCCGGATCGTGTCGCCGCAGCGCGGACACGGCTCGCCGAAGCGGGCGTGCACGTTCAGGTTCGACTTCTTCTCCGCTTTGAGTTCCGAGGCCTTCAGCCCGTCGGCCCGCTCGAGCGCCTCGCGGAGCATCCGCTGCATTGCCTCGTAGAGGGTGTGCACGTCTTCCGGGGGCATGTTCGCCGGCTTGAACGGCGACATCTTCGCCGCCCAGAGGATCTCATCCGAGTACGCGTTGCCGATCCCGGCGATGCGAGACTGGCTGCGCAAGACGCCCTTGATCTGCGAGCGTCCTGCCGCTGCGAGGATGCCGGCGAAGACCTCTTCCGTGAACTCGGGTGCCAGCGGGTCTGGGCCCAGGCTCGCCACACCGGGGACGTCATCGGGGTTGCGGACGAGCGAGATGGCCAGGCTCTTCTTGGTGCCGGCCTCGGTGATGTCGAGTCCCGACCCGTCGTCCAGCACGAGCCTGGCGGCCAGCGGACCGGCGCTGCGTCCGCGCGGTCGGGCGGCCGGGATCGGCGCAGCTTCGCGCCAGCGGATCCAACCGGCCCTGGCGAGATGCACGATCAGGTGGAGGGTCTCGTGCTCGCTCACGGCGCCGGCCGTCGCTTCCGTCGGAACGAGGGTGAAGTCGAGGAACTTGCCGTGCCTGCCCACGCCGGCCACTGACCTTCCATGAAGCGCGGAGACCGGCGGATCGAATGTCTTGAGCGCGGCGAAGGCCGTCACATCGAGGCGGTCGATGACGTGCCCGCGCAGCCGACCGTCGAGATCGGCGGCCAGCGCGTGCACTTCAGGCAACTCGGGCACCCGTCAAGTCTGCACTTCTCGCGTGCCCGCTGTCTCGCGGACAACCGGAGAACGGCCGATCTGGCTCTTCGCCGAGGTCGGGTTCTCGTCTTCACCCGGAGAACGGGACCCGTCGTCGAAAACGGACCGATCGGCGACGGCGCCGACCGTGCCGCCGGCATCGAGCCTCAGCTCAGGATGTCCTTGGTCGCGAACCGTCCGTACGCGAGCGCACCGAACACCACGACGTACCCGAGCTGGAGCACGGCGTTCTGTCCGTAGGAATCCCACACGATCGGATCGCGCAGCAGGTCCGCGAATCCGAGCCAGTAGTGGGTGAAGAGCCACGGATGCAGCCAGTCCAGTTGCGGAAGCTGATCCATGATCTGCGAGGCGCCTGCGAGCACCACCGTCGCGGCCATGGCGCCGACGGGCACCGTCGTCAGCGTGGAGATGAACAGCCCGATGGCGCCGAGGCCGGTGAGTGAGATGGCGACGTATCCGGCGAGGAGGGCGGTGCGGGTGACGAAGCCGACGGCATCCGTGGTGTCGCCGGAGAGCAGCGTGACCGGTCCGATCGGGAAGAGGATCGCCCCGATCCCGATGCCCGCCAGCACGATGGCTGCAGTGGCAGCCGCGGAGAACACGACGACGCCGGCGTATTTGACGGCGAGGATCCGGATGCGCCCCGCCGGGGCGATGAGCAGATAACGCAACGTGCCGAGCCCGGCCTCGCCCGCCACCGTGTCGCCTGCGACCACGCCGAGCGTGAGCGGCAGGAACAGCGGGATGCACACCACGAGCGCGGTGAACGCGACGAACAGTCCGTTGTCGGTGATGGAGCCGAGGAAGGCGGGCCCGCGTCCACGCGATCCTGCTCCTGTGATGCGCACGACGATGGCGATCAGCACGGGGATGGCGGCCAGCGCCACCAGCATCGCGATCGTGCGGCGCCGGCGGAACAGGGTGCCCAGTTCCGAGCCTAGCAGTGCGAACGGACGAAGCCGGGGCGCGGCATCCGCTGCGGACGGCGCATCCGTCGGCCGCACGGGGATCTGCGTCGGCACGCCGTCACGCGCCTCGCCGGGCGACTCAGCCGGCGACATCGAAACCCTCCCCGGTGAGCTCGACGAACCGGTCCTCCAGCGATGGCGTCGTGACCTCGAAGCCGCGCACCCGGACGCCCATCGTGACGAGCGATTCCACGAGCGCCTCCGGTGCGGCATCCGCTGACAGCTCGGCGGTCACCCGGTCGCCCTCGGTGCGCGGGTCGAGTCCCAGGCTCAGCAGAACGGCGGCCGCTGCGCCGGCGTCCGGCGACAGGACGACGGAGCGACGTCCGCCGCTCGATCGCAGCTCGTCGAGCGATCCGGATGCCACCAGCCGGCCGGCGCGCATCACCGCCACATGGCTGCACAACTGCTCCACCTCGCTCAGCAGGTGACTGGAGACGAAGACGGTCGCGCCCTCGTCTGCGAGCCGACGGATCAGGCTGCGCACCTCGCGCGTGCCCTGCGGATCCAACCCGTTGCTCGGCTCGTCGAGCACGAGGAGCTCGCGCGGACGCAGCAGCGCACCGGCGAGGCCGAGACGCTGCTTCATGCCCAACGAGTACGCGTGCGCCTTCTTGTCGGCGGCGTGCGTGAGGCCGACGCGATCCAGCGCGTCCGCGACGCGACTCCGCCTCGTCGGCGACACGGATCGCGGGTCGGCGGCGTCGAGCCTGCTGAGGTTCGCACGCCCGGTGAGGAACGGGTAGAACGCCGGACCCTCCACCAGAGCGCCGACGCGCGGCAACACTGTCGCGGATGCGCGGGGCATCCGCTCGCCGAGCAGCTCGACAGTGCCGGCGTTCGGCGCGGCGAGTCCGAGCAGCATGCGGATGGTCGTGGTCTTGCCCGACCCGTTCGGCCCGAGGAAACCGAAGACGGATCCCTGTGGCACCTCGAGGTCGAGGCCGCCGACCGCGACCTGCCTGCCGAACTTCTTCGTGAGCCCCCGAACGCTGATCGCGGAACCGGTGCCCGTCACCGCGCCTCCTCAGCCCGCCACGATGGCGGTCGTGGCAGGCGCCGTCACTTCGCCGCCGACTCGAGCGCGGTGAGCGGAACGGCTCCCGCGTACACCCGGCCATCGGAGGTGATCAGCACCGAGAACAGCGATGTCTGCAGTCCGCGGCCGCCGTCGACCGACTGCGACAGCTCGTTCAGCAGGTGCGACTGCGACGGCGTGAGGCCGGACAGGCCGGCGCCGGTCGATCCGGCGGGCACCGCAACGATCGAGGACCATCCGGACCCGATCACGCTCGGCTTCTCGAACGAGCCGGGCGTGCGGTTGTCAGGATGCGATGTGTGCGACGGCAGCGTCTTCTGCGTGACCTGTGCGCCCTTCGGCGGCGTGAACGTGAAGTTGGATGCCGCAGGCACCCCGAAATCGATCGATGTGAACTCGACGGAGGCAGCAGGCGCCGTCTGGCCGCGCGCGTCGATCTCTGCCGCGAGCGGCACCCCGGTCTTCGTGTCGACCGAGAGCACCGCTGCGCCGACGAGCGTGTCCTGCGTCTTCGGCTCGATGGTGAGCTTCCACACCGATCGGCCGGCTTGCGAGCCCGAGGAGACGCTCAGCGTGGCGTCCGTGCTCGCCTTGGAGACGAGCTGCTCGGCGAGGTCCTGCGGTGTCGCGGATGCCGTCGACTTCTTCGCTGCGGTCTTCGACGGCAGCGTCGTGTGCGTGGCCTGGTCCTTGGCGGAGTCCCATGTCCACACGCTCGTGCCGTTGCGCACCACGTCGCGCTCGGCGAGGCTGTCCAGCACCTGCAGCCGCTGCTTGCTCGGGCCGTCTACGTACACCTCGGCCTTGTGAGGGGTGGTGAGCAGTTCGAGGATCCCGGATGCCTGCGAGTCGACGCCGCCGGTGGCGCTCGACGGCAGGGACGGCAGGCCGAGATCGCTGGACTGCTCGAGGGTCCCCGAGTAGTGGGCATCCTTCGCCTTCGCGATGAGTGCGATCACCTGGGCGGCGGTCGGCGTCTTGGCGCTCTGTGCGACGGACGCATGCGTCGCGGATGCCGGGCTCGCCAGCGCGGGCGCCATCGCGCCCGCTCCGAACGCCACGCCCGCCACGACGACGGGTGCGACGAGTGCCGGCATCCACTTCGAAAGCCTGTTCATCGGGTGACCACCTCGGTGAGGGTTGTTCATGCGCGACCGACTTCGTGAGGATCGTATTCACCGAGCTCACCGCTCGATTCCTGCCGGATCACGGTCGACGCGTTCGCTGTCGTTGCCGTCAGATTAGGACGGAATGCTCCGTCCCTGCTGGGTGAATCACAGCCCGAAGCTGCGTGAATCACAATGGAGGCATGGCGCGCGGACTCCTCATCATCGACGTGCAGAACGACTTCACCGAGGGCGGGGCCCTTGGCGTGGACGGCGGTGCAGCGGTGGCGGCCGGCGTCACGCGGCTGCTGGCCTCCGATCCGCACCGCTACGACCTCGTCGTCGCCTCGCGCGACTGGCACAACGGCGACGACGACAACGGCGGGCACTTCGCAACGGATGCCCCACCCGACTTCGTCACGACCTGGCCGGTGCACTGCGTCGCGGGCACCTTCGGGGCCGAGTACCACTCGGCGCTCGACGAGCGGGCGATCGACGCCCACATCCTGAAGGGGCAGGGCGTTCCCGCGTACTCGATCTACGAGGGACGGACGGATGCAGGCACCGGCCTCACCGCGCTGTTGGACGCCGCGGATGTGCACAGTCTCGACGTCGTCGGCATCGCGACGGACTACTGCGTGCGCGCATCCGCTCTGGATGCACTCAGCGATGGCCGCGATGTGCGCGTCCTGCTGGACCTCATCGCCGGAGTGTCACCGGAAACAAGCGCGCGGGCTCTGGACGAACTGCGCTCGGCCGGCGTTCGACTGGGCCGCAGCGACGACTGAGCGCTAGCTTCTATCGGCGGCTCGACGTCGTCGGAGGGTCAGTGCTCGGCGCTCTCGATGGCGTAGTGCTCGGTGTCGACGATCGAGCCGCGCTCAGGATGCGCCTTGCGGGTCTGGGCGTCCTTGGCCGCATCGAACAGCGTCCAGAAGCAGAACAAACCGAAGATCACCGCTCCGGCGGCGAAGACCAAGTACTCCACGGAATGCTCCCTTTCGTCGTTGCGCGTCTCACTTTACCGTGACCAGCGACGGCATCCGTCCGGCACCGTCCTACGAGACGGATCCCGTGACCAGGCCGTACGACGAGTCGTAGATGGCGGAGAACGCGGTGGCCAGCTTGATGATGACGACGGCGAAGTAGATGACGTAGACGGCGATCAGTCCCCAGATCGGCCACATCGTGTTCGCCCCTCCGCGGCGCCGGGCGACGACGGTGCGACCGATCACGTAGACCGGGCCGGTGAGGAACGTCCACGCCCAGTGGAACGGACGGACGAATCCGCGTCGCGCGAGCACTCGCGAGTCGAAGAACGCGAACAGCACTGAGAGCCCGTAGATGACGACGCCGAGCACCTGGACCGCCAGCGCGGAGACGATGAAACCGGACATCGACGCGATGAGCTGCGTCGTGTCGCCCCGAGAGACTTCCCCCTGTTGGCTGAGCGAGATCACGGTGCGGAAGTACGACGAGTAGTCGACGAAGAGGAACGCGACAGCCGTCACGAGCGGGAGCGCAACCACGAGCCAGATGTACGAGGTGAGCGCTGACGTTCCCGGCTGCACGCGGGGGAAGCCCGGCGGCTGCGCCGGATACACGGGCTGGTATCCGGCCTGCTGGTAGGCGCCCTGCTGGTTCACGGGCGGATACGTTCCCGGCCCGCCGGCGGGCGCCGGCGGGACCGGTGGCACCTGCTGAGGCGACGACGCGGGCTGCGCTGCGGGTCCGGAGGTCTGCGTTCCCGCGTCGTAGAGCGGCTGACCGCCCTGCGGAGCCGGCCGCGAGTGCTCCGTCCAGCGCGCGCCGTCCCACCAGCGCTGTCCGCCAGGGTTCTGCGGATCCGGATCCGGATACCAGGCGGGAGGTGTCGTCGGCTGGTCGGGGTCGCTCATGGTGTAGCTCCGCACTCAATTCGGGGACGCAGCGTCGCAGGGACGCGGTCGACGGGATCGCTGTCGTCGCGGGCATGGCATGAGAGCACGCGATGTTCGCGGACGCGGCGAGCGTAGCGCACCGACACCATGGATTCGCCACAGTTCTGCGCTGAAGACCGAGTGCATACGATGGGGCGATGGCCGAGGCGACACCGCAGACGACGCGCGCCGACATCTGGGTGTGGTCGGTGCGCTTCTTCAAGACCCGATCCCTTGCGACGGCGGCCTGCAAGGCCGGTCACGTGAAGGTGAACGGCGATCGGGCGAAGGCGGCGCAGGTCGTGCGGATCGGCGATGAGATCCGCGTGCAGACCGATCGCGAGCACATCGTGGAGGTGCGCGACATCCTCACCAAGCGGGTGGGCGCGCCGATTGCCCAGGCTGCGTACCTCGACAAGACCCCCGCACTTCCGCCGCGGGTCGAGCAGCCGTCGATCGTGCACCGCGAACGTGGTGCAGGCAGGCCGACCAAACGGGATCGGCGCGAACTGAACCGGCTTCGCGGGCGCGACTGACGACATCCGCGCGTCATCGAGCTCGGTCGCCATCGACGTCACGACGAGGCGCGCCGCTCACGACGAAGCGGGAAGCGGTGCCGCAGCGAAGAAATGCCAGCCGAGCCACCACCAGAACACGATGATCGTGATGCGGATGGCCCGTGATGCCATCACGCGATCGAGCAGTGTTCCCAGCGGTGCGACGCGATCAGGTGCTCGTCTGCTGTACCAGGCGAGCACGAGACCGAAGACGACGACGGCCGCGAAGCCGGCGATCGTGATGATGCGGCTCATGAGCGCCTCCCTCGACGCAGGAACGCCGCTCCGGCGAGCAGCCAGAGCGCGGCGCAGGCTGCGCGGCCCAGGGGGTTCGCGACGACCGGATCGATCAGGTCGGAGAGCGGCGGGTGGTCGAACTCCGCCTGCGGCGACGGCATGGCGAGGAAGAACGACGCCAGCTCCCACAGGCACAGGAACACGGCGACGGATGCCCACAGAACCGCGGCTCGTCGTACCGGGCGACGCAGTGCGACGGCATCGGTCGCATCCGGCAGGGCATCGGGAGGCGCGGATGGCTCCGTCGCCTCCGCTGCGAATGGATCGTCGTCACGCCACGCCATGATCACCGCAGTCGCTCCGACCACGGCCACCACGATCACGTCGAGGATCGCCCACTGCGGTGTGAACGCGATCACCGTGACGGCGAGCGCGCCGAGCACGAGCTGCACGGCGAGGCTCACGCGGGGGAGCGGATACCGGTCGAGCCTGGCGAGCCAGCCTGCGGCATCCGTGAGCAGTGCGACGGCAGCGACGAGGAAGAACACGCCGTCGACCGGGGCGCCGCGGTAGATCTGGAAGGAGCCGCAGAGCGCGAGGATCACGATCCACCACCAGTCGAGGCGCATCCGGGCCGCGAAGCCGGCGCGGACGGTCGGCGCCGCGCGCGACGGTCCCGTCTGCGCGGGAATCGCGCGAGAGGGGATGCCGTCCGATGACGGGTCCTGCTCGTCTCGACCCGTCGAGCGTTCCGATGCCCCTCCTGCCATGTCAGTCCTCGATCGGGCCGAGCCACGCCGTCGCGACGGTCGAGTGCGCAGACTCGTCGTCCGACGGATGGAACATGCCGGCGAGCACGTCGCGGTACAGGCGTCCCAGCTCGTTGCCCGCGAAGTAGCTCCCGCCGCCCGAAACGCGGATGGCCTTGTCCACGACGTCGCGGGCCGTCTCCGTGGCTCGCACTTTCATGCCGACGAGTTTCGCGAACCACTGGGATCCGTGGTCGGCGATTGCGTCGACGTCGCCCGTGATGGCATCCAGCTGCGGGTAGAGCGCATCCTGGGCGATGGCGGCGTCTGCGATGCGCCAACGGATGTCGGGATCCTGCGCGTACGAACGTCCGTCGTTCTTCATCGAAGTGCGTCGTTTCGCCGCTGCCACCCCGAGCTCCAGCGCCCTGGCGCCGATCCCCGTGTACACCGCCGCGAGCAGCAGCTCGAAGCTGGCGAAGATGCCGAAGGTGAGGAGGTCGCCGTTGGGACCCGGATCCAGGCGTCGGATGATGCGGTCCGCCCGCGCATGCGCGCCGTCCAGCTTCGTCGTGTTGGACTGGGTGGCGCGCATGCCGAGCGTGTCCCAATCGTCGGCGACCTCGAATCCGCCGCCCGACCGCTCGATGAACCCGAACACGATCTTCGGGGCGTCCTCGCTCGTGGAGTCCAGGCCCATCGTGCCGAGGCGCGTCCAGGCCGGCGAGAGCGACGTGAAGATCTTCGTGCCGTGGAACGTGTAGCCGCCCGTGCCGTCTGGGCGGGCGTCCGTTCGCGATCCGAAGAGCACGAGGTCGTTGCCGCCCTCGCTGATGCCGAAGCCGAACACCTCACCGGCGCCGGCCTCGCGCTGCAGGAACTCGAGCACATCGTCGCCGCGGTCGCGCATGATCTTCGCGACGCTCGTCCAGACCAGGTGCATGTTGACGGCGAGCGCCGTGGCGGGCGCTGCGGATGCCAGTCGCACCTGTTCCCGCGCCACCTCGCGCAACGAGAGGCCGAGTCCGCCCCGGTCGGTGGGGACCAGCGCACGAAGGTATCCGGCGTCCTCCAGCTCGGCCAGGTCGTCGGCGAAGAAGGCGTTGTCCCGGTCGTATCCGGCGGCACGGGACCGGATGCGCTCCAGCAGTTCGTCGGACAGCACACGCGCAGACTCGCTCATGCTCGTCACGTTACGCGCGCGGGAGCCATGGGCGAAGGCCATTTCCGGCCTTAGCCGCGACGCCGGCGCCGACCGCCGTCTCGGCGGTCGGGGACACATCCACCCCGGCAACGCCGCTGAATCCCGACCGTGCCCGTTCCGCCTCCCGAAAGTGCCTGTCCCACCTCCCGAACGTGCCCGTCCCACCTCCCGAGGGTGCCCGTCCTTCCTCCCGAGGGTGCCCGTCCTTCCTCCCGAGGGTGCCCGTCCTTCCTCCTGAGGGTGCCCGCATCCCCTCCCGACCTTCCGGGCGACCACCTGTGCTGATCTCGGCACGCTCAGCCAGCGGTTGCGGGCCGCCGGCAGGTCGGGGACGCGCCGCTATGGTGGGGCGCATGCACCAGCGCATCCTGCCCACCCGAACCCTTGGCCGCACCGGACGCACAGTCTCCGCGATAGGCCTCGGCACCTGGCAGCTCGGCGCGGACTGGGGGAGCGTGAGCGAGAGCGACGCGCTCGACGTGCTCGAGGCATCGGCTGAGGCGGGCGTCACGTTCTTCGACACCGCGGATGTGTACGGCGACGGACGCAGCGAGACCATCATCGGGCGGTTCCTCGGCGCGCATCCGGATGCCGATATCACCGTGGCCACGAAGATGGGCCGCAGGGTCGCCCAGGTACCGGAGAACTACACGCTCGCCAACTTCCGGCAGTGGATCGATCGCTCGCGCGCGAACCTCCGCACCGACACGCTCGATCTCGTGCAGTTGCACTGCCCGCCGACACCCGTGTACTCCAGCGACGAGGTGTTCGACGCGCTCGACACGCTCGTCTCCGAACAGGCGATCGCGAGCTACGGCGTGAGCGTCGAGCGCTGCGAGGAGGCGCTCACGGCGATCGCCCGTCCCGGCGTCGCGACGGTGCAGATCATCCTGAACGCGTTCCGGCTGAAGCCGCTCGAACGGGTCCTGCCCGCCGCCAGGGATGCCGGGGTCGGCATCATCGCGCGGGTCCCGCTGGCGAGCGGCCTGCTCAGCGGCCGCTACACGAAGGACACGACGTTCGCGCCGCAGGATCATCGCACGTTCAACCGGCACGGCGAGGCGTTCGACCAGGGTGAGACCTTCTCCGGAGTCGACTTCGAGACAGGGGTCGAGGCGGCTGGGCGGTTCGCGGATGCCGTGGCATCCGTCCGCGCGCAGCTCGGCGAGGAGTGCGCCGACCGGCTGACGCCGGCGAAGGCTGCCATCGCGTGGGTGGCGCAGCAAGGTGGCGTGAGCTCTGTGATCCCCGGCGCCCGCAACGTGGATCAGGCCCGCTCCAACGCCGCTGCCGGATCGGTTCCGCCGCTCGGCGACGAGTTCGAGACGGCAGTGCGCGAGATCTACGACGAGTACATCCGCGCGAGTGTGCACGACAAGTGGTGACCGGGATCCGTCGTTCCGGTCGCGACAGCGATCAGCACGTGCGTGAAGCCGTCGCTCTGTCCGTCGCCGATGACTCGATGGCGTGACGGGCCGCGGCTGCAGTGAAGGCACGAAGGAGACCAGCGCGTTGACAGGGAGGACGTCGGTATGACGAGACTGATGATCGTCGTCGGAAGCGTGCGCGAGGGGCGCATCGGGCTTCCGATCGCCGAGTGGGTGCGGGACGCCGCCGCGAGCGACGGACGATTCGAGCTGGACTGGGCCGACCTCAAGGAGCTCGCGCTACCGCTGATGACGGAGCCCAATCATCCGCGGCTCCGCCAGTACACGCAGCAGTCGACGATGGACTGGAGCGAACGCGTCGACGCGGCCGCGGCCTTCGTCTTCGTGCAGCCCGAGTACAACTACAGCTACTCGCCGGCGCTGAAGAACGCGCTCGACCATCTGTCGCAGGAGTGGTGGCGCAAGCCGCTCGGCACGGTGAGCTACGGCGGCATCTCGGGTGGCACGCGCGGCGTGACAGCCCTGCGCGTGCCCGAAGTCGCCGTGGGACTGGTGCCGACGTCGGCCAACGTGGAGATTCCCTGGGTGGCGCGCCAGATCGACGACGAGAGCCGGTTCGAGCCCAACGAACACCAGGAGCGGATGCTCGCCGCCCAGTTCGACGAGCTCGTCGCGCTCGACCATGCGCTGGCCCCGCTGCGCGCCGCGCGGCAGCGCTGAGTCGGCCGACCCTTCGACCTGAGAGCACCGGAACTTCGGAACGCTGGGGCCGGCACGCCTCGTGCGGCACACTGATCCTGTGCCGGATCCGCCGGCGGTCTGGGGCACCATGGACGACGAAATCGACGATGTCTTCGCCACTGCGGCGATGCGCACTCCTGCGCCGAAGGATTCCTTCCCCACCGACGAGCGCCCGGCGCGCGAGGTGTACCAGCTGGTGAGGGACGAGCTGCTGCTCGACGGCGTCGCACGCATGAACCTCGCGACGTTCTGCACCACGTGGCTGGAGCCGGAAGCGGCCCAGCTGATGGCGGACTCGGTCGCCAAGAACATCATCGACAAGGACGAGTACCCGCAGACCGCGGAGATCGAGCGGCGGGGTGTCGCGCTTGTCGCCGACCTGTTCCATGCCCCCGATCCGGCGCACGCGGTCGGCACGTCGACGACCGGGTCCAGCGAGGCGGCCATGCTCGCGGGACTGGCCGCGAAGTGGCGGTGGCGCGCGAAGCGGAAGGCCGCTGGGCTCGACGACTCGAAGCCCAACCTGGTGTGCGGGTCTGTTCAGGTCTGCTGGGAGAAGTTCGCGCGATATTTCGATGTCGAACTGCGTCAGGTGCCCATGCCGTCCGGATTCCTGCTCACCCCGGAGGACGCCGTCGCGCACTGCGACGAGAACACCATCGCCGTCGTCGCGACATTCGGCCAGACGTTCACCGGCCTGTTCGAGGATGTCGCGGGGATCTCGGCCGCACTCGACGACCTGCAGCAGCGCACGGGCCTGGACATACCGTTGCACGTGGACGCGGCGTCGGGCGGCTTCGTCGCACCGTTCTGCGCACCGGACCTCGAGTGGGACTTCCGCTTGCCGCGTGTGAAGTCGATCAACGCGTCCGGACACAAGACGGGCATGGCGCCGCTCGGCAGCGGCTGGGCGATCTGGCGGGAGCGAGCCGACCTGCCTGACGAGCTCATCTTCGACGTCAACTACCTCGGTGGCGACATGCCGACGTTCACGCTGAACTTCTCACGTCCCGGCGGGCAGGTGATCACCTCGTACTACCTGTTCCTCCGGCTGGGACGCACCGGGTACGCGAAGGTGCAGGATGCCGCGTACACGGTCGCCCAGCGCATCGCGGACGGCGTGCGCGACCTCGGCCGCTTCGACCTGGTGTTCGACGGCGACCCTTCGCGCGGCATTCCGTGCATCACCTGGCGGAGCGCGGACGGGGACGACGCCATCCTCTTCGATCTCGCAACCGAGCTCCGCGCGCGCGGCTGGCTGGTCCCCGCGTACACGCTGCCGGCGGACCAGGACGCCCGCGCCGTGCAGCGCGTTGTCGTGCGACACGGGATGAGCGTCGACATGGCTGATCTGCTCCTGGCCGACATCCGCCGATCGCTGGATTCGCTCGCCAAGGTTCCGGCGGGCATGCACATGCCGAGTTCCGAATCCACCGGATTCAACCACGACGCGGTGCCCAGAGTGCCGCTGTCTTAGCCGCTGCCCCGCGGGGTGCAGGGCGGCGGACGTCAGCTGGGCTGCGTCTGGATGGGCTCCGTGTCGGGGATCGGACTGATTTCACGGCCGCGCAGATCCGGATGCCATCGCTTGCCCAGCAAGGGAACGAGCGCGCCCAGCAGTGCGAACGCGGCCGCGACCCAGAAGGCTCCGACGGGACCGTGACTGTCGATGAGGAATCCGGCGAAGGCACTGCCCAGCGCCGCGCCGATCAGCTGTCCGGTGCCGACCCAGCCGAACGCCTCAGCAGTGTCGGAGAACCTGACGCTCGTCGAGACGATGGTGGAGGTGACGGCCAGGGCCGGCGCTATGCCAAGACCGCTGATGACGAGCATGGCGGTCAGCCACCACACGTTGGACACCCAGATCGACGCCAAGGCGATCCCTGCGAAGACGACCAGCATGCGCGTGCCGAGCGCCCACGGGCCGATCGGACGGGAGCCGAACGTGAAACCGCCGACGAGCGAGGCCGCCGACCAGATGCCGAGCACGATTCCCGCCTCAGGACCGTGTCCGTTGAAGTTGGCGATCGTGCCGGCTTCGATGGCGGCGCACGCTCCGACGAGCAGGAACCCGACGACCGTGGCCAGAAGCACGGTCGGACGCTTCAGGGTGGCGCCGATCCGGCGCTTGCTCCTCGGGATCCGCACCCTGCCGAGCTCGGGAAGGGAGATGAACCACGCACCGCCGCCCAGCATGACGGCGGCGCAGAACAGCAGGCCGATCGTCGTCGAGATCTGCGTCGCGACGAAGGTGATGACCACCGGCCCGGCGATCCAGATGAGCTCCTGCGCCGAGGCGTCCAGGGAGAACAACGGGGCGAGCAGACGCGAGTTGACGAGCTTGGGGTAGATCGTTCGCACAGCCGGCACCACAGGGGGAGTGGAGAGCCCCGCGATCGCCGCGACCACGATCGTCACGGGGATCGGCATGACGACGAGCGCGATGAGCACGATGCCGGCCGAGCACACCAACGTCGTGATCATGAGCACGATGCGCATGCCGACCCTGCCCATGAGTCGGCTGGTCAGCGGTCCGGCGATCGCCTGTCCGATGCTCGCGCCGGCCAGCACGAGCCCCGCCGCCCCGTAGGTGTGGTGCACCTGCTCGATGTGCGTGAGCATCGCCAGCGAGAGCATGCCGTTCGGAAAACGGGCCACCAGTTGCGCCGCGATGATGCGCGCGACGCCCGGCGTTCTCAACAGATCGCTGTACGCGCTCACTCGGCCGTCTCTCCTTGCTCCCGTCAGGTCGCGACGTCCACCGTCGAGGACGAAGAGGAACGGCGTGGCCAGACGTTCGATTCTAGGTGTGCGCCGTGCGTCGTCCGTGCAGCGGGCAGGGCAGGAATCGCGTTCCTCGACATACACCCGTACCTGTGAAATGTGGGGATAACTCGGCGAAGTTTTCCACATTCTGTGGACGACACGCCCACAACATCTAGGGTTGGCCGCTCGTGGGGACCCCGCTATATAGTGGTCACACGCCGGTTCCGTTGGGGGCCTCCCAGAGCCGGCAGACACGATGTCAGGGCCTCGAAAGCGGTCTCGACCACCGCTCTGATCAGGGAAATCCGATCGGGAGATGGTCGGGCGCGAACGGGGATTCGGGTGTCGGGGGTCTGCCGCACGATGAGGGACGACGACGCACGGCGTAGCGAGTCGAGAGGGGATCACCCGGTGGGAAACGCCGGGTGAGAACCGCCGGCTCGGTGACAAGGGGGAGATGAGGCATCCGATTCGCCGTGGAGGGTGGTCGGGTGGCCTTGACGACCCTGCAGAGATGCGGGGCGATCGGCGACGCCTTCTCAGGCGGACGCCACGAGTGAGAAGTAAGGAAGAGGCGAAGTGACAATCACGGTCGTGAAGCGCAACGGCGAGCGGGAGCCGTACGACGCGAACAAGATCAACCTGGCGATCGAGAAGGCGTCGGAGGGTCTCGACGAGAACATCACGTGGGTCACCCAGATCGCGAGCGAGCTCGAGCTGACCCTCTTCGACGGGATCACCACGCAGCAGCTCGACGAGGCCGTGATCCAGGTCGCGCTGCAGAACGTCAAGGACGATCCCGCGTTCGACACCGTCGCCGCGCGTCTGCTGCTCAAGACCATCTACAAGCGCGTGCTCGGCGACTACGAGGACGACGTGGAACTCAAGCGCCTCCACAGCGACGGATTCCGGGCGTACATCGAGCGCGGAGTCGCCGAGGACCTTCTCGACCCGCGCTTCACCGAGCTCTTCGACCTCGAACGCCTCGCCGCGGAACTCGAGCCGGCCAACGACGGTCTGCTCAAGTACATCGGACTCGTCACGCTGAACAACCGGTACGGCATCAAGGCGCGAAACGGCGATCCGCTCGAGGTGCCGCAGTACTTCTGGATGCGCATCGCCATGGGGCTCTCTCTCAACGAGGCGGATGCGACAGGCATCGCGATCGAGTTCTACGAGACCATGTCGCGCCTCGACTACCTGGCAGCGGGATCCACTCTCGTCAACGCGGGCACCAAGACCCCGCAGCTCTCCAACTGCTTCGTCATGGAGATGCACGACGACATCGAGCACATCGCGAAGTCCGTCCGCGACGTGATGTGGATCACCAAGGGCACCGGCGGCATCGGTCTCTCGGTCACCAAGCTGCGTTCGCAGGGGTCGCCGATCCGTTCCAACAACACCGTGTCGACCGGGCCGATCCCGTTCATGCACACCATCGACTCCGTCCTGCGTGCTGTCAGCCGCGGCGGCAAGAAGTTCGGCGCCCTCGCGTTCTATATGGAGAACTGGCACCTCGACTTCCCCGACTTCCTCGACCTGCGACAGAACTCCGGCGACCCGTACCGCCGCACCCGCACCGCGAACACCGCAGTGTGGATCAGCGACGAGTTCATGAAGCGCGTGCAGAACGACGAGCCCTGGTACCTCTTCGATCCGCTCGAGGTGTCTGACCTCAATGAGCTGTACGGCAAGGCGTTCTCCGAGCGTTACGCGTTCTACGCGGCGGAGGCCGAAGCCGGCCGGATGCGCATGTTCAAGCGGATGCCGGCGCGCCAGCAGTTCAAGGACATCCTGATGAGCCTGCAGACCACGGCGCACCCGTGGCTCACGTGGAAGGACACGATCAACAACCGTGCCCTGAACAACAACACGGGAACGATCCACCTTTCCAACCTGTGCACGGAGATCTGCCTGCCGCAGGACATCGACAACATCGCCGTCTGCAACCTGGCCTCGATCAACCTGTCCCGCCACCTGCAGGACGACGGCACGTTCAACTGGGCGACGATCGAGCGCAGCGCGCGCCTCGCCGTTCGCCAGCTGGACAACCTGATCGACATCACGATGTCGTCGGTTCCCGAGGCGGACCACGCCAACATCAACAACCGTGCGGTGGGCCTCGGCATCATGGGCTTCACGGATGTCGTCGAGCGGCTCGGCCTGTCCTACGAGTCCGAAGAGGCGTACGAACTCATCGACGAGGTGGCGGAGCGCATCTCGTACTACGCGATCGAGGAGTCCGTCGACCTTGCAGCGGAGCGCGGGTCGTACCCGAACTTCGCCGGATCCCGCTGGTCCCAGGGGTTGGTTCCCTTCGACACGCTCGCCATCACCGAGCAGGACCGCGGAGTCGAGATCAAGGTCAATCGCAAGACCCGGCTGGACTGGGACGCACTGCGTGCGCGCGTCGCAGGCGGCATGCGCAACGCGACGTTGATGGCCGTGGCGCCGACGGCATCCATCGGTCTCGTCGCGGGAACCACACCCGGATTCGACCCGCAGTTCTCGCAGATCTTCAGCCGCTCCACCTCGAACGGCAAGTTCCTCGAGGTGAACCGCAACCTGGTGAACGCGCTGCAGCAGCACGGACTCTGGGAGAAGGTGCGCGAGCAGGTGCTGCGCAGCCAGGGCGACATCCAGGGCATCGCGGACATCCCCGACGACATCAAGGCCGTCTACAAGACGAGCTTCCAGCTCTCGCCGTACGCGTTCCTCGAGGTCGCGGCCCGCGCGCAGAAGTGGATCGACCAGTCGATCAGCCGCAACATCTACCTCGAGACCCGCGACCTCGGCGACATGATCGACATCTACTCGGCGGCCTGGGAACGCGGCGTCAAGACCACCTACTACCTGCACATGAAGCCCCGCCACCAGGCGGAGCAGACCACCGTGCGCGTGAACAAGGCCGAGGAGATCGGCGGAGCGCGCAAGGGCTTCGGTGCTGTGCCGGCCGGTGTCGGCGCAGGATCCGCGGATGCCCCTGCTCAGACATCAGCACCCGCTCCCGCCCGCCGCGGGTTCGGCTTCGGAGGACTCACCACTGGAGGAGACAAGTAATGGACAACGGAACTCAGACCACCACGCAGTACGTCGGCGAGTACTTCGTGCCGGAGGATCCGATGGACGCCTTCCAATGCGAGTCCTGCCAGTGACCCCTGAGGGCTGAAGCTGAAGGCGAGGGCCAGTTCCGGCCTTCGCCTTCATGCCGGCGCCGACCGCGTGTCGGCGGTCAGGCACAGGACATCCGAGCGACAAACGAGACGAAGAGCGAAGAGAGGCGACATGGGCATTCTGGGTACCGGCATCGAAGAGGGCCTGCTGCTGAAGCCGGTGAAGTACCAATGGGCGATGGACCTGTACGACCAGGCCGTGGCGAACACGTGGTTCCCGAACGAGGTGCAGCTCGGCGAGGACATCGCCGACTTCAAGAAGATGACCGACGAGGAGCGTCACGCCGTGACGTTCCTGGTCAGCTACTTCAACCCGAACGAGCTGCTCGTGAACAAGGCGCTCGCATTCGGCGTCTACCCCTATCTCAATGCTGCCGAGGCGCACCTCTACCTCGCCAAGCAGATGTGGGAGGAGGCCAACCACTCGATGTCGTTCGAGTACGTCCTCGAGACGTTCCCGATCGACAGGGAGGAAGCCTACGGCGCCCACGTCGAGATCCCCTCGATGGCGCGTAAAGAGGAGTTCGAGGTCAAGTTCATCCGGCGCATGCTGGAGCAGAAGCTCGACATCACCGCGACAGAAGGCAAGCAGGACTTCATCCGCAACCTCGTGGCGTACAACATCATCCTCGAGGGCATCTGGTTCTACTCGGGCTTCATGGTGGCGCTCTCGTTCCGGCAGCGGAACCTGCTGCGCAACTTCGGATCCCTCATCGACTGGATCGTGCGCGACGAATCGTTGCACCTGAAGTTCGGCATGAACCTCATCCTCACGGTGCTCGAGGAGAACCCCGACCTGCAGACGCCGGAGTTCGCGGCGGAGATCAAGCAGATGATCCTGGATGCCGTGGAGATGGAGGAGCAGTACAACAACGACCTGCTTCCCGGCGGCATCCTCGGCCTCAACGCCAACTACATCAACCAGTACGTCAAGTACCTCGCCGACCGTCGTCTCGAGGAGCTCGGCTTCGGTGCGGAGTACAACGTGACGAACCCGGCCAAATGGATGGCTGCCGCCAACGACACGCTCGAGCTGGTCAACTTCTTCGAGTCGATCAACACCTCGTACGAGTCCAACGCGAAGGCGAGCAGCTGACACCGGCTCGTCTGAGCAGCGGTGCCCGGTACGGAGGTCCGAATAGCCTCCGTACCGGGCACCACTTCCTTATGCGTCCTTGAACACGTGCGCTTCTGCGGCAGTCCGTGCCGCGTTCCGGCGAGGCGTCCGGCATCCGCGGCGTGTTGCCCGGACTGCCGTCGGAAGGGTCCTCTATCGCACGACGGCCGTGCGCAGGAACAGCCACGTGCCGGCGAAAGCGAGCAGGATGACGACGCCTGCGGCGACCGCGAGCCACCAGAGCTGGAATCCCGCGAAGATCGTGCCGAGATCGGGCACGATGAGGATCAGCGTGATGCCGATGGCGACGAGCAATCCGATGGCGAGCAGCTGCGGACCGCGACTTCCGAAGCGCACCCACGAGGCGGCGAACACGCCTCCGACGGCGAGGAACCCCAGCACTCCGAGGAAGACGGTGGCCAGAAGCCGCCACGGATCCCCCGCTCCGAGCACATAGATGTCGAAGACGTAGAAGCCGACGAACCAGTGGTCGGTGGCCTGCTCCAGGCCGTTCAAGACCAGGAAGACTACGGCGACGTACGCGGAGACGACGGCCTCCCAGACCAGGGTTCCAAGGACGAAACCGCGTCTGGTGCATCCGAGGGTGAGCGCGAAGGGATAGGTCATCGCCACCGACGCCACCCCGAAGTAGACGAGGAACCCGCCGAGGGCGTACACGATGCCCGGATTGCTCTGGCTGGAGAGGACCCAGGCGGGCGAACCGGGCTGGCTGCCAGCACGCCAGAAGATGAGCGAGATCAGCACCGAGACGACGGCGACGATACCGGTGATGAGCAGCGGGGTCAGGAACGTGCCCCGACGCTGGTTGAGATGAAGCTTCACGGCTGAAACGACCGTATTCATCGGCGTGTGCCCTTCTGCGAGGGAGTGGTTTCAACGGCGGGTGCCTGGGCATCCGCACCGAATGCCGCGACGAGCTCCTGCAGCGACGTGCGCGAGACCTGTACGCCAGCCGCCCTGGCATCGCTGAGGAGGTCTACGTCGGCGGAGCCGCGCACGGTCACGGACTTCAGACCTGGCACGGCGTGACCGCTGAGGACGTCGAGCGGGGCGGAGAGCCGGTCGACGGCATCCGATGGCCCGCTGAGGACGAACGCGAGTTCCGACACGGCGTCGCTCTCCGCGTCGACGCAGACGCGTCCGCGGTCGAGGATCACGACCCTGTCGAACAGCGCCTCCGACTCGTCGATGAGGTGCGTGGACAGGATGATCGTGCGCGGGTGCTCCGTGTAGTCGCGCAGCAGGATGTCGTGGAAGAACCATCGCGCCGTGACATCGAGGCCGAGGTACGGCTCGTCGAGCAGGGTGATCGGCGAGCGCGACGCTATGCCCAGCACGATCGCCACCGCGGAGAGCTGGCCTCTGGAGAACTTCTTGATGGGCGTCTTCTCCGGGATTCGCAGGCCGTCCACGATCTCGGCGGCGACCTCCGCGCTCCAGTTCGGCGCGAACGCCGGTGCGATGCGCAGCACGTGGTGGAGACGGTAGCGATCGGGGTAGCGCTGGTTGTCGCGCACGAAGATGGTCTTCCGCAGCGCGCTCTCGTTCTCGAACGGCCGGTGACCGTCGATGGTCACCGTGCCGGACGACGGCCGGTCCTGTCCGGCGACGAGCGACATGAGCGTGGTCTTGCCGGCCCCGTTGCGGCCGAGCAGGCCCAGGATGCTTCCCTCCGGAACGGCGAGGCTCACGTCGTCGAGAGCCTTCGCGCCGCCGTAGGCGCGGGAGACGGACTGCAGATCGATCGCGTTCGTCACGACCGGCCCCCTTCTTCGTCGTCGAGCATCGAGTGGAGCTCGTGTGGTTCGATTCCCAGCATTCGCGCCTCGTCGAGCAACGGGCGCATGTATCGCGTCCGGAACTCGTCGCGTCGTAGTTTGCGCAACAGGTCCAGTGCGCCGGGTGCCACGAACATGCCGATTCCCCGCTTCTTGTAGAGCGCGCCGAGGTCGACGAGCAGGTTGACGCCTTTGCTGGCGGTCGCAGGATTCATCTGATGGAACGTGGCGAAGTCTGTGGCCGACGGAACGGCTGTCTCCTCCGGGTACACGCCGGCCACGATGTCGTCGGCGATCTTGTCGGCGAGCTGCTGGAAGATCGGCGCATCTCCGGAGAACACGTCATCATGTTAGTCCATTAGTCGACTAATGGACCAGTGGCCCGGAACTTTTTCGATCCGTCTCGGCCAGTGGACGAGTGCTGCGAACTTCGGCGGAGTTCGGCCGTCGCGATTCCTCGCGGCCCGGTTCGTCGTCTGTCCTTGTGTGAAGACGACAGCAACCACATCTGCAGCATCGACGACGACGGCCGCACCGTCGGCCACTTCGGCCGACGTGACAGCGCGATCCGCTGCTCGGGATCTCGGCGCGGAACGCCTCAACCGTGCGCACTGGGAGGCCGTCGCCCGCGGTGAGCCGACAACGTGGGAGGAACTCGGCGCACAGCCGGAGGGCGTGACCGTCGAGCGGATGGCGCATCCTTCCGGGCTCTGGCTCACGCCGAACGCGAGCCGGCCCGGGACTTCCGACCAGAGCTCCAGTGGTGCGTCCGCGTCAGCATCCGGTTCGGATTCGGATGCCGTCATCCTCGCGATCCACGGCGGGGGCTTCGTCGGCGGATCGGCGACCACCCACCAACGCATGTTCGGTCACCTGGCGGCGGCGAGCGGCATCCCGGTCTTCGCGGTCGAGTACGGTCTTGTCCCCGACCACACGTTCCCTTCGCAGCCGGACACGGTCTTCGAGGCGTATCGCGAACTGCTCGCATCCGCCGCTCGGCGCTCCCGCGACCAGGCGCAGCCGGCCGGCGAGCGTCGGATCGCCATCGTCGGAGACTCCGTCGGGGCGACCCTCGCCATCGGCCTCGCCGCCCGGGTCCGCGACGATGGCCTGCCGATGCCGGCGGGACTCCTCCTCGCGTCCGCATCGACGGACTTCGAGGCGATGGGCGGGTCGTACGACACCGGATCCGATCCGTTCTTCACCCGCGAGGTGGTGCGCGCTCTGGCTGATGGCTATCTGGCGGGCACGGATCCACGGGACCCGGCGGCCGCACCCCTGTTCACCGATCTCCGTGGCTTCCCGCCGGTCTACCTTCAGGTCGGCGCCGAGGAGTCGCTGCTCGATGACAGCAGGATGCTGGCCGAGCGTCTGCACTCCGCCGGCGTGCAGACGCGACTGGACGCCTACGAGGATCAGCTGCACACCTTCCAGATGACGGCGGGACGAACCCGGGTCGCGGACGACGCGATCGCGGAGGGAGCGACATGGTTGCGGTCGATACTGAACGTGTGACACCGGATCGAGGCGACCTCGCGCAGACGCGCACCGACCAGATCGCCACGTTCGACGACACGGTCGCGTCCCTCAGGAACGAGCTCGTCGCGCACGCCTACCGCATGCTCGGCTCATGGGACGATGCAGAGGACGCGGTCCAGGAGACGCAGCTCAAGGCCTGGCGCGCCTGGGACGGCTTCGACCACCGCTCGTCGGTGCGCACCTGGCTGCACCGCATCGCGATCAACGTCTGCCTCGACGCACTGCGTTCCCGATCGCGTCGCGTGCTGCCTCTCGAACTGCGACCGGACGTCGATCTGCCGACCGACGTCGACGCACCCGAACGTTGGGTTCAGCCCGCGCCGGGCGACGGCGACGACCTCCGGCTCGCGTTCATCGCCGCGCTTCAGCTGCTCGGTCCGCGCCAGCGAGCCGTGTTCCTGTTGCGAGAGGTGCTCGACTTCTCCGCTGCCGACGTCGCGCTCATGCTGGACACCACAGTCGCCGCTGTGAAGAGCTCTCTGCAGCGCGCGAGGTCGCGACTCGGCGACGGACGCCGCACGCCGGACGACGTGGTCGAGCCCCTCGATCCCGTCGCCCGGCGCCTCCTCGACGCCTATATCACGGCGTTCCAGAGCGGCGAGGTCGCCCCGCTCCTCGCCGTGCTGAGAGCGGACGCTTCCCTCGAGCTGATGCCGTCCGGCGACTGCTTCCGTGGACGGGATGCCTGTGCATCCGTTTTCGAGGCCGCTGTCGGCACGGCGGGCGAGTGGGCGATGCAGCCGACCGTGGCGAACGGACAGCCGGCCGCCCTGGTCACGTGGAAGGGCGGTCGATACGGCGTGGCCGTCCTCGACGCGCGCGTCGACGGGATCGCGCGCGTCTCCGTCTTCGAGGGCGCGGCATTCAGACCGTGAGCCAGCGGCGCGTGGCGAGCGTCCGCTCGACGCCGGTCCAGGCCATCGACACCGCCAGGTACACGGATGCCGCAACAGGCACCAGAGCGGCGAAGACGACAGCGAGCAGCGGCAGCCAGCTGAGGACACGCGCGAGGCGCGTCGGATCGGGCGCCGTGGGATCCATGAGTCGTGCGCTCCGGATGGCGAGGCACCGAGAGAGAAGCGCGATCGCTGCGATCACCACGAGCAGTGACAGAGGGAGCACCAGCTGGCCGACTGCTCCTGCCGCCGCCAGCCCGGCGAAGGATGCCCCGAGCGGTGTTCCGAGAACCGTGTGGGCGAGCAGTGCGTTGGTCTGGCCCGCGATGGTGACCCGCGTGAACACGCCGTACACGACGGAGACGATCGGAACTTGGAACAGCGAAGGCAGCATGCCGGCGAACGGCGAGACGCCCTCTGCCCTGTAGAGCTCCTGCGTCGCGCTGGCGAGGCGGGGGGCTTCCTTCGCGTGCCGCTTCTGCAGCTCGCGGATGCGCGGTGCGAGCCGAGCGCGAGCGACTTGCGCGCGCGCCGACGACAGGCCGACCGGAATGAGCGCCGCGCGCACGGCGAGCGTGGCTATCGCGATGGCGATGAGCACAGCGACGCCGGTCGGCACGGCGCCGGCGATCGTGTCGGCCATCGAGGTGATGAGAGCGGATGCTCCGCCCAGCACCGCCGCGAACGGCGGGAAGGAAAACGGGTCCATGAAGTGAGTCCTGACGTCTCCTAAGGAGAAGGTGGCGAGTACGCGCATCGGCGCGTTCCGCGCGAGTGCCGCGCGGCCAGAGACGCCGACGTGAGACGAAGGCTCAGGCGTGCGGCGTCGTCAGGATGCGATCGACGGAGGCCGCGGACGCATCATGGCGCGGGCATCCGTATGCGTGGGGGAGAGCGCCACCGTGGCGTCGAGCCATGCCTCGCGGGCCGAGGCGATGCGGACGGGACGGGTCCGCGCGGCGGTGCGCGCGAGCATCCGCGCCGCTGCGGTCGCCACGGCTGCCGCGAGCGCTGCGGCCAGCAGCAGGCTCGCGGCGCCGCCCGGCGTCACCTCGAACCCGGCGACTGCGACGAGCGCGGTCAGCAGCACGGGAATGAGGCGACGGAGCATGCGCCGATCGTATCCCGATCGACGGGCGGTGGTCAGTCCTCCACGTGCATGCGGAAGTCGTAGCGCGCGGGCGGCGGGAACTCGCGAGCGGCTCTTGCGCGCAACGTCTCGTCGGCCGGAACACCATCGAGCGCCGCGAGGCGGGCCACCTGGTAGTCCAGCCAGAGGCCGTCGAGCGAGGCCTCGCCCTCCTTGAGGTCGGCGATCTCGATGCCATCGTCGAGCACGCGTCCGCACCGTTCGACATCGCCGACGGCGAGGGACGCCCGCGCCTCCGCATAGCGGATCCGACCGTCCGTGCGGTGCACAGCGTCCAGCGACCCGATGAGTGTCAGTGCGTCGGTCGCGCGATCGCTGTCCAGAAGCTGGCCAACGGCCTCGATGCTGATGGGGAGCAGGTGCGGAAGCAGGCTGCGGGCGTGCGCGTAGGCATCCGCGGCGGCCGCGGGAGCGCCATCGCGCATCGCGGCGACCGCGAGGTTGCGCCAGGCCCAGCCGTTGTCCGTGTCGGCGGCGGATGCACGCCAGGCGTCGGTCGCCGCTGCCCAGTCTCCGCGGGCGATGGCCAACACTCCGGCGTGGAGCAACGCGAGCCATCCGTCGGTAGAGTCCACTGCGACGGCCCATGCCTGGTCGGACTGGTACGACAGCGGCGCCGCTGTCGGATCGATGGCTGCATCGGCCGACGCGGATGCGTCGTCCGGCGAAGCTCCGTTCAGCGCGGTGAGCCACCACCCTTGCTCGGGTCCGAGGTCGCCTGCCATGAACGGCGTGTCCGCGGTGGACAGCGCCGGCTCGCCGGTGCTCGCGCGACGGGCGTCTTCGAGTGCACCCCATCCGGATGCCCGCTGCAGCACGTCAACGACCTCGTCGTCCCGATCGTCGCGCGCCTCTTCCCGAGCGAGCACTTGAGGCGCACCCACCCGCTCCACGGCCTTCGCCGCTGCTGCCACCGCGTCGCTCCAGGAGCCGTGCACGGCATCCGCTTCGGCTTCGGCGAGCCCGTAGACCTCCGTCCAGCGCCACGACGAGTTCGCCGGCATGGGCAGATGCTCGAGCTGGGTACGCGCGAGCCCCGCCTGGATCTCCAGGTATGGATGCTCGCCATCGGTGAGCCAGCGCTGCCAGTGCGCGCTGCCGGCACCGGATCCCCAGAGGAACAGCTTGCGTCCGCGCAGGCGAGGCGTCGACGCGTGGAACAAGCCGGCACCCTCGCCGTCGAGCGCAGCGATCCACGGCAATGTGGTGCGGTTCAGCTCGAAGAAGTAGTCGGCGGCATCGCGTGAGCGCGTGGTGTGGCTGCGGTCGACGCCGTCGCCTGCAGCATCGGGGAACGGCACGACCGACAGGGTGCCCTCGTAGCCGAATCGGTACGCGGACTCCGCAGGAGCCACGACACGAACGTCGTCCCGCTCGGGCACCGCGATATTGGACCACCAGTAGACCGGAACCTCGGCATCCCGCGGATTGCGGATCGTCACCGTCACGACGAGAAGCGGTGCGTCGGGGGCGAGCGACGCATCGATGCGCACGACGAGGCCGCGCATCCGCTCGTACTCGTACATGCGCAGCACCTCTGTGCCGTCCGGACGCCGAACGCGCGCGGTGTGCAGCGGGGAGCAGGTGAGCGGCCAGTGTCCGGTCGTCCCGAGGTTCCATTCCACGCCGCCGGCGAACCACGCGTTGCGCAGCGCCAGATTCGCCGGACGGAACACCGGGTTCTTGTGGAGCAGCTCGCGGCCGGTTCGCTTGTCGACGAGCGACCACAGCCTGCCGCCGAGTCCGATCAGGAACTCGGCACGCATCCGCTCGTCTTCCAGCACGGCGATCGGATGCCGCCGCTCCTCCAGGTCGCGCGAGTAACCGTCCTGCATCAGGTACGGCAGCACCGTGTCGACCTTGCCGTAGCCGAGGCCGAACCGCATCTCGTCGTCGAGACCTTCGCCGCCGGCATCTTTGTGCAGGTCGCCGCTTCCGGCGATGGGAGGGAGCGGATCGGTCGGCCCGAGATCGCCAGAAGGCATCGTGATCTCGTCCACGGCGACCCGGGCAGTTGTGCTCATGGTCGCCCATCGTGTCAGACCCGCGCGCGCAAGCCGAAGGCCGCGCACGGATCTTGCGCGAACGCGCATCCGAATGCACGAATCGTCTCGTATGCGTTTCCATCGAGTAACGATCCGGTGGGCGATACCGGGCTGTGTCGCCGATGACGATTCGCCGTGTGTTAGGACATAAGAACCCCTGAGCATGTGCCGTGACCTGTGCATGCTCGCAGGATGATCCACTTTCAACGGTCAGCAGAGAGGCCCCACCGAATGAAATCGGCATCTACCCGCCGCGCCCGCGTCTTGCTGGGCGTCTCGGCGCTCGCCGTATCCGCCCTCGCACTCACAGGATGCTCCGGCTCCGGTGGCTCGAGTTCGGGCGGCTCCATCACGATCGGCACCACCGACAAGACGACCAGCCTCGACCCGGCCGGTTCGTACGACAACGGATCGTTCGCCGTGATGAACCAGGTGTACCCGTTCCTGATGAACACGCCGTACGGCAGCCCGGACGTGAAGCCGGACATCGCGCAGTCCGCGTCGTTCACCTCGCCGACGGAGTACACGGTCAAGCTCAAGAGCGGACTGAAGTTCGCAAACGGCCACGACCTGACCTCATCCGACGTGAAGTTCACGTTCGACCGTCAGCTGAAGATCAACGACCCGAACGGTCCCGCCTCGCTGCTCGGCAATCTCGACAGCGTGTCGACGCCGGACAAGCTGACCGCGGTCTTCCACCTGAAGGTCGCGAACGACCAGACCTTCCCGCAGGTGCTCTCGAGCCCGGCCGGACCGATCGTCGACGAGCAGGTCTTCTCGGCCACCAAGGTGACGCCCGACACGGACATCGTCAAGGGTGACGCTTTCGCCGGTCAGTACTACATCAAGTCGTTCAAGGTGAACAACCTGATCCAGTTCAAGGCGTTCGACGGCTACGACGGCCTGCTCGGCAAGCCGAAGACCGACACGGTCAACATGAAGTACTACACGAGCGCGCCGAACATGAAGCTGGACATCCAGCAGGGCGGCATCGACGTCGCGTACCGGCAGCTGTCCGCGACCGACATCGCGAGCCTGCGCTCCGACAAGAAGGTCAAGATCGTCGACGGCCCCGGCGGTGAGATCCGCTACATCGTGTTCAACTTCAACTCGATGCCGTACGGTGCCAAGACCTCGGAGGCCGATCCGGCCAAGGCGCTCGCCGTCCGCCAGGCAGCTGCCGACCTCATCGACCGCAAGGCGATCGCGAGCCAGGTGTACAAGGACACCTACACGCCGCTGTACTCCTATGTTCCGCAGGGCCTGACCGGTGCCACCGAGTCGCTCAAGTCGCTCTACGGCGACGGCAGCGGCGGCATCTCGCTCGACAAGGCGAAGAAGACGCTGCAGGATGCCGGCGTCACGACGCCGATCGCGCTCAGCCTGCAGTACACCCCGGAGCACTACGGCCCGTCGTCCGCCGACGAGTACGCGCTGATCAAGGACCAGCTCGAGACCGGCGGCCTGTTCAAGGTCAACCTGCAGTCCACCGAGTACGTGCAGTACACGAAGGACCGCGTCGCCGACGTCTACCCGGCCTACCAGCTCGGCTGGTTCCCGGACTACTCGGACGCCGACAACTACCTCACGCCGTTCTTCTCGAAGGACAACTTCCTGTCGAACCACTACGACAACCCCGACGTGCAGAAGCTGATCACGCAGCAGGTGGGCACGACGGACAAGGCGGAGCGCACGAAGCTGATCGAGCAGATCCAGGACAAGGTGGCGCAGGACCTCTCCACGCTGCCGATGCTCCAGGGCTCGCAGGTGGCGGTCGTCGGCTCGAACGTCCAGGGCCTCACGCTCGACGCGTCGTTCAAGCTGCGTATCGCGTCGATCTACAAGAAGTAAGTAAGGTTCGAGAGCGGGCGGCCGTCACGCGACGGCGCCCGCTCTCGAAATGTTCCATCCTCGCCGATCCTGGCCAGCGACGTCGTCGCGGTCCGGATCGGTGGGCCCGTCTTCGCGACGGGCTTCAAACCGAAGAAGCCTATGACAGCCCTCCTCGACGAGCCGGATCCGGTTCTATCGGCCGCACCGCAAACCTCCGCTCGAACGGGCCGCCGTGGTGGCGGCCTGCTGCGGTACATCATCATCCGCTTCCTGCTCATCATCCCGACGGTGTTCATCCTGGTGACCGTCGTCTTCTTCCTGATGCGCTCGACCGGAGACCCGATCACCGCCGCGCAGGGCGGCCGGCTTCCGCCTGACGAGCTGGCCAAGCGCATCCACGAAGCCGGTTACGACCGGCCGCTGATCGTTCAGTACCTGGAGTACCTCGGGCAGATCTTCACCGGGAACTTCGGCACGACCTTCAGCGACCACCAGCCCGTCACGACTGTGCTGGTCACATACGGGGCGGCGACGCTCGAGCTCGCGTTCTACGCGCTGATCGTCGCATTCATCATCGGCATCCCACTGGGCATGCTCGCCGCCTACTTGCGCGACAAGGGCTGGGATGCCGCCCTGCGCATCTTCGCCATCCTCTGCTACGCGACGCCGGTCTTCTTCGCCGGCCTGCTGCTCAAGCTGGTCTTCTCCGTGTGGCTCGGATGGCTGCCCGTCTCTGGGCGCGCCACCACGGCCAACGAGCTCACGCTGCAGTCGCTCGACCATCCGACCGGCATCTACCTGATCGACGCGTTCCAGACGGGAGATCCGGCCATCGTCGGCGACGTGCTCGCGCACGCGGTGCTGCCCGGCATCGCCCTCGGATTCCTCACCGCGGGCGTGTTCCTGCGACTGGTGCGCACCAACGTGATCAGCACGTTGTCGACGGACTACGTCGCATCCGGACGTTCGCGCGGCGTCAGCGAGTTCCGGCTCGTGCGCAAGCACGCTTACCGGCCGGCGCTCATTCCGATCATCACCGTGATGGGCCTGCAGATCGCTCTGCTGCTCGGCGGCGCGGTGCTCACCGAGACCACCTTCGAATGGAAGGGCCTCGGATTCCAGCTCGCGCAATACCTGCAGGCTCGCGACTACGTGGCGGTGCAGGGCATCGTCGCCCTGCTCGCCGTCATCGTCGCCATCACGAACTTCCTGGTGGATGTGCTTGCAGCGCTCATCGACCCGAGAGTGAGGTACTGACATGGCGACCACAGCCACCGTGCCCACCGTGCGCGCCCCCAAGCGCAGTCTCTGGTCGCGCCTGCCCGTCGTGCATCAGCTGCGGCAATCGGTCGGCGTGCAGCGAGGGATGCTCGTCACCGGCCTCGTCATCACTGCCGTGTTCATCCTGGTGGCGATCTTCGCTCCGGTCCTCGCCCCCTACGGATTCGCGCAGCTGCACGGTGCAGACGGCAAGGACTTCGGATCCCAGCAGCCGCCGAGCCCCGCACACATCTGGGGCACCACCGTCGGCGGTTACGACGTGTTCTCGCGTGTGCTTTGGGGTGCCCAGACCGCAGCCCTCGTGATCATCATCGCCGTCGTGCTGTCGATCTTCGCCGGCGTGCTGCTCGGCCTGGTCTCCGGATACCTGGGCGGCTGGGTCGATCGCGTTCTGGTCGTCATCTGCGACGCCATCTACGCGTTCCCGACCCTGCTGCTCGCCATCGTGATGTCGATCGTGATCTCCGGCGGCCAGTCCGGTCTGTGGGCCGGCATCTTCGCCGCGGCCATCTCCATCACGGTCGTCTATATCCCTCAGTACTTCCGCGTCATCCGCTCCGAAGTGGTGCGCATCAAGTCCGAGGCGTACGTCGAGTCGGCGAAGGTGATCGGCGCGTCGGCCGGCCGCATCATGTTCAAGCACGTGTTCCGCAACTCGACGCGGACGCTGCCGCTCATCTTCACGTTGAACGCGTCAGAGGCCATCCTCACGCTGGCCGGCCTCGGATTCCTCGGATTCGGCATCGAGCCGACGTCCGCCAGCGAGTGGGGCTACGACCTCAACAAGGCCATCGCCGATGTAACGAGCGGCATCTGGTGGACGGCGCTGTATCCGGGACTGGCGATCGTGTTGGTCGTGCTCGGCATCACGCTCGTCGGCGAGAGCCTCAACGACCTCGCAGACCCGCGGTTGCGCGGCAGGCGGGCCGTCGCCGCGGCATCAGGTGCGACGGCGGACATCAGCGTCGTTCCCGGTGGCCCGAACATGGCGCCGGGAGGCCTGGAAGGGCTCGAACCGGGAGCAGGCATCGAGGAGCAGGGAATCGAGGTGCGCGAGTGAACGCGACCAACGCGCAGAGGCCGTCACGGGCATCCGGTGCCGCGGCCGACGAGGTACGGAACGCCGTGCGCATCGACGACCTAACCGTGTCGTTCTCCACCGACGCCGGCGCGGTGAAGGCCGTCGACGGCGTGAGCCTGCACGTGTCGCCGGGCGAGGTGCTCGCCATCGTCGGCGAGTCGGGCAGCGGCAAGACGGTGACGGCGCGCACGATCCTGGGGCTTCTGCCGGAGACCGCCACGTCGTCCGGCGCCGTGCTGCTGAACACGGCGGCCGGCGAGGTGGACGTCGTCACCATGACGAACAAGCAGCTGAAAGCCGTGCGCGGCCCCGCCGTGTCGATGGTTTTCCAGGAGCCGTCGACCGCGCTCAATCCGGTCTACAAGGTGGGCTGGCAGATCGCGGAGGGGCTGCGTGCCCACGGCAAGATCTCTAAGAAGGACGCGCGCGCACAAGCGATCGACATCCTCCGCAAGGTGGGCATCCCCGATCCCGAGGAGCGAGTCGACTACTACCCGCACCAGTTCTCCGGCGGGCAGAAGCAGCGCGTCGTCATCGCGATGGCGCTCGTGCTCGGGCCTCGCCTGATCGTGGCGGACGAGCCGACAACCGCCCTCGACGTCACGGTGCAGGCCGAGATCCTCGATCTGCTGCGCAGGTGCCGGGTCGAATTCGGCTCTGCCATCGTGCTCATCACGCACAACATGGGCGTCGTCGCCGATCTCGCCGACCGGGTCGCCGTGATGTACAACGGCAAGCTCGTGGAGGAGGCGGATGTCTCCACGTTGTTCGCCGCACCGCGCGAGGACTACACGAAGCGGCTGCTCGCCGCGGTCCCGCGCATCGGCGAGGGAACGGTCACCGCCAGGGAGCGCGCTGAGGCGCGTCCCGACGGCTGGACGGACGCCGAGCCGGTGGTCAAGGCATCCGGACTGCAGATCCAGTACCCCGGGCGCATCGGGCAGCGCGGATTCATCGCCGTTGACGGCGTCGACTTCGCCATCCGTCCCGGCGAGGTGCTGGGGCTCGTCGGGGAGTCCGGATCCGGCAAGACCACCATCGGGCGCGCCATCGCCGGCCTCACCAGGGTGACCGGCGGATCGCTGTCCGTGCTCGGACACGAGATGAACGGCGTGCGCGAGAGCACGTTCCGTCCCGTTCGGGACCGGATCGGATTCGTGTTCCAGGACCCCGCGTCGAGCTTCAATCCGCTGCTGACCATCGCGCAGTGCGTGGCAGAGCCGTTCATCGTGCACGGCAAGGCCGGCAACGCCGCCGACGTCAGAGAACGCGTTGACGAGCTCCTCGAGGCCGTGCAGCTGCCTCGCTCGTACGGCGACAGGTATCCGCACGAGCTCTCCGGCGGCCAGCGTCAGCGCGCGAGCCTGGCCAGGGCCATCGCGCTCAAGCCGCCCCTGCTCATCGCCGACGAGCCGACGAGCGCACTCGACGTCTCCGTGCAGCAGCGCGTGCTCGAGGTGTTCGCCGACCTCCAGAGGGAGTTCGGCTTCGCCTGCCTGTTCATCAGCCACGACCTCGCGGTCGTCGACATCGTCGCCGACCGGATCGCCGTCATGCACCACGGCCGGCTGGTCGAGGAGGGCAACGGCGAGCAGGTGCTCGGAGCGCCGCAGGATCCCTATACGCGCCGGCTGCTGGCATCCCTGCCCGTACCGGATCCGGTGGAGCAGGCGAAGCGCCGGGCCGCGCTGCAGGAGCTGGTCACGGGAGCCTAGAGCCGAGTCGGCGAGCCGGTTCGCGTCAGCGACCGGCTCGCCCGCGCCTCAGTGCTCGCCCTTGATGACGAAGAACGAGCCGCGGATGGTGCCTGCCAACCGCGACTTCTGCCGCGCGAACTTGAAGGACGACAGCTCGTCCGGAATCTGCATGCCCTCGGAGAGCTTGAAACCGACGGCACGCTTGCCAGCGTCGGCGATCGTGTACATCACGTTGATGGACAGGCCGGATTCGTAGAACACGTACGCCATCCGGATTCCGTCGACCTCGAACGCGGTCGCCTCCAGCGCGGGGGAGGCGATGACGATACCGCGCTCGTCGTCGAGGATGCGACTGACCCACTCCACGGCTGCCGCCGCGTCGGCGGCCTTGTCGACCGTGAAGACGTGGTCGTACTTGTTCTTGAAGTAGCGCGCCTCATTCGCGCGCAGTCCCGCGAGGGCCTCGGCGACCGGCGAGGACTCCAGTCCTGCCGTCGACACGTTCTCGAAATCGACGATCTGCGACATGCTTCCCCCTGCGACGATCCGACCGATCCACGGTAGCAGCCGACCCGGCGACGGCCGCATGCCGCCGGGGACGCCTGAAGCGCAAGACGGCGAACCGGTGGACGGGTCGACTCGAAGCCCGCCCCACCGGTTCGCCGGCCAGACTCAGGAGTTGCCGCGGCAGGATCCCGATCCCGAGTCGCTGTAGTCCAGAGCGGATGCCGTGGCACCCGGCCCTGCGAGCACCGGCTTGTACGAATACGAGTAACCGTTCGGCTTGAGGGTGAAGTCCATCACGCCGAAGCCCTGGTCGTATGCCGTGACGACGTTCGAGTTGGCGTAGGCGCCGTTGCTGGCCACGGCCGTCGTGTCGAGCGCTTCGCCGCCCGTGCCGATGATGAACTCGGGGATGCCGTGCTTGGGGTCGTACTCGCCCGCCGGGTTCATCGGCTTGAGGCGAGCGTAGGCGTGCTCGTGGCCGTTGAGCACGAACGTGGCGTGGTTCTGGTACAGCAGGTTCCACCACGCGTCGGAGACGGCACCCTCCTGGCCGCCGGCGCCCGGAGCCGATGCGGCGACCGTCGGGGTGGCCTCCGTCGTGGAGCTGAACGTCGGCTGGTGCCAGTACGCAACAGTGCACTGACGCGTGTTGCTCTTGAGGTCTTGCGCGAGCCACTTCGTCTCCTGGGCGAGGAGGCCGTCATCCGTCGTCGAGCAGTCGTTGGCGAACGCCGCGGAATTGCATTCGACGTTCAACGAGATGATGTGCCAGTTGCCCAGGTTGTAGGAGTACCAGCCCTGGTTCGTCTCCGTGTCGTCGCCGGCCTGGCCCGCAGTGTTGGGCGTCCCTGCCTGGTTGTGACCGTTGAAGTAGGCGAAGTAGCCGTTGCCGTTCTGCGCGGCCTCGTCGTCGCCCTTCTTCGTGTACGAGTAGTACTCGTGGTTGCCGGGGGCCGGGCGCTCCAGGAACTTGAGGCCGCCCCATGCCGTCTCGAAGGAGCCCTCGAAGTCGCTCAGCTTGCCGACCTGGTACTGCTCGTCGCCGAGCAGGGCCACGGCGTTCGGATGCATGTCGTCCGCCTGCTTCGCCGTCGCGAACTCGGCGTCGTATCCGCCGAGCGACGGGCTGCCGCACTTCAGTTCGCTGGGGTTGGCGGCGTTGTCGTCATCGTCGGGCTCGCAGGCGATGTCGCCGACCGCCGCGAGCGTGTAACTGCGACCGTCGGCGCTGGCATTCGACTTCGTCGTGTCGTACGGCCAGCCGTTGTCGACGCTCTGGGCGATGGCGGCGCCGCCGACGCCGAACACGAGCGCGGCGACGACGCCGGCGGCGACGAGCGGGAGCTTCCGGATGCGGATGCCCATGGCACTTCTCCTTATCGGTCGTTCAAGAATCGGGAATGGAAAGGGAAAGGATCAGCGCCCGACGCTTCCGCCCGCCCGCGACATCCGCGTGAACCGGAGTCGACCTGCGGGTGAACGGGCCGGCGCGCCGATCCCATCTGTTCGAACTCTCAGGCCATTGAGGGATCGAGTTGTCCGAGGCTGAGGCGCCGCACAAACGTCGTCCGATGACCACGGATGACGAAGCGTCACGGTCGGAGTCGTCTCGTGACAGCGCCGAGTGCGGGCGCGGGAGGCCCCGCCTAGCGTCGGGACAGCATCCGCTGCAGGCAGTCGTCGTTGTCGGCGGTGCGGCGGTCGCGTCGGCGGCCGTCTCCCTCAGCGAGAGGACAGACCGTCATGACCGAGAAGCTCCGCGTCGTCGCCGTCTCCGGCAGCCTGCACGATCCGTCGAAGACCGGCGTGCTGATCGACGAGATCCTGCGCCGGCTCGGTCAGGTGCTCGACGTCGAGACGCACGTCATCCGCATCACGGATGTCGGCCCGCAGTTCGCCGGTGTGCTCAACCGCGCAGACCTGCCGCGCTCCGTCGAGGACGAGCTCCGCAGAGTCGAGACCGCCGACCTGCTGGTCGTGGCCACCCCGGTCTATCGCGCCTCGTTCACCGGACTCTTCAAGCACTTCTTCGACTTCGTCGACCAGTACGCGCTCGTCGACACCCCCGTGCTGCTCGCGGCGACCGGCGGCAGTGAGCGCCACTCGCTCATCGTCGAGCATCAGCTGCGTCCGCTGTTCGGCTTCTTCCAGGCGCTGACGCTCCCGGTCGGCGTCTACGCGCACGAGTCCGACTTCGACGGATACGCCATCGACTCGCCGCTGCTGGTCGAGCGGATCAAGACGTCCATCGGACGCGGTCTTCCGCTGATCACCTCCAGCGTGCGGGAGAAGGCGCGCATCAGGCAGACGCTCGACCAGGGGGAGCAGGTGGAAGCGACCGTCGCGCCGCAGCATCCGCAGAAGCCGGTGAGGCTGTTCAGCTGAGCCGGCACCGCGGTGGTGGCGACCGCGCCGATGGACATCGTGTCGCCGTACGACACGCTCACCACGAGATTGTCGAGCGCCTGGATGTTCTGGCCGGTGTCGGCTCCAAGCCACGACGTGCGACCGCGACTCTGACGACGATCCCGAGCGGCGTATCGGGGAAATCTTCACGAAATGAACGCAACGTAACCTTGCGTCAGAGGCGCTCGAGACCGGATCGTCACAGTCGAGGCTCCAGGAGTACGTAGACTTTCGTCTCAGTCAGTCGTCTCCTATGGCGATCCCGTCGACGTGGACACAGCAGCACGTCGCGCCTCAAAGACGAGGAAAGGTATACCCACATGCGAATTCGATATGCGCTCCCGGTGGTCGCCGTCGCGGCGGCACTCCTGCTCACCGGATGCGTCGACAACTCGGGCGGATCCGGTTCCGGCTCGACGACCGGCGCATCCAACCCGTACGGCGTGAAGAAGGACGACGCGCTCGCGAAGACCCTTCCGTCCGACATCGAGAAGGCCGGACAGATCACCGTGGGCGTCGACGCCACGTACGCCCCGAACGAGTACAAGGACTCGAACGGCAACCCGATCGGCTGGGACATCGACCTGGCGAACGCGATCGGCGCGAAGCTCGGTGTCAAGATGAACTACACGATCGCGAAGTTCGACAACATCATCCCGAGCATCACTGGCGCACGCTACAACATCGGCGTCTCGTCGTTCACCGACACGACCGAGCGCGAGAAGCAGGTCGACTTCGTCAACTACTACAACGCCGGCGTGCTCTGGGCGTCCCAGAAGGGCAAGACCGTCGACCCGGACAACGCGTGCGGGCTCAAGGTCGCGGTCGAGGCGGGCACGTACGAGGACACCGACGAGGTGCCCGCGAAGTCGAAGGCGTGCACCGACGCCGGCAAGCCCGCGATCCAGGTGCTGAAGTACGACGGCCAGGACCAGGCCACGAACGCGCTGGTGCTCGGCCAGGTCGACGCCATGAGCGCCGACTCGCCCATCACCGACTACGCGGTGGCGAAGCAGGGCGACAAGATCCAGAAGGCCGGCGAGACGTTCGACGTGGCCCCATACGGCATCGCGGTCGACAAGGGCTCCAAGCTGACCGACGTGATCAAGAACGCCCTGCAGTCGCTCATCGACGACGGCAGCTACGGGAAGATCCTGAAGAAGTGGGGCGTCGACGACGGAGCGGTCACCGCTGCCGCGGTCAACGCCGCCTCGAAGCAGTAACCACGTCATGACCGACTCCCCGGAATCGGGTCGTCCGGCCTCGGACGACGCCGCATCGCAGGGCGAGGAAGCACGGAAGGGGGTGGACGCTGCGGCGTCCACCCCCGCATCCGCGTCTGCAGCGTCTCCTTCGACCGTGATGACAGGCGTGCCGACCACGAGCAGCACGCCGACGGAGCGAGCCGAAGCGATCAAGGCGGTGAAGCTGCGGCATCCGTGGCGCATCGTCATCGCCATCGTGCTCATCGTGCTCCTCGTGCTGTTCGTGCTGGACGCGGCTCAGCGCAAGGCCTTCGGCTGGGCCGACGTCGGAAAGTACCTCTTCGACATCCGCATCAGCCAGGCCGCCCTCATCACCCTCGAGCTGACCGTGTACTCCATGGTCATCGGCATCATCCTCGGGCTCGTCCTCGCGGTCATGCGGTTGTCGCCGAATCCGGTGCTGAAGTCCGTCGCCTGGCTGTACCTCTGGATCTTCCGCGGCACCCCGGTGTACGTGCAGCTCGTGTTCTGGGGTCTCATCACGCTTATCTACAACTCGATCGTGATCGGCATCCCGTTCGTGCACACGTGGACGACCATCCCCATCACGTGGGTGCCCCCGCTGTTCTTCATCTCCGTCGTGGGACTCTCTCTCAACGAGGCCGCGTACATGGCGGAGATCGTGCGCGCCGGCCTGCTCTCGGTCGACCCGGGTCAGGAGGAGGCGGCGAAGGCCCTCGGCATGTCGTGGTGGCAGACCATGCGGCGCATCGTCATCCCGCAGTCGATGCGGGTGATCATCCCGCCGACGGGCAACGAGGTCATCTCGATGCTGAAGACTACGACCCTGGTGGCCGCGGTGCCGTTCACGCTCGATCTGTTCGGCCGGGCGCGCGACATCTCCGCGGAGACGTTCACGCCCATCCCGTTGCTGATCGTGGCATCGCTCTGGTACCTGTTCTTCACGTCGATCCTGATGATCGGGCAGTACTTCCTCGAGAAGCGGTTCTCCCGCGGCGTAGGTCGCGATCGCCCGGTCGTGGGAGTGGGCGTCGATGTCGACCCGGCTGTGACAACAGGCGGCGCGGGAGGATTCCGATGAGCGAGACCGGTCAGAATGCCACGGCACAGGCGTCCGTTCCGATGGTGAACGCGGTCGGGGTGTCGAAGAGCTTCGGCAGCAACGAGGTGCTGAAGTCGATCTCGCTGCAGGTGCAGCGCGGCGAGGTGATGTGCGTCATCGGGCCGAGCGGATCCGGCAAGTCCACGTTCCTGCGCTGCATCAACCACCTGGAGAACATCGACGCGGGCCGCCTTTATGTCGACGGCAAGCTCGTCGGCTATCAGCAGAAGGGCGACAAGCTCTTCGAGCTGAAGCCGGCCGACGCCGCCAGGCAGCGCCGCGACATCGGCATGGTGTTCCAGCACTTCAACCTGTTCCCGCACATGACGGCGCTCGAGAACGTGATCGAGGCACCGATCCGCGTGAACGGCATGTCGAAAGCGGATGCCGTGGCCCGCGGCAAGGAACTCCTCACCCGGGTGGGGCTCGCCGGCCACATCGGCCACTACCCGTCCCAGCTGTCAGGGGGTCAGCAGCAGCGCGTCGCGATCGCCAGGGCGCTCGCCATGGATCCGAAGCTCATGCTGTTCGATGAACCGACCAGCGCGCTCGACCCGGAGCTGGTCGGCGATGTCCTCGACGTCATGCGCGGACTCGCGCAGAGCGGCATGACCATGGTCGTGGTGACGCACGAGATGGGATTCGCCCGCGAGGTCGGCGACTCCCTCGTCTTCATGGACGGCGGCGTCATCGTCGAGTCGGGCGATCCGAAGCAGGTGCTGACGGATCCGCAGCACGAGCGCACAAAGACGTTCCTGTCCAAGGTGCTGTGAGGCGTCAACCCGGGACGCTGTCGTCGGCCGGCCTCAGGCGAAGAGGTCGAGAAGCCGGCGGCAGCGGACCGGATCCTCGGTGAGGCCCCGGGGGATGCCCCACGTCAGGTAGGACATCGAGCGCAGCACCACCCAGGATCGGGCGCGATCGCGCGGAACTTCCGCGACTCGCACGAACAGCTCGAACGCGTCGCGCACGTCTCCGTCATCCGGGAGCTCGTCGAGGCGGCTCCACAGCACCCGCCCGATGTCGTACTCGCGATCACCGCGAAGGAGCACCGGATCCACGACGAGCCATGCCGCGCGCTCGGCCGCGAGCACCTGATCGAAGTGGAAGTCTCCGTTCACGGCGAACGCGTCGGCGGCGCCCGAAGGTGCTGTCGCGAGCTCGGCCGCGAGGTGCTGGCCGACAGCGAGCTGCGAGCGAGGGGTGGGCTCTCCCGCTTCCGTCCAGTCGCGTTCGAGCTCCGTCGCGAGTGACGCGGCGATCCCGCGCGTCGTCGGGATGTCGTCGGGCATAGGGACGCCAGCGCGCGGGAGAGCTCGGCGAGCACTTCGACCGCGTCGTGGACCGGCAGAAGCGTGAGAGGGCGGGATCCGTCGAGCCGTTCTATCAGCATCGCGTTCCTGGTCGCATCGGCGTCCACCAGTCGCACGGTGCCGCGTCCGTCCCAGAGGCGCAGCGCCGTGATCAGTTCGCGGATGTCGTCTCCCGGCGGTGCCATCCGCAGCGCCAAGGGCTCGTCACCGCGACGCACAGGGACGACGATGGCGTTGCTGCCGTGCATGGGCGCGCCGTCGACCTGCAGGGACCAGAGCGCGCATTGATCGGCGATCAGGCCGGGGAGTGCGTCGAGCCATGCCCGGCCTGAATCGTCGCGCCACCACCGCGGCATGGCACGGAACGACGCGGGCACGATGAGCATGCGCTCCAGCCTAGAAGCGGACGGCCGACGGCACGGGACGGAGGAGTTCAGGGCCGAGACGCCAGAAGACGCGATCCACTCGAGAGTGCGATCGCGTCTTCCGACGTCTCGACGAACGGGAGGGCGCTAGGCCTTCGTCACCTCGATCTCGACGACGGCCCAGGACAGAGCGGGCAGCGTCACGTGCAGTGCGCCGGCCTCGACCGTCACGTCGTTCAGCGGGATGAGCCCGACGCGGTCCTGGTGCTGCTCGTCGTTCGTGGTGAAGCGGTCCGTACCTTCTGGAATCTGCAGCACTTCGGCGCGGGTGACGCGGCCGGTGTCGAATCCGCGCAGGGCGACTGCGACATCCGCAGCCTCATCCAGTCCGCGGTTGGCGAGGAACAGCGCGACGCGTCCCCTTTCCTCGTCCCAGGTGGCGCTGGCGTCGACCAGGTCGGCGTCGCCGTACTTGGCGGTGTCGAAGCGGTCGCTGGTCGTGGCCAGACGGAGGATCTCGCCTCGCGCGAGCTCCGACATCCGCGCGAACGGCCAGAAGATGGACTGACGCCAGGCCGACCCGTTCTCCTCGCTGCGGATCGGCGCGATCACGTTCACGAGCTGGGCCTGGTTGGCGATCGAGACCCGGTCGCCGTGACGCAGCAGCGAGTTGAGCAGGGTGCCGACGACGACGGCATCCGTCACGTTGTACTCGTCCTCGATGATGCGCGGATGCACGTGCCACTCGCCCCTGGCCTCGATGGCCTCGGGCAGGTCGTCGCCTTCGCGGGCGGTCTGGTACCAGACGTTCCACTCATCGAACGAGAGGTTCAGGTACTTGGAGTGCTTGCCACTGGCCCGGATCGCGTCGGCGGTGGAGATGACACCGTCGATGAACAGGTCCATGTCGACGCCGGATGCGAGGAAGCTGGCGACGTCGCCGTCCTTCTCCTCGTAGTACGCGTGCAACGACACGTAGTCGACGACGTCGTACGTGTGGCCGAGCACTGTCTGCTCCCAGCTGCCGAACGTCGGCATGCCGCGGTTGGAGCTGCCGCTGGCGACCAGCTCGATCGAGGGGTCGACCAGACGCATCGCCTTGCCGGCTTCCTGGGCGAGGCGGCCATACTCCTCTGCCGTCTTGTGGCCGATCTGCCAGGGGCCGTCCATCTCGTTGCCGAGGCACCAGAGCTTGATGCCGAACGGATCAGCCGAGCCGTTCTTCTTGCGCAGGTCGCTCAGGTAGGTGCCGCCCGGGTGGTTGGCGTACTCGACGAGCTCGCGGGCGGCGTCCACTCCGCGGGTGCCGAGGTTGATGGCCTCCATGATCTCGACGTTCGCCTTCTTCGCCCACCCGGCGAACTCGTGGAGTCCGAACGCGTTGGTCTCCACGGTGTGCCAGGCGCCGTCGAGACGGCGCGGTCGGGACTCGACGGGCCCGATTCCGTCTTCCCAGTTGTAGCCGGACACGAAGTTGCCGCCCGGGTAGCGCACGACGCTGACGCCGAGCTCCTTCACGAGGTCGAGCACGTCACGGCGATAGCCGTTCTCGTCGGCCTCAGGATGCCCTGGTTCGTAGATACCGGTGTACACGCAGCGGCCCATGTGCTCGACGAAGTTGCCGAAGATCCGTCTCGGCACCGGTCCGACGGTGAAGTCGCGATCGATCGTGATGCTGGCGCGTGACATGGGTCTCCTTCGTCGTGTCGTTGCCCCTGTCGGATCGGCGCGAGGACGCTGTCTTCGATCCGACCTCGACAGTATTACATCGTTGGAGCCAGAGTGAAAGCGGAGGGCGAACCGAGGGGAGTGAGAGCAGGAAACGGGGTCGAAGGCACTCCGTTGAGCGATGCTGAGACAGCCGAGATTCGCCGAGAACACGGACCGAGAAGCGTGCGACGCTGCTATGCGAAGGCGCCTTTGCACCTTCGTCATGAGTTCGCGATTGCCCCTTGACCCGCCCGCGGCGGATGGTTACCTTTACCACGTTGGAATGAGCGGCCGGCCTCGGCCGCTCGCGGGCGGTACGCCCTCGACGTGGAGATCGCACATGCCTGACGAAGACTGCCGGGACCACGGATGCCACCACCCAGGCATCCGTGCGGCGCGTGCTGCAGGCAGGGCGACGACCAACACCGGCGTCACGAACGACCGCTGACGCCGCACCCCACAGCCGCCGACGGCGGCACCACGACAAGGAGGTCGTCATCGACATGGCACGAAGCAGCACGGGCCTGAGCCGCCGCGGATTCCTCGCGGCCGGCCTGGGCGCCGCGACGATTCCACTCCTCGCCGGATGCTCGAGCAACATCGGCCAGACGGTGGCCGCCGGCTTGTTCGGCACGCGGCTTCCCACCTCGACACTCGTCTACTGGAACCTGTTCGGCGGCGGCGACGGCACTCGCATGCAGGCGATGGAATCCGGCTACATGGACAAGTACGGCGCGGACTCCCTGCAGTCCACCACGTTCGCGTGGGGCAATCCGTACTACACCAAGGTGACGCTGGCGACGGTCGGCAACAAGCCGCCGGACGTCGCGGTCTCGCACCTCACCAGGGCGAAGCCGCTCTGGGACGGCGGACTCCTCGAGCCGATCACGGATGACGACCTGGCATCCGTCGGACTGAGCTCAGCCGACTTCAGCAAGCGGCCATGGGATGCCCAGCGCACGAACGGCCACAACATCGCGGTGCCCCTGGACACGCATCCGCTCGTCATGTTCTACAACCAGGACGTCATCAAGAAGGCCGGCCTGCTGGACTCGGACGGCGTGATGAAGAAGCTCAACGACATGGACTCCTTCGAGTCGGCGCTCGCGGCGATCAGCAAGGTCACCAAGGGTGCTGCGATGACGATCGCGAACGTCGCGGGCGAGACGGCGACACCGTGGCGCGTGTTCTGGACGTTCTACAACCAGCACTCGGCGGCCACGCCGTTCCTCTCCGACAACGGGTCGAAGCTGACGGTGAACGAGGACGTCTACAACGATGTGACGAGCCGGCTCCAGTCGTGGGTGAAGAAGGGCTGGGTCAACCAGGCCCTCGACTACGCCACCGCCGAGTCGTACATGTTCACTGGCAAGTCGGGGCTCTACCTCGAGGGCGAGTGGGAGATCACCACGGCGCAATCGGTGAAGGGTCTGAAGTTCGGCATCGTCCCGGTGCCGACGCTCTGGGACAAGGCGGCGACGCAGGCCGACTCGCACACGTTCGTGCTGCCCCGCAAGGACCGCACACCGGAGCAGCGCAAACAGGCGATGCTGTTCATCCGTTCGATGCTCGATCAGAGCCTCACCTGGGCGAAGGGCGGACACATCCCGGCGTTCCAGCGTGTTGCGCAGAGCTCGGCGTACAAGGCGCTCACCCCTCAGTCGGACTACGCCTCCGTCGCATCCAGCGCCGTCTACGACGACCCGGCGTGGTACGGCGGTTCCGGATCCACGTTCGAGGGCATCGTCGGTGCCCAGCTCGGACTCGTGCAGCAGCTCTCGCTGACTCCTCAACAGGCCCTGCAGGCCATGAAGGACCAGCTCGGGGTGTACCTCAATACCCCCAGCCCCCTCTGATCCCCTTCCTCACTCGGAGGTACCAACGTCGTGACCACCGCAACCGCCGCCCGACCCCGGCCCCGTGCCGCGAGCAGTACGGGCCTGACCCATTCGCCGATGCAGCGCAAGGACGGACGCCGCGCCTGGCTCTTCCTCGCCCCGTTCGGCATCTTCTACCTGGCGTTCCTCCTGGGGCCCACCATCTACATGCTCGTGATGAGCTTCTTCAACACGTCGATGGTGCGAACGGGCCTCGGATCGTTCGCCGGTCTCGCCAACTACGAGGAGATGCTCTCCAGGCCGGACTTCTGGAACTCGCTGTGGCACACGCTGCAGTTCACGCTCTACACCACCCCGCCGCTGGTCATCCTCGCGTTCATCTTCGCGGTGCTGACCAACCGGATGAATCGGGGTCAGTGGTTCTACCGGCTCGCGTTCTTCCTGCCGTTCATCCTCCCCTCGGCGACGATCTCCCTCATCTGGGTGTTCGTCTTCACGCCGGGCACGGGGCTCTGGGCGCTGGTGGAGACTTGGTTCGGCATCAACCCCGGATCGGGCGTGCTCTCCAGCCCGGACACCGCGATGATCGGCGTGGCGATCGCCACGGTCTGGTGGACGCTCGGCTTCAACTACGTGCTCTACTTGGCCGGACTCCAGGACATCCCTCGGGAGCTGTATGAGGCGGCGGCGGTCGACGGAGCGTCGACGTGGTCGCAGATCCGCTACATCACGATCCCGATGCTGAGCAGGACGACGACCCTCGTCATCCTGCTGCAGATCATCGCCAGCCTGAAGATCTTCGACCAGGTCTACCTGATGACGGGAGGCGGCCCCGGCATCTCGACGCAGGTCTCCCTGCAGCTCATCACGAACACCGGATTCACGGACAACCGCCTCGGCGCCGCGGCAGCCGCCAGCGTGCTCCTGTTCATCGTGATCATCGTGATCGCGATCATCCGTCAGCTCACCGATCGCTCTGCGGCCAAGAAGGAGGCCTGACATGTCGGCTACGACCGCACGTCCCCGCATGAAGTCTCCGATCTCCGCAGCGGCACCGGCGCGCACGGCGCCGTCGACGCGCGTGAGCGGGCGCACGTTCAACATCGTCGCGCTCATCGTGCTGATCGTCTTCGCGATCGTCTGGCTGATCCCGAGCCTCTTCGCACTGAAGACCTCGCTCACCGACAACGGCACGGCAGCCCTCGGCGCGTCGGCCATTCTCGGCGACTGGAACCCGACGCTCGCCTCCTACGCGTCGTACTTCCAGGCGGGCGACATCTGGAACTGGTACATCGCCAGCGCGATCACCTCGGTGTTCACGGCGGTGCTCACCGTGTTCTTCGCGTCGATGGCAGCGTTCGCGTTGTCGCGGCTGAGGTTCCGGTTCTCGAACGTCGTGCTGCTGCTGATCGTGCTCGGCATCATGATCCCGAGCCAGGTGCTCATCGTGCCGATCTTCCAGGAGCTCAACGCGATGAACCTCCTGAACACCTACTGGTCGGTGATCTTCCCGCAGGTGCCGGCGGTGATCGCGGTGTTCATCTTCAAGCAGTTCTTCGACGGCATCCCCCGGGAGCTCGAGGAAGCGGCGCGGATCGACGGCGCAGGCCTCTGGAAGATCTACTGGTCCGTCGTGCTGCCGCTGTCGCGTCCGGTGCTGGCGGCGGTGACGATCCTCACGTTCGTCGGCGTCTGGAACAACCTGCTGCTGCCCCTGTTCGTGCTGTCCAACCCGAACCTGATGACCATCCCGGTCGGGCTCGCCACGGTGCAGGGCAGCTTCGGGCAGCGTTACGCCGACATCCAGGCGGGAGCGATCCTCGCGGCGCTGCCGCTGATCATCCTGTACCTGATCTTCCAGCGTCAGATCGTCGAGGGCGTCACGGGCAGCGGCCTCAAGGGCTGACGTCCCGGTCCGCCCGGCGGACCACGACGCACATGCCGGGGAAGGGGACCGGATGTCTGGGCGCAGGCATCCGGTCCTCGTCCGTCAGCGCTCCGAACGGCTGTGCGCGAGCAACCGCCTCAGGGCACTGACGCTCCACGCGAGCCCATCGCCCGTTTGCACAGCCACCCTCGGTGAGCCGTGCAGTCCAGGACGAGGCTGAACCTCGCGCCATCGAACAGCCAGAAGGCGTCCTCCGTCGTGAAGACGGGCGGCGTCGACCGGAGAGCTGCAGCCGTGCCCGGGTCAGCGCGTGCTGTCGCGCTCGATGATCCGGTGCGGAACGGTCGTGACGGAGGCCGCACGCGCCGGGTCCGAGATGCGGTCGGCGAGGCGGTCGAGCGCCACATCCGCGAAGGCGCGTTTGTCGAACGACACGGTGGTGAGCGGCGGACTGGCGAACTCGCCGTGCGCGACATCGTCGAATCCGGCGACGGAGACGGCCTGGGGCACCGGGATGCCGCGCCGCCAGAGCTCGCTGAGGGCGCCGATGGCGAGCGAGTCCGTGAAGCAGAACAAGGCGTCGGGCAGCGGGTTGCGCTCGAGGAAGACTGCGAGCGTCGCGGCACCTCCGCGCGGTGACCAGTCGTCGCAGCCGAGTTCCAGGGCGGGGTCGTGCCGGATGCCGGCATCCGCCAGCGCCTCCCGGTAACCGACGGTGCGCAGCCGGGCGGTGAACGTGGCCGACGTCACGGGCGAACCGAGCACGGCGATGCGCCGGTGACCCGCCTGGAGGAGCAGCGTCGTCATGTCATATGCCGCCCGCACGGGATCCACGCGCACCTGGTCGAGCCGCTTCTGCTCGACCTCGCCGATCACGACGGCGGCGGGGATGCGCGAGGGATCGTCGGGCAGCGCGAACTCGTCCGAGACCACGGGATTGAGCACCAGGCCGTCGACAAGGTGCGCCCTTGCGCGCGACAGGAGCAGCTCCTCGCGCTCCGGACGGCCGCCGGTCTCCTCGAGCTGCACGGCCCATCCGCGATCGTGTGCGGCCTCCACGAAGTGGTGGCCCATCTCGGCTGAGTATGCGGTGGCGAGATCGGGGAGGGCGAGTGCGATGACGCCCGTTCGTCCGTTGCGCAGCCCGCGTGCGCTCAGGTTGGGCACATAGTCGAGTTCGGTCAGTGCCTTCTCGACGCGTTCCCGGGTTTCCGGACGCACGAAGACGATGCCATTGATCACGTTCGAGACGGTCTTCGGCGACACGCCTGCCATGGCGGCGACGTCCTTCACCGTTGCGCGCACGCAGACCTCCGCCCGAGACAGGATGTCTCTCCGTGAGCCTACCGTCGCGGGAGTCTTGAATCACCGTCGCCTGAGCCAGGGCGCGCTGGAGCTGGGAGCGGAGCCCTTTCCGGACTCCGCCGCGGCGCCCTTCATGCTGAGAAGGAGTTCGTGACAAGTCAGTGTCTCGGGGGCGCGACACGCTCCACGAGGCGGCGGCGTGTACGCCGCCGAACGCAGCCGTGCAGGGCGCTGACTGCGGCGCGCCGCGCGGGGAGCGGCGCGCAAGACAACGCAGATCAGCCGGTGTTCTGCAGGCCGGCCGCGACTCCGTTCACGCTGAGCAGGAGCAGGCGGCGCAACTCGTCCTGCTGTGTCTCGTCGATGGTGGAGGCATCCGCGTCGGAGCGCAGGGCGCGCAATGCGCGCAGCTGCAGCAGCGACAGGGCGTCGACGTACGGGCTGCGCAGGCGTACGGCCCGGCTCAGCACGGGGCGGCCGGCGACGAGCTCGGATGCGCCGCTCGTCTTGAGCGCCCATTCGCGCGTCAGCGCCATTTCGTCGAGCACCAGCTGCGCGAGCTCGTCGCGATCACCGAGCGCCAGATAGCGGCGGGCGAGGCGCTCGTCGGTCTTCGCGAGCGACATCTCGACGTTCTCGATCATGGTGCGGAAGAGCGGCCACCGGTCGTAGGCGTCCCGCAGGAGCTTCTCATCGCCGACGGCGGCGAGCGCCGAGCCGAGCCCGAACCATCCGGTGAGGTTGATGCGGGCCTGCGTCCAGGCGAAGACCCACGGGATCGCGCGCAGGTCCTCGAGGGACTCGAGCGAGAGCCCACGGCGTGCCGGACGGGATCCGAGTGCCAGTAGTCCGATCTCCTCCTGCGGCGTGACGCGGCCGAACCACGGCGCGAATCCGTCAGCGCGCACGAGTTCGTAGAAGCGCTCCCTGCTGACCTTGTCGAGCTGGGCGGCCAGCGGTGCGAACTCGGCGGCGGCGCTCGCGTTCCGTTCGCCGATGGAGGGGACAGATGCCATCAGCGTCGCCGCGGCGATCTGCTCCAGGTGGCGAACGGCGATGACCGGATCCCCGTACTGGGCGAAGATGACCTCGCCCTGCTCGGTGAGCTTGAACCGGCCGTCGACGGATCCCGGCGGCTGTGCGAGCACGGCCTCGTTGGCCGGTCCGCCGCCGCGTCCGAGTGCTCCGCCGCGTCCGTGGAAGAGCGTGAGGACGATGTCGTTGCGCTTCGCCCACTGCGCGATGCGGGCCTGGGCGTCGTAGAGCGCGAGGGTCGCCGAGACGGGACCGACATCCTTCGACGAGTCGGAGTAGCCGAGCATCACCTCGAGGCGCCGGCCGGTCTGCTCCAGCCGCTTCTGCACCTCGGGGAGGGTGATCATCAGGTCGAGGATCTCGGTCGACGCGTTCAGATCGTCGAACGTCTCGAACAGCGGGATGACGTCGAGCACCGGTGCAGCCTCCGCTGACCCGAGTGCGTGCTCGGCCAGCCGGAACACATTGGCGATGTCGTCGGCGGATTGCGTGAACGAGATGATGTAGCGCTTGGCGGCGTCCACGCCGTACCTGCTCTGCAGGTGCGCGATCACGCGGAACACGTCGAGGACCTCTGCGCTCATCTCGTCGAGGTCGTCGTCGCCGTGCGCTCCGGCCGCGATCGCCTCGAGCGTCTGACGGTGCACCTTGGAGTGCTGGCGCACCTCGAGCTCTGCGAGGTGGAATCCGAAGGTCTCGACCTGCCAGATGAGGTGCTGCACCTCTCCGTAGGCGTTGCGCAGGTCACCGGCCTCGGCGAGCGAGCGCTGCACGATCCTCAGGTCGTCGAGGAGGGCATCCGGGTTCTCGTAGGCGAGGTCGGCGTTGCGACGCCGTGTGGCCTGGATCCGCTCGGCGACCACCAGCAGCACTCGGCGGTGCGGCTCGTTGGGCGAGCGGGTGGCGACGTCGGCCGTGAGGTCCTCTGCGAGGGCGCGCTGGCGTCGCCAGAGCTCCTGCAGTTCCTGGCTGGGCGGGGTGTCGCCGGCATCGAGGGTGAGGGTGCGTCCGATCCGGTCCGTGGCGCGTTCGAGTCCGAGGAGCACGTGCTCGGATGCGATCGCCGCAGCCTTGCGCGTCACCTTGGCGGTCACGAAGGGGTTGCCGTCGCGGTCGGCACCGATCCACGATCCGAAGCGCACGAAGGCCCGTGCGTCGGGGCGGCGCGGGGAGGCGTCCGGTCCGGCAAGACGCTCGTCGATGAGACGGTAGACCTGCGGGATCACCTGGAAAAGGGTCTGGTCGAAGATGTTCATCGCCGTGCGCACCTCGTCGAGCGGGGTGGGGCGTGTCGACCGCAGCGGCGCAGTTCGCCACAGGGTGTCGATCTCGGCGAGGAGCTGGCGTTCGTTCTCCGACTGGGCCAGCGTGCCGAGGCGGGGATCGTCGTGCTCTGCGACGAGGTCGCTGATGCGGCGGATGCTGTACGCGATCGCACGACGACGGGCCTCGGTCGGGTGCGCGGTGAGCACGGGACGGAACTCGAGGTTCTCGACGCGATCCCTGGCCTCCTCGTCGCCCAGCTCGGCGCTGACGGCGGCGAACGCGGCTGCGAAGGATTCGGCGGGACGGTGGCCGTCCGTCGCCCACGGGTCGCGGGCGAGCAGCACGCGTACCCTGTGCCGTTCCTCCGCGAGATTCACGAGGTGGAAGTAGCACGTGAACGCGCGCGCCACCTGCTCGGCGCGCTGCAGGCTGAAGCCCTCGACGAGGGCTTCAGCGTCTTCGATGGACGCCTCGCCCTTGCGTTCGTAGGCATCGATCGTGAGCGCGCGCAGCTTCTCGACGTCGTCGAGCAGGTCCTGCCCGCCGGACTCGATCAGCACACGGCCGAGCAGTTCACCGAGGAAGCGCACGTCGGAGCGCAGCGCTTCCGGCACGTCGCCGCTGCGCAGGGCGCGCGCCTGGGCGTCTTCAAGCGGGTGATTCGAGGGGGCACCGTTCGTCATCGCTGTCCAGGGTACCCAGCACATGGGATACCAGCGAACCGAGCGGACGCGACCCGAGCGCCGACGACGCTCCCGTCCTTCCCCGAAAGTGCCCGTTCCTCCGCCCGAGGGTGCCCGTTCCTCCGCCCGAGGGTGCCCGTTCTTCCGCCCGAGGGTGCCCGTTCCTCCGCTGGAAGGTGCCCGTCATCGCACCATTCGGAGCTCGATCCTGTCGTCTGCAGGATCGCGGTACTCGACACCGTCGAAGGCGAATCCATTGCGCTCGTAGAACGCGATCGCCCGTTCGTTGCCGCGCAGCACCCAGAGCTGTGCCGGATCGTCGCCGATCACCGCATCGAGAAGAGCCCGTCCGGTTCCCGTGCCGTAGACGGCAGCGCGTACGTAGATCGCGAACAGGTGCAGCGGACGTGCCGGCGGGATTCCGTGCGAGGCGGCGGGCAGGGCCGAGTCGGCGGCATTGGCGAAGCCGACGATGCGTCCGTCGTGGACGGCGACGGACAGCCGGCCGGGGCGCGGCCGCAGCGAGAGGTATCCGGTCCACATCAGCGGCCGGTCCTGGTACGCCTCCTCCGAGAAGTACCGCTCTGCGAGCACTCCGGAGTACGTCTCGCGCCAGGTGTCCACATGAACGCGGGCGATGGCTTCGGCATCCGCCGGCACTGCGTCGCGGATCTCCACAGCCCCGTCGTCGCTGATGAGGCGAAGACCGTCATCACGGCGCGGAAGAGCACCGTCGTCGTTCACGGGGTGCGAGGCATCGGCATCCATGAAGCGAGGATAGGGCCACGGAGCCCCGGCAGAATGGCTGCATGATTCTCGACGACACTCTCGCCCGTCTTGTCGCCGCCGGCCCGTCGGAAGTCCGCGACGCGTTCGTCGGCTTCGTGTCGGCGCGCGGTGATGCGGCGCTGCGGCGGGACGGCGGACCGGAGCACGTCACGGCATCCTGCTTCGTCTTCTCGCCCGACCTGAGCAGCACTCTGCTGTGCTTCCACAGGAAGGGCGGGTTCTGGGTGCAGTTCGGCGGCCACATCGAAGCGGATGACGCAACCATCGTGGCAACGGCGCAACGGGAGGCGCGCGAGGAGTCCGGCATCGACGACCTGGAGGTGACGTCCGATCTGATTGTGGATCTGGAACGTCACGAACTCCACGGACGGTTCGCCTGCACCGCGCACTGGGACATCAGCTTCGTCGCGGTCGTCGACCCGGATGCGGTGGTGACGGTCAGCGACGAAAGCCTCGATGTGCGCTGGTTCCCGATCCATGACCTGCCGTCGGACGTTGCTCCCGGGCTGGGCACCCGGCTGGCCCGGGCAAGAGATGCTCTCACGCGTGAGTGATCCGCTCGAGAGGAAGGCGCAGCCTCAGGGGGAGGAACGGGCACTTTCGGGAGGCGGAACGCGCACTTTCGGGGGGAGGAACAGGCACGTTCCGGGGGAGGAAGGGGCACGTTCGGGAGGCGGAACGGGCACTTTCGGGAGGCGGAACGGGCACCTTCGCGTCAGGCGGCCAGCGCTTTCTGGATGCGCTGCAGCGACACCGTCTCGGCCGTGCCGAGGTGCTGGGCGAACAGGCCGACACGGAGTTCCTCGATCATCCAGCGGGCGTGCACCAGGGACGCCTTGGCGTGCGGCGGGAGCGGGATGCTGCCGCCGGCATCCGTGAAGCGCGCCATCGCGGTCTGCACCTCGGTCATCCACACGCGGTCGCGTCCCGGATTGTCGGGGAGCCGCTGGATGCGCCACGTCAGCGCCTGCAGGTAACGCGGCAGGTGACGCAACTGGGCGCGTCCGGTTCGCGAGACGAATCCGGGGAAGACGAGGCCGGCGAGCTGCGCTTTGGCGTCGGTGAGTGCTCCGAGCAGCGCGATGGACGATGTCGCGGACAACACCTTCTCCGCCGAGCGATGCTCGGCGAGGATGCGCGCGACGAGTGAGACCGTGTCGAACAGGGCATCCATCACGCTGGTCGATACGCGATCGCGGATGCCATCGAACTGCGCGCGCGTGAACACGAGCCCGCCCGGCGCGGCCTCGAAGAGCGCGTCGTCGATGACCGCAGCGAGGCAGTCCTCGAACAGGGCCTTCGTCGACGGATACGGACTCGCGGCCAGCGCCAGCTTCTCGGCGCCGGTGAGGTGTTCCTGCACGTAGCCGGTGGGGGAGGGGATGACGTTCAGCAGGAGCGCGCGCACGCCATCCGGGAGCGACCGCTCCTGCTCCTGCTGCGTGCCGACGACGCGAATCGCGACGCCGCCCTTCTCCGCGACGAGCGTCGGATATCCGCGGATGACGCTGCGCGGCATCCCCGTTCCGCGTCCGCCCTGCTCCGTGTCGACGAAGCGCGGCAGCTCGTCGAAGTCCCAGGAGGTGAGACCGGTGCGTTCGATCGGATCCCGCCGACGAACGGATGCCTTGGCCACCGACTCGCGCACCTTCGGCGCGAGCTTGCGCTGCAGCTCGACGACATCCTTGCCCGCCGCGACCACCTTGGAGCGCTCGTCGACGACGCGGAACGTCACTCGCAGGTGCGGCGGAACGCGCTCGACGTCGAAGTCGGTCGGGTCCACCGGCGTTCCGGTGAGACGGCGGATGGTGCGCGACAGGATCGCCGTGAACGGCTCGGATTCGGGCGCGGACTTCGCCGTTCCTGTTCCGGCGGTGACCTGGGCCGCGCCGGATCCGATTCCGGTCGGAAGCTCGGCCGCGATGCGCGCCGCCCAGTCGGCCGCGGGCACGACCGAGCGCCGCAACGCCTTCGGCAATGTGCGGATCAACGCGGTGATCAGCTCCGTGCGCAGTCCGGGCAACTGGGCGTCGAATCCGACGGGGCTCAGGCGGGGGAGCAGCGCGAGCGGCACCTGCGCCGTCACTCCGTCGTCGGCCTCGCCTGGCTCGAAGCGGTAGCTCAGCGCGAGTCGCTGATCGCCCTGTTGCCAGACCGGCGGGAAGGCGTTCTCGTCGACCTTCGCCTCATCGACGTCGTCGACGAGGTCCTCGCGGCGCATGGTGAGAAGGCGCCCATCGGTGCGCCGTTCCTGTCGCCACCAGGCCTCGAAGGAGCGGGTGTCGGTGACCTCCTGCGGGATGCGTCGCTCGAAGAACGACACCATCGCCTCGTCGTCGAGCAGGATGTCGCGCCGTCTCGTGCGCTCCTCCACCTTCTCGAGCTCGGCGCGGAGTCTGGCGTTCGCACGCTGGAAGTCGAACGCGTGATCGCGGGTGTCGCCTGGCCATTCGCCGCCGACGAGGGCGTGCCGGATGAACAGCTCGCGGGCGAGCGGAGCGTCGATGCGACTGAGCTGCGCTCGCCGCCGTGGCACGATCGGCACGCCGAACAGCGTCACCTTCTCGTAGACGACGGCTGATCCCTGTCGCTTCTCCCAGTGCGGTTCGCTGTAGCTGCGGCGCACCAGGTCGCCCGCGAGCGGCTCCGCCCATGCCGGGTCGATGGCCGCGTTCATCCTGGCGAACAGCCGGCTCGTCTCCACGAGCTCCGCGCTCATCACGGCCTGCGGCTGCTTCTTCGCCAGAACGGATCCCGGGAAGACCAGGAAGCGCTGGTTGCGGGCGCCGACGTAGTCCTTCTTCTGGGCGTCGCGGAGTCCGATGTGCGAGAGCAACCCCGAGAGCAGCGACCGGTGGATGCCGTCGCCGTCGACCTTCGGGTCCCCAGGTGCCAGGCCCAACGGCTTCGCCGTGCGGCGAAGCTGCCGGTACAGGTCCTGCCATTCGCGGATGCGCAGGTAGTTGAGGTACTCCGCTTTGCAGAGGCGGCGGAACGCGCTGGATCCGAGCTCCCTCTGCTTGTCCTCCAGATGGTTCCAGAGGTTCAGCAGGGTGAGGAAGTCGCTGGTCGGATCCGTGAACCTGGCGTGCTGCTGATCCGCCTGCGCCCTGCGCTCGAGAGGACGCTCCCGAGGGTCCTGGATGGTCAGCCCCGCGACGATGACCATTACCTCGCGAACGACGCCCTGTCGGCCGGCCTCGACGAGCATCCGTCCGAAGCGGGGGTCGATGGGCAAGCGGGCGAGGGTGCGCCCCGTCTTCGTCAACCTGATGCTCGCCGTCGACCCGCTGTCGGGGGCGTGCTCCGTACGGTGCGTTGCGTTCAGCTCCGCGAGCAGGTCGAGGCCGTCCTTGACACCGCGCGAATCAGGAGGGGTGAGGAATGGGAAGGCCTCGATGTCACCGAGCCCGAGCGAGATCATCTGCAGGATGACGGCGGCGAGGTTCGTGCGCAGGATCTCCGGCTCCGTGAACTCCGGCCGCTTCTCGTAGTCCTCTTCGGAATACAGCCGTATCGCGATACCGTCGCTCGTGCGGCCCGAGCGCCCTGAGCGCTGCTTCGCCGACGCCTGCGAGATGGCCTCGATCGGCAGTCGCTGCACCTTCGCCCTTGTCGAGTACCGCGAGATGCGCGCCGTTCCGGCGTCGATCACGTAGCGGATGCCCGG